>DASUNU010000195.1:0-11375 GCA_036276995.1 Solirubrobacterales bacterium
CATATCGCGCCCTTCGGGCAACATTCGCCCGGAGGACGACCGGACCCCTCCCAACGACACGTAGCTATTGACGGCCGAGGGTCGAGCCCCTGCTGAAGAAGTCAAGAGCGCGTTGCTCACGCGTACAGCACGGATGCTTCGGCGGAAAGCTTGCTCGGCCATTCGAGTGAAGCTGGATAGCGAGAGACGTATGTGAGAAGGGGGCCGATACCCCTCCCCGGGAATGTCGCGAAGCGGCGGAAATGCAATCCGATTTCTGTCCGCCATAGGCGGACAGCAGCATCCGGAGCCGCGCCCTTTAGGGCGCGCGACTGAATTCACGGGGAGGGGTATCGGCCCCCTTCCCGCGCACCCCTATCGCAGCCAGGTCCTCACGATCGCATTGGCGAAGCCGACGCCGTAGCGGAAGACGGCCGGCTTCTTCGAGTGGCCGTGCAGCCGCTGTTCGACCGTGATCGGGATCTCCTTGGCGGGGATGCCGCGCTTGATCGCCTCGATCATGAACTCGGAGGTGTGGAACTGCTCCTGGCGCAGGACGAGCTGGGGGAGCACGGTGGTGCGGACAGCGCGGTAGCCGTTCGAGCAGTCGGTGACATGAGTCCTGGTGATGAAGGAGACGAGGCGGTTGAAGAAAACGATCCCGAGCTCGCGGGCGAAGTGGTTGCGGTCGGCGTGGCCGAGCACGCGCGAGCCGTGGGCGACGTCGACTTCGCCGTCGAGCACCGGCTTGACCAGGCGCTCCATCTCGGAGGGGAGGTGCTGGCCATCGGCATCGAGGGTGACCACGACCTCGGCCCCGGATTCGACCATCAGCCGGTAGCCGGTGCGCAGCGCCGCGCCGCCGCCGCGGTTGGTGACGTGCCGGGCGACCGCGGCGCCGTGCTCGGCGGCGACGTCGCCGGTGCCGTCGCGAGAGCCGTCGTCGACGACCAGGACCTCGGTCCCGACCCCGCAGACCGCGGCCGGCATCTGGTTGAGCACGGTGCCGATGTTTTCGGCCTCGTTGTAGGCGGGGACGAGGATCGCGACCTTGCCGCGGAAGCGCTCCGGCAGCCCCGCCTGGCGGAACTCCTCCCAGGCCAGGCCCTCCAGCGCCGCGGAGAGTTGACGCGAGTTGCGGGCGGCTACCGAGAGCGCCCGCAGGGTGAGCAGGAAGAGGATGAAGATCGCGAAGACGACGAGGCCGAGGATGCGACCGCCATTGCCTTTCTCGAAGGAGAAGGCGGAGAGCAGCTTGTTGGTGATTTCGGTGCCGGCGATCAGGGCCAGGCCGACCCCGGCCAGCAGCAGGATGATCACCTCGGCGTTGCGCAGCGAGCGGCGGCGGAGCAGCGCGTAGACGACGAGGCCGATCGCGACGACCAGCCCGCCGGCGCGCAGCGCCGTCAGCTCGGAGGGGAAGATGCCTGCTCTGGGGACCATTCGCGGCCAGAGGATATGGCCGCGACCCCCCGGCAGAGCGCCAGGGCGGCGAGTGGGAAGACCAGCGTCATCAGCACCTCGTTGCGACGCGGGGCGGCCAGCGAGGCGGCGCCGACCGCGGTGACGATCGCGATCGGGGTCGCCAGCGCGACCAGCTCCCACCAGCATCGGCGCAGCCCGAGCAGGACGAACCCGGCCAGCCCCAGCGCCACCAGGAGGATCTGCACCGCCCGCCCAGGCGTGCTGCTCATCGCTTCGCCGACGCCGCTGCTCCACATCCGCCCGACCTTGCGCGCGGTCATCGCCGCGTAGCCGAGCGGGTCTTCGCCGGCGAACTTGGAGAGGTTCTCTTTGCCGATCTTGCCCAGGGCCGAGTCGCGCGGCAGGTCCGGGTAGCGGGCGGCGACCCGGTCGAACAGCGGCGTCGGGTCGACCGCGTCCAGCGCCGCCGAGTGCGGGTCGAGCTCACGGCCCTGGTAGCGCTCGACCAGGATCGCCTTGACTCGCTGGTATTCGCCGTCGGCGGGGAGGAAGGTGCCGACGTAGAGCGCCTTGCCGCTGCCGGTCGAGATCGGGACGACGCGGTCGAGCACCTCGAGGTTGCGGATCGTCCAGGGCACGATCGGCAGCAGCAGCGCGGCGAGCGCCAGTCCGGCCCCGGCCAGCCCCGGCTTCCAGCCGCGCGCCAGGCCGACCCGGAGCGCGGCGAAAAGGACGAAGACGGCGCCGACGAAGAGGTATTCGGGCCGGAACATCGCCGTCAGCCCGAAGAGCAGGCCGGGGACGAGCCAGGGCCAGGCGCGCTCCTTTTCGCTCGCCCAGAGGAAGGCGAGCACCGCGGCCGGCAGGGTGAGGAGCGCCGGCGGCTCGCTCATCAGCTCCCCGGTCGAGTGGATGAAGGGTGGGTAGACCGCGACCGCGGCGGCGGCGAGCAGGCCGACCGCGTTGCCGAACCGTGGGCCGGCGCGGGCTCCCGCCGCCTCACCGAGGCGCCGGCCGAGCAGGAAGACGACGAAGATCGCCGCCACGCCCATCAGCGCCTCGACGATCCGGGCCGTCCCTTCGCGGGCGCCGCCGGTCGCGTAGTAGGCGGCGGCGTAGAGCAGCGGCGCCCCCGGCGACCAGTCGCTGGAGTCGCGGAATTCAGGCCCGCCGAAGCTGCCTTCCTCGTACAGCGCCTTGGAGAGGGCGAAGTAGGCGGCCGAGTCGTCGGCCGGGTGGGCGACCGGGTTGACGACGACGTAGGCGCGGGCGCCGAGCCCGACCACGGCGATCAGCGCGAGCAGGATCAGCGTCGTCTTCCCGTAGCGCTCGGGCAGGGCACGGAGGCGGTCGGCGGCGTTCAAGGCTGGGTCAGGCTACCCAGGGCGCAGGGCAGCGAGCGGCGGCGGCGAACCCTGCTGGGCAAAGTGCAAACCGACAGAGGAGAACTCCCGATGCGCCGCACCTTCCTTGCCACCGCCCTCGCCGCCGTGGCGATGCTCGCTTTCGCCGGCAGCGCCGCCGCTGCGAAAACGCCGGCCCAGACCTGCACCACGACCTCGCCCAACGTGATCGGCAAAACCGTCAAGGGCACCCTGACCTCGAGCAACGTAGATCCTTCGCAGAAGCGCTTCGCCACCTGCGCCCACGCCAAGGAAGTGATGCAGAAAACGACCGAACTGCGGATCGAGATGCCGCGCTCGACCAAGGCTTTCTACTGCGTGCCGACGGTGAAATCGACCAGCCCCGACGTGGTCGCCTACAACTGCACCTTCAAAGGCGCCGACACGGCGACCTTCATCAAGCTCACCTTCCAGGTCAAGTACGACCAGGACTGAGCCGGTCCGCCACCCAGGTCGCGGCGACTCCGGCGAGCGCCGCGACCAGTGGCACCAGCACCAGTACCCGCCGCGGCGAGGCGACCAGCACGGCGCTGAGCGCGGTGACGCCGAGGAAGACGGTGGCGAGGACCAGCGCCTCCCAGCGCCGCCGCCAGGCCAGTAGCCCGAGGCCGAGCAGGCCGAGTACGACCAGGACGAGCTGGAAGGCGCGCCAGAGCGGCTCCTCCATCACCTCGCGCGGTCCCTGCGACCAGACCCGCCAGACCTTGGTCGCGACGAAGCCTGCGTATTCGAGTGGCTGTCCGCTGAGGTCGTCCCAGAGCTGGTCCTTGCCCATGCGCGAGAGCGCCTGGTCGGTTTCCAGGTCCGGGTAGCGTTGCGCCGCCAGCCGGGTGAGGATCTGCTCCAGCCGCAGGCGCTCAACCGCGTTCGCCCCGAATAGCTCCGGGTGGCGCTCGACCACCTCAGCTCCGACCCGCTCCGGGTCCCCGTCCGAGGGTAGGTACGTCCCGGCGAAGAGGACCTGGCCACCGCCGGTCGAGATCGGCACCGCACGGTCGAGCGCGACCATGTTGCGGACAGTCCAGGGCAGCACAACCAGCGCGACCCCGGCGAGCACGATCGCCGCCTGGGCCAGGCCCCGCCGCCAGTCGGCGCGGGCCGTGCGGGCGAAGACGACGAGCGCGAGGAGGGCGGCGATCCCGAGGTACTCCGGCCGAACCATCGCGGTGGCGCCGAGCAGGAGGCCGGGGAGGAGCCATCTGAGCCAGGTGGCGCGCGGGGCCCGCCCCGAGGGAGGGGATCCTGCGGGCGAGGTATTCGTTCTCGGACCCCCTCCCTCGGGGCACCCGCGCGAGGGGCGGCTGCGATCGACGCCTCCGGCCCAGAGCAGGGACAGCACCGACGCGGAGAGCAGCGTCGCCGCCAGCGGCTCGCTCATCAGCATGCCCTGGTACTCGAGCAGCGCCGGGTAGATGGCCACGCACCCAGCTCCGATCAGGCCGGCCGCGGGAGAGCGAAGGCGCCGGCCGATCGCGTAGGTGAAGAGGATCGAAAGCGTGCCGATCAGGGCGAGCACGACGCGGGCGGTGCGTTCGTGGACGCCGCCGGTGAGCTCGTAGGTGCCCGCCACGAAGAGGGGGAGGCCGGGGGAGTAGTTGCTCGATGGCTGGGTCGCGCTGGGGCCGACGGTGAAGCCCTCGCCGCGCTCGAGGTTGGCGGCGATCGCGGCGTAGGCGGCGGCGTCGTAGACCGGCGCCCGCCCGTCCCAAGCCTCGTGCAGCCGCAGGCCGAGGCCGAGCAGGAGGATCGCGATCAACGCCGCGACGCCCACCCGACCCCCGTTCCGCGCCGCGAACTCGCTTGCCATCGCGCCGATGCTATGGCGCCGAGCCGGTGCCGCCGTCGCCCCCGTCAACTAAGCTGCGCCGCCTATGCGAATCCTCATCCTCGGGGGCGACGGCTACCTGGGATGGCCGACGGCGCTTCGGTTCGCCGCCGCCGGCCATGATGTATCCGTCGTCGATGACTTTTCACGCCGTCGCTGGCACCGCGAAGCCGGCACCGGCTCGCTGACGCCGATTGCCGAGCTCGACGCTCGCCTCGCCGCCTGGAAGGAGATCTCCGGGACCGAGATCGCCAGCTACGTCGGCTCGGTGCAGGACGGCGAGTTCCTCGACGGCGTCGTCGCCGAGACCCGTCCCGAGGCGGTCGTCCACTACGGCCAGCAGGCCTCGGCGCCCTACTCGATGGCCTCCCGCGAGCAGGCGGTCGAGACCCAGTACGCGAACGTGATCGGCAACCTCAACCTGCTCTTCTCGATCCGCGACCACGTCCCTGACTGTCACCTGGTCAAGCTCGGGACGATGGGCGAGTACGGCCAGCCCGAGATCGACATCGAGGAGGGCTACATCGAGATCGAGCACAAGGGCCGTCGCGACACCCTGCCCTTCCCGAAGCTGCCGGCCTCGCTGTACCACTGCTCCAAGGTCCACGACTCGACCAACATCCACTTCGCCTGCCGCACCTGGGGCCTGCGCGCCACCGACCTCAACCAGGGCGTCGTCTACGGGATCGAGACCGAGGAGACGGCCCGCGACGAGCGCCTGATCACCCGCTTCGACTACGACGAGATCTTCGGCACCGTGCTCAACCGCTTCTGTCTGCAGGCGGTGATCGGGCACCCGCTGACCGTCTACGGCGCCGGCACCCAGACCCGCGGCTTCCTCAACATCCGCGACACCCTCGCCTGCGTCGAACTGGCGACCCTGAACCCGGCCGAGGCCGGCGAGTTCCGCGTCTTCAACCAGTTCACCGAGCAGTTCTCGGTGATCGAGCTGGCCGAGCGGGTCAAACTGGCCGGCGAGCACCTCGGCTTCAGCGTCGAGATCCAGCACTACGAGAACCCGCGGGTGGAGAAGGAGCAGCACTACTACAACGCGGTCCACACCAAGCTGGTCGACCTCGGCCTCGAGCCGACCCCGCTGGGCGAGGAGCTGGTCGAGTCGATGATCCACATCATCGAGCGCTACAAGGGCAACACGATCGAGACCGCGATCGACCCGCGCACCCGCTGGAACCCGGCGAAATCGCCTGCGGGCCAGGCATAGCGCCACTGGTACCATCGCCAGTCCCATGCGCGCCGCCGACACGTTGATGGAAAGCCTCAAGGCCGAGGGCGTCAAAGACGTCTTCGGGATCCCCGGCGGGGCCAACCTGCCGACCTACGACGCGCTCGTCGACGCCGACTTCCGCCACGTCCAGGTCCGCCACGAGCAGGGCGGCGGCCACGCCGCCGAGGGCTACGCCAGGGCCAGCGGCCGGGTCGGGGTGGCCTTCGCCACCTCGGGACCGGGCGCGACCAACCTGGTCACGGCGATCGCCGACGCGATGCTCGACTCGACGCCGACGGTCTTCATCACCGGCCAGGTCCGCACTGACTTGATCGGCACCGACGGCTTCCAGGAGGCCGACATCCTCGGCGCCACCCTGCCGTTCGTCAAGCACTCCTTCCAGGTCACCGACGCACGCCAGATCCCCGAGTACGTCCACGAGGCCTTCCACGTCGCCTCGACCGGGCGTCCCGGGCCGGTCCTGCTCGACATCCCACAGGACCTCTCGCGCGCCGATATCGACTACCAGCCGCGCACCGAGCCGGTCGAGTTGCCCGGCTACAAGCCCTCGACCGCCGGCAACATCAAGCAGATCCGGATCGCCGCCAAGGCGCTGGCCAACGCCCGTCGCCCGATTCTCTACAGCGGCGGCGGCGTGATCAACGGCAACGCCTCCGAGGAGCTGCGCGAGCTGGCCGGCTCCGACCGCTTCCCGATCACCTCGACCCTGATGGGGCTCGGCGCCTACCCGGCCTCGGGCGAGAACTGGCTCGGGATGCTGGGCATGCACGGCACCGTCACCGCCAACTGGGCGATGGACAACGCCGACCTGATCGTCGCGATCGGCGCCCGCTTCGACGATCGCATCACCGGCAAGATCACCGAGTTCGCCCCGCACGCGAAGGTGATCCACATCGATATCGACCCGGCCGAGATCTCGAAGAACGTCGGCGCCCACATCCCGATCGTCGGCGACGTCAAGCAGGTGCTGCCGAAGCTGACCCGCGAGTACCGGGCGCTGCAGACCGACTCGACCCGGCTCGACGCCTGGTGGGGCCAACTCAAGTCCTGGCAGGAGGACCACCCGCTCTACTACGAGCCCGGCAAGGACGGCGAGATCAAGCCGCAGTTCATGATCGAGGCGATGCACCGGG
The DNA here is from genome assembly GCA_036276995.1 of Solirubrobacterales bacterium. Classification (GTDB taxonomy): domain Bacteria; phylum Actinomycetota; class Thermoleophilia; order Solirubrobacterales; family 70-9; genus VAYN01. The sequence goes on from DASUNU010000195.1 coordinate 7,012, forward strand.
CTACCCAGGGCGACGCGATCATCACCTCCGACGTCGGCCAGCACCAGATGTGGACCGCGCAGTACTACGGCTTCGACAAACCGCGGCGCTGGATCAACTCCGGCGGGCTCGGGACGATGGGCTTCGGTCTGCCCTCGGCGGTCGGCGCCAAGGTCGCCTGTCCGGACGAGCACGTGGTCTGCATCGCCGGCGACGGCAGCCTGATCATGAACGTGCAGGAGCTGGCGACCTGCGTCAGCGAGGAGATCCCGGTCAAGGTCTTCCTGATGAACAACGGCTACATGGGCATGGTCCGCCAGTGGCAGGAGCTGTTCTGGGACCGCCGCTACAGCTCGGTCGAGATGGGCGCCAGCCCCGACTGGGTGAAGCTGGCCGAGGCCTTCGGCGCCACCGGCCTGCGCTGCGAGGATGCCGCCGACCTCGAGGAGACGATGGTCAAGGCGCTGGAGACCGACGGGCCGGTCCTGCTCGACGTCCGCGTCGCCCAGGAAGAGAACTGCTACCCGATGATCCCGCCGGGCGAAGCCGCCCGCGACATGGTCGAGGCGCCGCGCACGGCCTCGAAGGGGACGTGATGGAGGCCGGGACGCCGCAGGCGGTCAAACTCGAGGACCTGCACCTGCCGGGCCAACTGAGCGGGCGCAAACACATCCTCTCGATCCTGGTCGAGAACAAGCCGGGCGTGCTGGCCCGCGTCGCCGGGCTCTTCTCGCGCCGCGGCTTCAACATCGACACGCTTGCGGTCGGGCCGACCGACGACCCCAGCATCTCCCGCATCACCCTCACCCTCGACGGCGCGGTGCACCCGATCGACCAGGTGACCAAGCAGCTTCACAAGCTGATCAACGTGCTGAAAATCCGCGACATGGAGCCGGAGGAGACGGTGGCCCGCGAGATGGCCCTGTTCAAGGTCTCCTCGGCGGTCGAGAACCGGGCCGAGATCATCCAGTTCGCGGAGATCTTCCGGGCCAAAATCGTCGACGTCGCCCGCCGCACGATGACGATCGAGGTGACCGGCTCCGCTGACAAGATCGAGGCCTTCGAGCGCATGGTGCGCCCGCACGGGCTCGTCGAAATGGTCCGCACTGGAGAGATCGCGATTGGAAGGGGCAGCGACTAACGAGCTGGCGACCCGCCTGCGCGAGAGCGTTGAGCGGGCGGTTCAGCGAGGGCGGCGGACGCTGGTCAGCGTCACCGTCGCGAGCGGCGTGGCCGACCCCTGCGCGGCGGTCTTCGCCTCGCGGCTGGCCTCCGACCGCTGGTTCTGCTGGGAGCAGCCCGACCGCGGCTTCGCCCTGGCCGGGCTCGGGGTCGCCCATGAGGCGGCCTCGCGCGGCGAGCGCCGTTTCGCCGAGGTTGCCGAGGAGTGCCTGCGAACAGGAGGCGAGGCGGTGCTGGACGAGCCGGCAGGGCTGCCGGCCGGCGCCGGCCCGGTCTGGCTCGGCGGCTTCGCCTTTGCGCCCCAGGGCGGCGGTTCCTCGGCCTGGGCCTCGCTGCCGCCCGGCTCGATGGTCCTGCCCGAGCTCTCGCTCTGCCGCAGCGGCGGCCGTACCTTCCTCACCCTCAACGCCGTCGTCCAGCCCGGCGACGACGCCGCGGAGCGCGCCGCCGCGCTCCAGGCTCGCCTCTCGGGCCTGCGGGCCGAGGCAGCGCTGCCGCTGCTCGACCCGCACCCGACCGCGCAGGCGGAGATCCGCAGCGTCCGCCCGCCCGGCGACTTCGAAGCCGCGGTGGCCGCCGCCACGGAGCGGATCGACGCGGGGGAGATGAGCAAGGTCGTGCTCGCCCGCGAGGTCGTCGTCCGCGCCGGCGCCGCCCACGACCCGGCGCCGCTGTTCGGCGCGATGCGCGAGCAGTTCCCGGCCTGCTTCTGCTTCTGCTGCGGCACCCCCGAGGCCGCCTTCATCGGCGCCAGTCCGGAGCTGCTGCTGCGCCGCAGCGGCGCCAGCGTCTCGACCGTCGCCCTCGCCGGCTCGACCCGGCGCAGCTCCGACCCGGCGGTCGACGACCACCTCGGCGAGCAGCTCCTGCGCAGCGACAAGAACCGGCGCGAGCAGCGGATCGTCGCCGAGCGCATCGTCCGCGCCCTGCGCCCGCACGCGGTCTGGGTCGAGGCGGCGGCGGAGCCGGAGATCGCCAAGGTGGCGAACATCCAGCACCTGGCGACGCCGGTGATCGCCCAGCTGGCCGAGCCGCACTCGGCGATCGAGCTGGCCGGGATGATGCACCCGACCCCGGCCGTCGGCGGCGAGCCCTGGCCCGGTGCCGCCCTCGCGATCGCCGAGCTCGAGGGCATGGACCGCGGCTGGTATGCCGGCCCGGTCGGCTGGATGGACGCGACCGAGGACGGCGAGTTCTGCGTCGCCCTGCGCAGCGCCCTGCTGCGCGATCGCGAGGCCCATCTCTTCGCCGGCGTCGGCGTCGTATCCGGCTCCGACCCGGCCGCCGAGCTGGCCGAGACCGAGATCAAGCTGCAGGCGCTGCTGCCGTTCATGGCCGAGTAGGCGTCGCGGTCTCGCCTTGGGTACGTAAGAATCCCCAGCGATGCCTGACGAAAGCCACTCGTGATCCGGCGGGCGGTTCCGCTGGCGCTCGCCGTATTCGCGATCGTCCTCGCACCTCTGGCCCGAGCCGAGGCCACGTCCGGGCCGCGCCTCGCCATCCTCACCCATAACCCCTGCTGTGGAGCGGAGCTGATTTCCGTGGGCCCGACCGGCGGGGCGCCGCAGGGGTTGACCGTCGAACCGGCTTCGGACCGACTCACCTGGTCCGCCGATGGCAGCGTGATGGCGTTGGGCGCGGCGCGGGACGGTTCGCGGATGGTTGGGATCGCGGGGGCCGATGGGGATGGTCTGCGGTTCTACCCGCGCGCCTCTTTCGACAGCGGCGACCCGGTGATCGCTCCGGATGGTCGTTCGGTCGCCTTTTCCCGGGCTCAGCTCGTCAAGGTCCTGCCCGGCAGGGAGAGCTACCTCTTCAAGAGTTCGATCTGGCTGCTCGATATCGAGGATGGCTCGGTGAGGCGTCTTGTCCGCTGGCGACTGGCGGCCGGGATCGAGCCAACCTCCTTTGCGCCGGACGGCGCCACCCTGGCCGCCACGCTCTTCGACCGCCGGGGCGGCCGCGCGGTGGCCGTCGATCTGGCCAGCGGCCGAACCACGCTGCTCGCCCGTACGGCGCAGGACCCGGTCTACTCGCCAGACGGGAGCAAGCTGGCCTTCGTGCGCGAGAGGGTCAGGTACTTCGATCTCCCGAAGCCGAACCGGCCGGTCAGCGAACTGCTGGTAGCCGACGCTGACGGCAGCGAAGCGAGGCGCCTGCTGCGCCGCCGCGGCTTCATCTCCTGGCCGGGCTGGGACCCGTCGGGCAGTCGCCTCACCTTCACCTACAACCCACCCGACCTCACCGGCTCCCTGGAACCCGAACCCGGCAACGAGGTGATGGCGATCAACGCCGACGGGACCTGTCTGACCACGGTCTTCTCCGACCCAGGGCTGACCCTCTACGGCAGCGCCTGGCAGCCGGGGCCGGGTCGCGAGGCGGGCCCGATCAGCTGCTGAGCGCCGTCGCGACCGATTGCGCCAGGCGCCGGTGCAGCTCGGCGTTGACCTCGCGGTTGGTCCGGACCTCAATCAGGCCGGTGCCGGCGGCGAGCGCGTCGGGCAGCTCGGCGAGGGACTCGAGGCGGCGGTGGGGTAGGTCGAAGAGCGCCGCGGCCTTCTCGGCGCTGACCCCGCGCGGGGTGCCGAGCAGGGCCTCGAACTCCTTGGCGGCGAGCGCGTCCTCCTGCGGCAGGAAGTGGAAGATGCCGCCGCCGTCGTTGTCGATCACGACGATCCGGACTGGGGTCGTGACCTCGCGCAGCGCCGCCAGGCCACCGACGTCGTGCAGGAGCCCGAGGTCGCCGGTGACGATCGTGGTCGGGCGCCCGCTCGCGGCCGCGGCACCGATCCCCGACGAGACCAGCCCGTCGATGCCGTTGGTGCCGCGGTTGCAGAGAAAGAGCGCGTCGGCCGGGCCGGCGGCGAGGAAGGCCTCCTGGTCGCGGATCGGCATACTCGAGGCGGTGTAGACGAGGTCGCCGTCCCGGTGCGCCTCGCCCAGCGCCCGGTGCAGGGCCGGCTCGCTGATCGCGCCCTCGTCGCCCAGCGCCGCGTCGAGAGCGGCTTGCGCCGCCCGCTCGGCCCTGATCCAGTCCTCCGGCTCGCCCCGCGGTTCTTTCTCCAGCCGCGCCGCCCAGCCCGATGCCAGCTCGGTCGGGTCGGCGCGGAGGATCGCCGCGGCGCGGTTGCTCGGCTCGTTCCAGCCGCCATAGGGGTCGACGACGATCTCGCTGGCGCCGCTCGCCGCCAGCCAGGCCCGCA
>DASUNU010000196.1:0-2704 GCA_036276995.1 Solirubrobacterales bacterium
CGGCGCCACCGATCAGGACCGGGAACCCGAGCCCGCGCTGGTGCAGCTCCTGGACGCAGGTCGGCATCTGCTTCGAGGTCGAGACCAGCAGGGCGGAGAGGCCGATCGCGTCGGCCTCGTTCTCGATCGCGGCCTCGATGATCGTGTCGACCGGGACCTGCTTGCCGAGGTCGATCACGGTGTAACCGTTGTTGGTCAGGATCGTGTTGACGAGCGACTTGCCGATGTCGTGGACGTCGCCGAACACGGTCGCGATCACGACCTTGCCCTTGGTGTGACCGTCGATCCGGTCCAGGTGGTTCTCCAGCTGCGCCACCGCGCGCTTCATCACTTCGGCCGACTGCAGGACGAAGGGCAGGATCAGTTCGCCGGCGCCGAACTTGTCGCCGACCTCCTTCATCGCCGGCAGCAGCACCTCGTTCAGGGTCGGGACGGCGCCGATCTTCTCGACCGAGAGCTCGATCTGCTCCTCGACCCCGTCCTTCTTGCGGCGCAGGATGTGCCAGTGCAGGGCCTCCTCCGGCTCCATCCCGGCGGTCGGGTCGGCGGCCTCCGCCTCCGCCTCCTCGCCCTTCGACTCGAAGTGGGAGATGAAGCGCTCGAGCGCGTCGTCGCGGCGGTTGAAGACGAGGTCGTCGGTCAGCTCGCGCTCCTCGTCGGGGATCTCCGAGTAGGGCGTGATGTGGTTCGGGTTGACCATCGCCAGGTCGAGCCCGGCGTCGACGCAGTGGTGGAGGAAGACCGAGTTGAGCACGGCGCGCGGCCGCGGCGAGACGCCGAAGGAGACATTGGAGACGCCGAGCGAGGTCTTGACCCCGGGGAGCTCGGACTTGATCAGGCGGATCCCCTCGATCGTCGCCACCGCCGAAGGCCTCCACTCCTCGTCGCCGGTGGTCAGGGTGAAGGTCAGCGCGTCGAAGATCAGCGCCTCGGGGTCGAGTCCGTGCTCGTCGCAGGCGATCTCTTTGATCCGCTGGGCGATCTCGAGCTTGCGCTCGGCCGTCTTCGCCATCCCGACCTCGTCGATCGTCAGCGCGATCAGCGCCGCCCCGTGCGCCTTCGCCAGCGGGATCACGGTGTCGGCCTTCTCGCGCCCGGCCTCGAGGTTGATCGAGTTGACGATCGCCCGTCCCGGGATCTGCTCCAGCGCCGCCTTCAGCACCTCGGGTTCGGTCGAGTCGACCTGGATCGGCGCCGGCTGGGTCAGCGAAACCCGCTTCACAACCGCACTCATCTGCTCGTCCTCGTCCTGGCGCTCGGTCAGGGCGACGCAGACGTCAAGCACGTGGGCGCCGCCTTCGACCTGGTCTTCGGCGACCTGGACGAGCCCGTCGTAGTCGTCGGCCAGCAGTAGTTCCTTCGCCTTTTTCGAGCCCTGGGAGTTGACCCGCTCGCCGACCAAGGTCGGGCGCGGCTCCTGCACCAGCGGGGTCGAGGTCATCATCGAGGAGACCTCGATCGGGCCGGGGGCGGGGCGCGGTTCGGGCGTCAGCCCATCGACCCGGGCGCGGATCGCGGCGATGTGCTCGGGCGTCGTCCCGCAGCAGCCGCCAACAATCCCGACCCCGTAGCGCTCGACGAACTCGCCCAGCGTGGCCGCCAGCGGCTCTGGCTTTTCGGGGAAGATCGTCTCGCCGTCCGGCCCCTGCAGCGGCAGCCCGGCGTTGGGGATGCAGTGGACCGGCAGCGGACTGGTCTCGCCGAGGAAGCGGATCGCGTCGCGCATGTCCTCGGGGCCGGTCGAGCAGTTGAGCCCGATCACGTCGACGTCGAGCGCCGTCAGGGTGGTCAGCACCGCCTGGATGTCGGTCCCGAGCAGCATCTTGCCGCCGTTGGGCAGGAGCGAGACGCTGATTTGGATCGGCAGCCGGCGACCGGTCTCGGCGAAGGCCTCGCGCGCCCCGAAGATCGCCGCCTTGACCTCGAGGATGTCCTGCGCGGTCTCGATCATGATCAGGTCGGCGCCGCCTTCGACCAGGCCGCGCGCCTGCTCGGCGAACACCTCGGCGAGCTTGCCGAAGGAGATGTCACCCAGGGTCGGGTCGGTCGAGGCGGGGAGGAAGCCGGTTGGTCCGATCGAGCCGGCGACGAAGCGATCCGGGCCCGCCGCCTTGCGGGCGATCTCCGCCGCCTTCACGTTGATCTCCAGCGTGTGCTCACCCAGGCCCCACTCCTCGAGCTTCAGCCGCGAGCCCTGGAAGCTGTCGGTCTCGACCACCTCGGCCCCGGCTTCGAGCATCGACGTGTGCACGCCCTCGATCACGTCGGGACGGTTCAGCACCAGCGCCTCGTGGCATTTGCCCTCGAGCCCGCCGTAGTCCTCCTGGGTCAGCTCGAACATCTCCAGGGTGGCGCCCATGCCGCCGTCGAAGACAACGACGCGCTCGCTGACGGCGGCTATGTAGTCACGTTCGGCCATGAACTTAAAGAGGCTACCGGGGTGCTCATTAGGCCCGAGTTTGAGGGTTTCGGTGGGAAGGGACTGGGGAGCGCGTGGGCGAATTGAGTCGCGTGCCCTAAAGGGCACAGCTCCCTCATGTTGGTGCGCCCCTATGGGGCGCAGAAGACAGATTGCATATCGCGCGCTTCGCGGACATTCGCCCACGCGCTCCCCAGTCCCTTCCTGCCAACACGCATAGGCGGGACGGCTGAGGGTCCGATGCTCTGAAGAAGACGACTAGCTGACAAGAGTCCGGTTTCTCGC
>DASUNU010000197.1:0-2198 GCA_036276995.1 Solirubrobacterales bacterium
GACGCCCTGGTCGCGCTTGAACTCGGCGACCATCCACTCCACGATCGCCTTGTCCCAGTTGTCGCCGCCGAGGTGGTTGTCGCCCGCGGTCGACTTGACCTCGAACACGCCGTCGCCGATCTCGAGCACGGAGACGTCGAAGGTGCCGCCGCCGAGGTCGAAGACGAGGATCGTCTGGTCGGCGGAGCCCTCCTTGTCGAGCCCGTAGGCGAGCGACGCGGCGGTCGGCTCGTTGATGATGCGCTTGACCTCGAGGCCGGCGATCTTGCCTGCGTCCTTCGTGGCCTGGCGCTGGTCGTCGTTGAAGTAGGCGGGGACCGTGATCACGGCGGAGTCCACGGTCTCGCCGAGCTTGGCCTCGGCGTCGGCCTTGATCTTCTGGAGCGTCATGGCCGAGATCTCGGGCGGGCTGTACTGCTTGTCACCCACCTTCACGCGGACGTCGCCGTTGGGGCCGGCCTCGACCTTGTAGGGGACGATCGTCTCCTCCTCTTTGACTTCGGCCTCCTTGCGGCCCATGAAGCGCTTGATCGAGAAGATCGTGTTCTCAGGATTCATCACCGCCTGCCGTTTGGCGACGGTCCCGACCAGGCGCTCACCGCTCTCGGTGAAGGCGACCACGGATGGGGTCGTGCGCCCGCCCTCGGAGTTCTCGAGGACGGTTGGCTCGCCGCCCTCCATGACGGCGACACAGGAGTTGGTCGTGCCGAGGTCGATTCCGATCGTCTTTCCCACTTTTTCGCGTACCTCCAGAGGTTTCGTTATCTAAGCCTAAGAAATCTAAGTGTGAGTATGGCAGATCTTCGCCAGAGTTCAAGCGCCTCCGCTTAGAATGGTTCGAGCGGTCGGAAGGCCGGGTAGCCAGGGGTGGCTATCCGGTTGAGGAGGAGGCGCCTCAACCAAGTTCGATCCCGCGATGGGATCGTGGAAGAGGAGGAACTCTTGAGTCACCTGAGGAACCGCCGGTTTTTGGCGCTGGTCTTAGCCGCGCTATTCACGCTTGCACTGTCCGTACCCGCTCTCGCGGGCGCTCACTCGTCGCGAGGGGCGCCGAAGGGCCATGCCGGCAAGGTCGGCAAGCCCAATCCGCGCGGCCACCATGGCCATCACGGGCATCACCACGGCGGCCATCACGGCCACGGCCATGGCGGCCACGGCTCTCCGGGGCACGGCGGCTTCCCCGGCATCGGCAAGGACGCCAATGTGATGACCCGCAACCTCTATCTCGGGGCCGACCTCGGTCCGGCGATCGGGGCGCCCAGCCTGGAAGCGTTCGTCGCCGCCAACGGCCAGATCCTGCGCGAAGTCACCGCCAACGACTTCCCGACCCGGGCGAAAGGTCTGGCCCAGGAGATCCTCCGCACCAAGCCCGACCTGGTCGGCCTGCAGGAGGTGGCGCTGTGGCGAACCGCGCCGCCCGATCTGACGCCGGTGCTCACCGGTGAACCGACCGCGACCACGGTCCGCTACGACTACCTCGCCGAACTGCTCGCCCAACTCAACAAAGGGCCGGACAAATACGAAGTCGTGATCGTCCAGAACGAGTTCGACCTCGAGGCTCCCGGCGACGAGAACGGTATTCCGAACGACGGCCCGAACCCGGCGATCGCCAACGCCGAGATCAACGGGCGGCTGACGATGCGCGACGTGATCCTCGCCCGGCTCGGCGCCGGCGTGCAGACCGCCAACCCGCAGTCGGCCAACTTCGTCACCAACCTCGTGGTGCCGATCCTCGGCAAACCGCTGACGATCAAACGCGGCTGGACGGCAACCGACGCCAAGGTCCGCGGCAGCGGCTGGTTCCGCTTCGTCAACACCCACCTCGAGGCGTTCCACCCGCTTGTCCGCCAGGCCCAGGCAGCGGAGCTGGTTGCCCCAGGGGGGCCAGCGACCGGCGAGCTGCCGGTAGTTCTGGTCGGCGACCTCAACTCCGATGACGACACGGTCGAAGGAGCGGACCGGCTCGCTTACGAAACGCTGCTGGCGGCCGGGATGGTCGAGCGCAGCACCGCTGACCCGCTCAGCTGCTGCCTCGACTCGAGCCTGCTGGCCGAGGGGGCCGGCGGCAGCGTCGCCGACTTCGACCACCAGGTCGACCACGTGATGACGAACGATCCGGAGATCGGCCTCGAGAGCTCGACCGTCACCGGCCTGCTGCCGGTCAACGGCTTCTGGAGCTCAGACCACGCGGGCGTCTT
>DASUNU010000198.1:0-3449 GCA_036276995.1 Solirubrobacterales bacterium
CGGCGCCGGCGCTGAAGCGGAAGCGGACCTGGACCGAGCCGCCGGCTTTGAATTCGGCCGGGAGGTCGAGGAAGCGGCGCTCGAGGCCGGCGCTGGCGGTGTTGCCCGGCGTCGCCGCCGCCAGCTCTTCGCCGTCGAGCAGGACCGAGTAGCGGAAGCTCGAGGTCGCCCCCAGCACCACCCGCCTGGTCTGGGTGAGGCGGCAGCCGCCGTTGGGCGGGACGGTGAAAGCGGCCGAGGTCGTCTCCCGCACCGTGTCCGCAACCGGGGCGCCGATCGCGTCGGTCATCCCAAACGAGGCCAGCGGCGCTTCGTCGGTGCGCTCGAAGCCCCCGTCGGCCCCGGTCGCCGGCCACGCGGTGGCGAAGCCCCCGGCGGACTCGAAGTCCTCGGCCAGCGGCGTGACGAAGGGGTAGGTGCTGAGCGTCTCGGTGCCGGGAGCGCCGAGGTCGACCGAGGTCGCGCCCCAGTCGGAGAAGCCGGCGAGCCCGTCGGCCTGGTCGGTGGCGGCGACGCAGACGACGTTGTCGATCGCCCCGGGGACCGGCGGCGAGGCGTCGAGCTGCGGCTCGATGTTGCAGGGATAGCGCGGTTCCTCGTCGTTGTCTTCGCCGTCGTTGCCGGCCGAGACGACGAAGAGCACGTGCGGGTTGGCGGCGAGCGCGTTGGCCTCGGTCTGGGGCAGCGCGCCGGTCCCGCCCAGCGACATGTTCGCCACCCGCGCGCCCTCCTCGCCGGCGTAGTTGATCGCCGCCACGATCGAGGCGACCGAGCAGCGCGAGGCTTCGAGCGCGGGGAAGCGCGAGCAGGCCCGCAGCGGCATGATCCGCACGTCCTGGGCCGTGCCGGTGATGCCGATGCCGTTGTCGCCCTCGGCCCCGATCGTGCCGGCGGTGTGGACCCCGTGGCCGCCCGAGATCAGGTCGCCGTCGGTCGGGTTGCCGTCGACGCCGGGCGCTTCGCCGTTGGGACCGATGAAGTCAGCGCCATGGAGGTCGTCGGCGATCCCGTTGCCGTCGTCGTCGAGCCCGTTGGCGACCTCGTCGGGGTTGGTCCAGGCGACGTCCGCCAGGTCGGGATGCTCGAAGCGGTAGCCGGAGTCGATGTCGGCGACGACCACCGCCGGGTCGCCGACGGTGCGCTCCCAGGCGCCGGCGGCGTCGATGTCGGCCCCGGCCACGGCACCCACGACCCCGCCGATCCCCAGCCCTTCGTTCCGCAGTCCCCAGAGCTGGTTGAAGAGCGGGTCGTCCGGGACCGCGTTGGTGCTGACGTAGCTGTCGCGTTCGGCGACCGCGACCGCCGGGTTGGCTTCCAGGTCCGCGACCGCGTCGCGCGGGCTCTGCCCTGGCCGGACCTTGACCAGCTGGAAGTCGGGATCGCCGAGCGTCGCCGCGTGGGCGACCTCCGCCTCGGCCCGCGCCGCGACCTTGTCGCCGCGGTCGGCCGATGCGGTCCACTGCACGATCACGCGGTCGGGCGAACGCACGGTCTCGGCCGTCGGCGCTCCCCGCGGCGGCGCGGGTCGATCCTGTAGGGCGATCGCGCTCGGGGCCGAGGTCAGCAGGGCGAGCAGAACGGCGATCAGTGGGGGGAGAAGCCGGGGCACCGGACCCTTGACCATACGCGTCATTGCCCCATTAGTCGCCTTCAATTACGCCAATTGGGAGTACGAAAGAGCGCTTGTCGTTCGGGGGAGAGACCGGCTCCCGCCGCGCAATCCGTAAAATGCGTGGCGAAGCGCTGGCCGGGGCCTTTCCGGCTGGCACCCGGAAACAAGAACTTAGGAGAAGCAATCGAATGAGCTACGTCATCGCCGAGCCGTGCATCGGCCAGAAGGACAACTCGTGCGTCGAGGTATGCCCGGTCGACTGCATCCACCCGACTCCCGATGAGCCCGACTACGACTCGGTCGAGCAGCTCTACATCGATCCGGACGAGTGCATCGACTGCGACGCCTGCGTCGAGGCCTGCCCGGTAGACGCCTGCTTCGCCGAGGACCAGCTTCCCGGCGAGTGGGCCAAATTCGCCGAGATCAACGCGGAGTACTTCAAGAGCAAAGCCGCCTAAGGCGGATGTCAGCTTTGCGGGCGGGGGTATTGGCCCTCGCCCTGCTCGCGCTCTTCGTCGCCGGCTGCGGCGAGGAGCAGAGCGACGGGCGGGCAGCACCGGCAGCGTCTGAGTTCCCGGCGCCCGAGGGCGCGACCCTGGCCGAGCTCCAGAAGCGCGCCGGCCCGAGCGACCTGGTCGTCGTCCCGGTCGGGCTCACCTACGAAGAGGGCGACCGCTACGGGTTCGTCCTCTCCACCGCCGCCAGGAAGGAGATCGCCAACGCCGACGTGGCGCTCTACTTCGCTGCCGGTGAGGGACCGGCGCAGGGGCCCTACCCGGCCCGGACCGAATCGCTGCAGGCCAGCCCCCAGTTCCAGTCCCAGAGCACCGGGGAGGACCCCGAAACCTCAAAGGTCCTCTACGTCGTCGACGACCCGCCGTTCGGGCGCGACGGCGAGTGGGAGGTGATGGCGATGATTCGCGCCAAGGACGGCTCATTCGACGCGGCGATGGCACCGGGCATCGTCGTCGGCTACTACCCCTCGCGGATCCACGGCTTCCCGGTCATCGCCGAAAACCCGATCGCGGTTGGCGAGCCCGCCCCGCGCGTCCACACCCCGACGATCGGCGACGTCGCCAGCGCCAAGGAGCTCGACACCAGGGAGCCGCCCGACCGGATGCACGAGGACGACCTCGCCGACGTCCTCGGCCGCAAACCGGCGATCGTCGTCTTCGCCACCCCCGCCCACTGCCAGACCTGGGCCTGCGGCCCCGTCCTCGACGCCACCGAAGAGGCGAGCGCCCGCTTCGGCGACGATGTCTCCTTCATCCACTCGGAGATCTACAAAGGCAACGACCCGAACGCCGGCATCCGCCCGCAGGTCCTCGCGTTTCGCCTGCACAGCGACACCTGGCTCTTCGCGATCGACGAGGATGGGGTCGTGCAGGAGCGGCTGGAGGGTGCGTGGGGTCCGGCTGCGGTTGAAGCGGCTGCCGAGGAACTGCTGACGAAGTAGTGCGGGGAGGGCGGGAGGCTGGTGCTCCCCCGCGCGAATTTAGTCGCGCGCCCTAAAGGGCGCAGCTCCAGATGATGCTGCCCGCCTATGGCGGGCAATGACCGGATTGCATTTCCGCTCGCTTCGCGGACATTCCCGCGGGGGAGCACCAGCCTCCCGCCCTCACGAGCGAACTCCCGCAGACGGGTGAACCCTTGGAACTACTCCAGAGGGAGGGGCACGCCCGCCCATACTCAGAGCAATGGACCCTCGGCCGTCCTGGCTATACGTGTTGAAGAGGGATCTGGGGAGCCCGTGGGCGAATGTCCGCGAAGCGCGCGATATGCAATCTGATTCCTGCGCGCCATAGGCGCGCACCAACATCCGGAGCCGCGCCCTTTA
>DASUNU010000199.1:0-15527 GCA_036276995.1 Solirubrobacterales bacterium
CGCTGCTGGTCTGGGCCGGTCCGGAGCGCCTCGCCGGCGATCTCGCCCAGCGCTCGGGCTGGGCCCTGGCCGCGGTCGACTACCGCTTCGGTTCCGACCAGCTCTTCCCGGCCGCGCTCAGCGACGTCTACCGCTGCCTCGCCCACTTCGCCGCCCCCGGCGACAGGCCGGCGGTCGCCGTCGGCGGATCCGGCTTCGGCGGCGGCCTGGCCGCGGCCGCGGCGCTACTCGCCCGCCGCTACGGCGACCCGCCGCCGGCGGCGCAGGTGCTGCTGGCGCCGCTGCTCGACATGCGCCTCGCCTCACCCAGCTGGGAGCGCTACGCCGGCCCGGCGGAGCGGCAACAGCTCGATGCCGAGATCGCCGACCACGCGCCCGGGGTCGACCGCACCGACCCGCTGCTCTCGCCGCTCTATGCCGAGGACTTCTCGGCGCTGCCGGACGCGGTGATCGTCACCGCCGGCGCCGACCCGCGCCGCGACGACGGCGAGCGCTACGCGCAGCTGCTGAACGAGGCCGGCGTGGTCGTCTGGGGTCACCGTTACCCGGGGCTGGCGCACGCTGACGCCTGCGCGGGCGCCGCGGCGGCGGAGGGCGAAGTCGTGGTCGACGGTCTGGCCAGCGCCCTGCGGCTGGTGTTGTCCAAAGCGACCCAGTCGCCGCCGCTAAGTTCGTCGCAACGAGCGGATGCTTCGCGCTCCGACCGAGCCTAGCCTGGGCTGTAAGCCGGTCAGAGGCAATCGAGAGGAGAGTCAGTTGGCAACCGACACCAAGGCCGAGGTTCAGGCCGTAAGCAACCTACCGTTCAAATCCGACCCGATGGACGTGAAGACGTTCAACATCGGCGAGGGGATGATGACCGACACCAAGGCCATCTTCCACGCCGAGGGACACCAGACCGGGATGGCCTTCGGGATGGTGGAGATCATCTGGCAGCACGGCGACGCCACCGCGCCGCACGTCCACAAGCTCGAGGACGAGGGCTTCTTCATCCTCGACGGTGAGCTGACCCTGCACCTGCCCGGCCGGATCAGCGTCGTCGCACGCAAGGGCGAGTTCGTCTGGGCCCCGCGCGATATGCCGCACTACTACCAGGTGACCGGCAAGGACGGCGCCCGAGTGCTGGTGATGGAGATCCCCGGTGGCTCGCTGATGACCTTCTTCCGCGGCGTCGCCGACGGCATGGGGGCCGACATCAGCACCGACGAGAAGCTGAACGAGTTCGCGGAGTGGTCTGACGACAACTTCGGGATCAAGTTCTTCGAGGCGGACCACGACTTCGGCACCCCGGAGTGGTAGGAGGATGGCCGTCCACAGACTGATCGTGTTCTCGGCCCCGACCCCGGGCAAGGAGGACGAGTACAACGACTGGTACAACAACATCCACCTCGCCGAGGTGATCGAGATTCCGGGGTTCGTCGCCGCGCAGCGTTTCCGCCTCAGCGACGAACAGTTGCCGGGCTTCCAGCCCAGCCCCCACAAGTACCTCTCGATCTATGAGTTCGACCGGCCCCCCGGCGAGCCGCTGGAGACCCTGCGCCAGTTGCTCGAGTCGAACGAGATCGGCCTCCCCGACTCGATCCAGATCGACTCGATCTGCCCCTGGGCTTACTCCTCGATCTCCGAGCGAGCAGCCGCCACCCAGTAACCCACGCAGTCCCTCCCGCCAGCCGGCCGCGGTGATTCCCCCTCGCCGCGGCCGGCTTTCCCTTGCCTGGAACACACGTGCATGAGGGGTCGGGGTCGGTCGTCTCACTGGGACAGGCGGCGGCGCCGATCCGAGCCCACTTCGATGTAGCGAGGGCCGGGCACACACACCTACCATCGCCGCATGGATCGGGGTAAGGTTCGGAAACTCGAGGTAGGGACGGGGTGAACGTCGCCGGGCTACTGTCCCGAGCCGCCGTTCAGCACGATCGCGAGGAGGCCGTCCGCTTCGGCTCCCGCACCGCGACCTACGGTGAGCTCTACGCACGCGCCGCCCGGCTGGCGGCCGGCCTGCGCGACCTCGGGCTGCGCGAGAGGGACCGGGTCGCGTTGCTCCAGGCCAACGGCCCGGAGCTGATCGAGTCGATGTTCGGCGCCTGGATCGCGGGCCTGACGATCGTCCCGATCAACAGCCGCACCCACGCCCGTGAGGCCGCCTACATCGTCGAGAACTGCGAGGCGCGGGCGGTGATCTACGGACCCGAGTACGAGCAGGGCCTGCTCGCAACCCTCAGCGACAGCGCCACCCTGCGTCTGATCTGCCTCGGTCGCGACAGCGAGGGAACCTCCTACGAGGAGCTGGTCGCGGCCAGCGCGGCGCTGGCGGCGCCGGTCGAGCGAGCGCCCGAAGACACCGCCTGGCTCTTCTACACCTCGGGCACCACCGGGCGGCCGAAAGGGGCGATGCTGAGCCACCGCAACCTGCGCCAGATGGTGCTCAGCCACCTCGCCGACGTGCGCTCCTTCGCGGTCGGCGAGACGGTCCTGCACGCGGCGCCCCTGACCCACGGCTCCGGGATGGTGCTGCTCGCCTGCATCGCCCGCGGCGCCCGCAACGTGATCTACCCAGGGGCCTCCTTCGACGGCGCCGAGGTGCTCGAGCTTGTCCGCCGCGAGCGGGTCACCTCGGTCGCCTTCATCGCCCCGACCCAGATCGTCGTGCTCAACCGCGCCGCCGGCGGCGACGGCGCGCCGCTGCCGCTGGAGTCGGTCTGTTACGGCGGCGGCCCGATGTTCACCGAGGACCTGCGGCAGGCGATCGAGCTGTTCGGGCCGGTCTTCGTCCAGATCTACGGCCAGGGCGAGGCGCCGATGACGATCTCGGTCCTCGCGATCTCCGACCACGCCCGCTTCGCCGCGGGCGGCGACGCCCGGCTCGGCTCCGCCGGGGTCCCCCGCACCGACGTCGAGATCAAGGTGATCGACGAGACGGGAGAAACCGTCGAGGCCGGGCAGACCGGCGAAGTCGCGATCCGCGGCGACGTAGTCATGCTCGGCTACTGGGACGACCCGGAGGCGACCGCGAGGGCGCTGTCGGGCGGCTGGCTGCGCACCGGCGACATCGGCATGGTCGACCGGACCGGCTACCTGCACCTGCTCGACCGCTCCAAGGACATGATCATCTCCGGCGGCAACAACATCTACCCGCGCGAAGTCGAGGAGACGATCCTCGAGCTGCCCGCGGTCCGCGCGGTCGCGGTGATCGGCCTGCCGGACGAGTTCTGGGGTGAGCGCGTGCACGCCCTGGTCGTGCTCAACGACGGCCACAGCCTCGATGAGGAGGGTGTCGTCGCCCACTGCCGGGCCAACCTCTCCAGCTACAAGAAGCCGAAATCGGTCGAGTTCCTGCCCGAGCTGCCCACCAACGCCTACGGCAAGGTGCTGAAGCGCGAGCTGCGACAGACGCGGATCACCGATCTGCGCAGCGCCTGACCTTCTAGTGCCAACGGGACTACGCATCGCTGCGGCTTCGTCTCGCCAAGCCGTGGATCGCCCAGAGCGCCAAACCTAGGATCGAAACAGTCCCAAAAAGGTGAGCGACACGCCCGTGCAAACGGTGCGTTACCCGTCTACGGGTGAGGAGGAGTGATCTATGAGGGCTAGGAAAGTTCTAGTCATGTTTGCTGCACTGTTCTGTGTCGGGGTGTTGGTCGCCGGTTGCGGCTCTGATTCTGATTCGGACACGGCCGGCGGCGACACCAGTGCCGAAGGCGGCGGCGGTGACTCCGGTGAGCCGGTGAACATCGCGATGTTCATGGTGGCGACCGCGAACACCCACCAGCAGGCGGCGCTGAAAGGCGCCGAAAAAATCGTCAACGCCGATGGCAACGCCTCGCTGCGGGCATTCAACGGCAACTTCGATCCGACCGCCCAGTCGAACCAGATCGAAGACGCGACCGCGACCGGCGAGTACGACGCCTTCCTGGTCAACTCGATCGACGGCACCCAGACCGTGCCCGCGATCACCAAGGCGCTGCAGGAAGGCATCACCGTGATCTGCGGCTTCTCGATCTGCGGCCCCGAACAGGAAGAGTTCTCCAAACAGCTGCCGGTCACCGCGCAGATCGCCTCCGACTACTTCACCGTCGGCAAAGCCGCCGGCACGGCGGTCGGCAAAGGGTGCGAAGAACAGAAACTCGACCCCTGCAAGATCGTCTACATGGACGGGACCCCGACCCTGGCTCTGGACATCGTCTTCAAAAACGGTGCCGAGGCCGCCTTCAAGGAATTCCCGGAGATCGAGATCGTCGCCGAAGCCGAAGGTGAATTCCTCGCCGGCCCGGCCTACAAAGCGATGAAAACCATCCTCCAGGCGAACCCTGACGTGAACGGGGTAATCAGCGTCGGAGACCAGATGATCGCCGGTGCGAAACAGGCGATCGACGAGTCGCCGCTGAAAGACAAAAAAATGATCCTGGTCGGCGACGGCGCCAGCGTCGCCGGCACGAAAGCGGTCGAAAACGGCGAATGGTTCGCCAGCTCGATCCTCCGCCCCCAGCACGAGGGCGAACTCGAGGCCGAATACGCGATCGCCGCGGTACGCGGTGAGGAAATGTCCCCCGACCTGGTCAATTCGGCCCTCGCGGATGAATTCCCCGAGGGGTACATCGACCAGAGCAACGCTGCCGACTGGACGCCCGAATGGGCCGGATGAGCTAGCCGGAACCCACTAATCGAGCAATGGACGGAGCAGCGACATTCGTCGAAGCGCGTGGCCTGGTCAAGCGCTACGGCGGAGCCCAGGCCCTGAAAGGCGTGGACCTCTCCCTGACGGCGGGGGAGGTCCACGGCCTGGTCGGGGAGAACGGCGCCGGCAAGTCGACCCTGGGCAAGTGCCTGGCCGCGGTGGTCCACCCCGACGGTGGCGAGATCAGGGTCGACGGGGCCGCGGTCGACTACCGCGTCCCCCGCGACGCGCTCGAGGACGGGATCACGATCGTCGAGCAGGAGCTGGCCCTGGTGCCGGCGATGTCGGTCACCGACAACGTCCTGCTCGGCCGCCGCGGTGGCGAGGGCGAGGGACGGCGCGGCGGGCGGGCGGCGCGGGCCGAGGTGCAGGCCCTGAACGAGGAGTTCTCGCTCGAGCTCGACGTCGACGCCACGGTCGAGGACCTGCCCGTCGCCGAGCAGCAGAAGGTCGAGATCCTGCGGGCGCTCTCGCGGCGGGCGCGGCTGATCGTGATGGACGAGCCGACCGCGCGCCTGGCCGGCGACGAGGCCGAGAACCTGCTGGGAATCATCCGCCGCCTGGCCGAGCGCGGCACCACGATCGTCTACGTCTCCCACTTCCTCGGCGAGGTGCTGCGGGTCTGCGACCGGGTCACGGTGATGCGCAACGGCGAGGTGGTGAAAGCCGGCTGCGCCGCGGCGGAGGAGTCGCCGAGCTCGCTGGTGACGGCGATGCTGGGCCGCGCCGCCGCGCTCAGCTTCCCGCAGAAGCGCCCGCCCGACAGCGCCGCGGCGCCGGTGCTCGCGGTCCACGGCCTGCGCGACGAGGGGCTCGTCTCCGGCGTCGACCTCGAGGTCCGGGCCGGCGAGATCGTCGGCCTCGGCGGCCTGGTCGGCAGCGGCCGCTCCGAGCTGGCGCGACTGATCTTCGGCGCCGAGCGCCCCAGCGCCGGCGCGGTCGACATCGGCGGCGAGCCGGTGCGGATCCGCTCGGTCCACGACGCCGTGCGCCGTGGCATCGCCTACATCCCCGAGAGCCGCAAGGACCTCGGCCTCTTCCTCGGGCTCTCCGGCCAGGAGAACACCACCCTGGCCCACCTTCCCCAGGTGAGCCGGATGGGCGTGCTCTCGCACCGGCGCGAGCGGCGCGAGACGGCGACGATGCTGGAGCGCCTGCTGGTCTCCCCCGCCGACCCCGACCTCCGCGTCGGCGCCCTCTCCGGCGGCAACCAGCAGAAGGTCCTGTTCGGCAAGTGGCTGTGGCAGACGCCGCGCCTGCTGATCGCCGACGAGCCGACCCGCGGCGTCGACGTCGGCGCCAAGTTCGGGATCTACGAGCTGCTGGTCGAGCTCGCCGCGAACGGGATGGGGATCCTGCTGATCTCCTCCGAGATCGACGAGCTGGTCGGGCTCTCCCACCGGGTCGTGGTGATGTCGCGCGGCCGCACCGTGGCCAACCTCGGCGCCGACGAAGTGCGCGAGGACCGCATCCTCCACGCCGCCTTCGGCAGCGACGCCGAGTCGCGCGGCGCCGGGGCGCTGGCATGAGCAGCGAGGCCCTCGCCCCGCGCCGGGTCGCCGCCGGCCTCAACGGGCGGGCCCTGCTGGCCTGGGCCCGCGACTACGGGATCGTCGTCGCCCTGCTGGCGCTCTGCGCCTTCTTCGCGATCGCCACCGACACCTTCCTCACCGAACGCAACCTGATCAACCTCGCCCAGCAGTCGGCCGAGCCGGGCCTGCTGGCGGCCGGGATGACGCTGGTGATCATCGCCGGCGAGTTCGACCTCTCGGTCGGGGCGATCCTCGGCTTCGCCGCCGTGGTCGCCGCCTACATCGCCAACGAGGCGGGCCTCGCCCTCGCGGTGGCGGTCGCAGTCGCCGTCGGCGCCGGCCTGGGAGCGATCAACGGGACGATCGTCACCCGGCTGCGGATCCAGTCCTTCCTCGCCACCCTGGCGACCCAGTTCGTGATCGTCGGGGTGGCGATCTACCTCACCGACAGCACCAACAGCTTCCGCGTCAACGACTTCCTCGGCTTCCAGAAGTTCGCCAACACGGAGCTGCTGGGGATCCAGTCGAAGGCCTGGATCGCGCTGGCCGGGTTCGTCGCGATCTGGGCGGTCCTGCGCGCGACCCGGTACGGCAGGCAGGTCTACGCGGTCGGCGGCAACGAGGCCGCGGCCCGGGTCGCCGGGGTCCGGGTGCGGCTGATCAAAGCCTCGGTCTTCGTGGTCAGCGGCCTGATGGCGGGCCTGGCCGGGGCGATCGCGGTCTCCGACACCGGCGTCGCCCAGGCCGACGGCGGCCTCGGCGCCGAGTTCACCGCGATCGCCGCGGTGATCATCGGAGGCACCAGCATCTCCGGCGGTCGCGGCGGCGTCTGGCGCACCCTGGCCGGGGTGCTGCTGCTGGCGGTGGTCGCCAACGGCCTCACCCTGCTCCACATCAGCCCCACCTACGACCAGCTGCTGCAGGGCGGGATCATCCTCACCGCGATCCTGCTCGACGCCCTGCTGAAGCGGAAGGCGAGCCGATGAACGCCGCCAGCATCCCTCGCGCCTTCAAGCCGCGCGCCGGGGTCTTCGAGCTGGCCGGGCTGTTCAGCCTGCTGCTCCTCTTCATCGTCCTCAGCCTCGCCAGCGACGCCTTCCTCAGCAAGGACAACCTGCTCAACGTGCTGCAGGCGAACGCCGACATCGGCATCGCCGCCTGCGCCGGGACGCTGGTCATCGTCGCCGGCGGCATCGACCTCTCGGTCGGGGCGATCTACGCCGTCGCCGGGGTGCTCTCGGCCAAACTGGCGATCTCGACCGGGGTCGGGGCCGGCGTCATCGCCGGCGTCCTCGCGGGGGCGCTGCTGGGTCTGCTGAACGGGCTGGTCGTCACCGCCGGCCGCGTCAACCCGCTGATCGCGACCCTGGCCGGCGCGATCGTCTTCACCGGCGCCGCCGAAGTCCTGGCCGACCAGGAACTGCTGACCCCGACCGCCGCCGGCTTCGTCGACCTCGGCCGCAACTCGCTGATCGGGGTCAAGTACAGCGTCTGGCTGCTGGTGATCGCCGCGCTCGTCTTCGGGTTCCTGCTCTCCCGCGCGCGCTTCGGCCGCGAAGTCCGGGTCGTCGGCAGCAACCCGGAGGCGGCGCGACTCTCCGGGATCGCGGTCAACCGCGTGCGCTGCATCACCTACGTGCTCAGCGGACTGGCGGCGGCGGTCGCCGGCGTGCTCGCCGTCTCCCAGGCCGGCCAGGCGCAGTCGAACATCGGCGGCATCCCCTACGTGCTCGCGGTCGTCGCCGCGATCGCGGTCGGCGGGACCAGCCTGCGCGGCGGCGAGGGCGCGGTCTGGCGGACGATCATCGGCGTCCTCTTCCTCGGCCTCGTCAACAACGGGCTCGGCCTGCTTAACGTCGACCCGCTCTACAACCAGTTCTTCACCGGGCTGCTGATCCTGATCGCGGTCAGCGGCGAGATCTTCGCCCGCCGCACCGCCGGCCGGGTGGCAACCTAAGGAGGAACCGTGGCGCTCGACGCACAGACCCAGAGCTTCCTCGACAACGCCCGCTCGAAACCGGCGACGCCGCCGGGGGAGATCCCGCTGGAGGAGTTCCGGGCCGCGGTCGAGCCGTTCCGCCAGCTCGGCTTCGAGCGCGAGGAGGTGGCGAGCGTCGACGAGCTGGCGATCCCGCGGGCGGGCGGCGAGGACGTCGCCGTGCGCCTCTACCGCCCGGAGGCGGCGCGGCCGCTGCCGGTGATGGTCTGGGTCCACGGCGGCTCCTGGGTGCGGGTAACCGTCGACCTGCTCGACAACCACTACCGGGCGATGGCCAACCGCTCCGGCTGCGCGGTCGCCGCGGTCGACTACCGGCTCTCGCCGGAGTCCCGTTTTCCGGGCGCGATCGAGGAAACCTATGCCGCAGCCCAGTGGCTGAAACAGCACGCCAAGGCGCTTGGCCTCTCCGAGCGCCGGATCGCGATCGGGGGCGAGAGCAGCGGCGGTAACGTCGCCGCGGCGGCGGCCCTGACCGACCGCAAGCGCCGCCTGGTCGGGTTCGTCTTCCAGGCCCTAATCGTGCCGGTCCTCGACGTCCGTTTCGCGACCGAGTCCTGGCGGCAGCTCGGCAGCGACTACCTGCTCACCCCCGGCCAGCTCGAATGGGCGCTGGAGCAGTACGCGCCGGGGGTCGACCCGGCCGAGCCGCTGCTCTCCCCCTTTGCCGCGGATTCACTCGACGGTCTGCCGCCGACGCTGATCATGACCGGCGAGTACGACCCGCTGAAGGACGAGGGCGCGGCCTACGCCGAGCGCCTGCGCGAGGCCGGCGTCGCGGTCGACCAGGTCGAGGTCGAGGGCCTGATCCACCACGCGATCATGGCCCCGGCCGCGATCGACAAAGGCCGCGAGCTGGTCGACGAAACGGCGGCCAAGGTCGGTGCCGCCCTGCGCGCCGCGGGTGGGCCCGCATGATCACCGGCGTCCACCACGTCGGGATCCTGGTCGCCGACCTCGAGCAGGCGCTCGCCTTCCTCACCGGCCCGCTCGGCCTGGAGGTGGCGAAACGCGTCACCCTGGAGGCCGAATCGACCGAGATCGCCTTCGTCGAGTGCAACGGCGTCCAGCTCGAGCTGATCGAGATCTCCGACCCCGAGGTCCGCGCCCGCCGCAGTCGCGTCCCCGGCGCCACCGCCGAGATCGAGCACATTGCCCTCGCCGTCGACGACCTCGACTCCGAGGCAGTGTCCCTGGCCCAGTCCGGCGCCCGCTTCAGCGCCGGCGCCGGCAAGACCGAGGAGACCACCACCCCACTCGAAGTCGCCGGCACCAAGAGCCTGTTCACGATCCGCGACTCCACCGCCGGCTCGATCTGGCAGCTGATCGAGGAGCTCTAGCGCCGTAGCTCTAGCTAGGCGAAGGTGGCGCTGGCGCTGCAGGTTTCGCCCGAGGGGCTGACCGCGCGGGCGGTGACCTTGGTGCCGGCGCCGCCGGAGATCACCCGGCGCAGCTCGAAGGAGCCGCTGGCACCGCCGGTGGTCCGGCTGGCCGTGGCGAACTTCGTCCCGTTGCGCTTCAGCACGACCTGCCAGCGCACCCCGTTGCGATTCTGGTCGACCTCGAACTCCACCTCGATCCGCCCGTTCTCCTCGCTCAGCTTCAACTCCGCCGAAGTGGCGCCGGAACAGGTCCCGGCGCGCTCGATGTCGCCGTCCTTGGCCAGCGCCGGCGCGGCCGCGAGGCCCAGCAGGGCGAGAGTGAGGGTCAGAACTCGGAATCGCATGTCTCGGTTATTACCAACACAGCCGCGATCGAAACATCACGCCTGAAGAGTTGACCCCACTCCCCTGTGGTCAACTCCTCAGACCTCACTCCACCCCGTGCGGGTGCAGGTGGTCCTCGGCCATCCTCTTCAGGCCCACCCGGTCGATCTTGCCGGTCGGGTTGAGCGGCATCTCGTCGAGGAAGACAATCTCCTCGGGGGCCTTGTAGCCGACGCGGTCGCGGGCGAAGGCGATCAGGTCGGCGCGGGTGGGTGGGTCGGCGCCCTCTTCGAGGGTGACGTAGGCGCGGACGTTCTCGCCGTGGACGACGTCGTGGACGCCGACCACGCCGGCCAGGGCGATCGCGGGGTGTTCGACCAGGGCCTCCTCGACCTCGAGCGGGCTGACGTTGGAGCCGTCGTGGACGATCACCTGCTTCTTGCGGCCGAAGAACCAGAGGTAGCCGTCCTCGTCGGCGCGGGCGAGGTCGCCGGAGTCGAGCCAGTCGTCGATCACCACCTCGGCGGTTGCCTCGGGCGCCTCCCAGTAGCCGACCATCCGGCTGCGGGTCCGCATCCAGATCCGGCCCACCGCTTCCGCGCCGACCGGCTCGCCGTCTTCGCCGCGCACGGCGATGCTGAAGCCGCCGATCGGGGTCCCGATCGAGCCCTGCTTGATCACCCCGGAGGGCGGGTTCAGGGTCGCCAGGCCGACCTCGGTCATCCCGTAGCCCTCGACGATCGGGAAGCCGGCGGCGGCGGCGAACTCGTGCAGCAGCTCGGTCGAGACCTTGTCGGCGCCGGCACGGCAGATCCGCAGCGAGTCGAAGTCGTGCGGCGCCAGCTCGTGGTCGTGGATCAGGGCCGAGAGCGCGGCCGGGATCATCGCCATCACGGTCGGCCGCTGCTCGCGCAGCAGGGGCAGGATCTCGTGCGCGTCGGTGGTCCGCGCCACCACCACCCGGCCGCCGACCGAGAGCGCGCTCAGCGCCCAGAGGAAGGAGCCGATGTGCGACATCGAGGAGCCGGGCAGGAAGGCGTCCTCCGCCTCGAGCCCGAAGGCCGCGGCGGCGCTGGCGATCATCCAGCGCAGCGACTCGCTGGTGTGGGTGACGCCCTTGGCCGGGCCGGTGCTGCCGGAGGTGAAGAAGATCGCCGCCGGGTCCTCCGGACCGACCTCGACCGCGGCGGGAAGCGCCTCGGCCCCGAGCAGCTGCTCGAACTCGTGCCCCCACTCCCCCGCCCCGGCGCCCGCCTTCAGCTCGCCGGCGCCGTAGCCGATCGTCCCCAGCTCGAGCCCGCCGACGAGCTCGCTGGCGGCGACGTCCTCGGCCCGCTCGACGTGGGCGAGCAGCGCCCGCGCTCCGCTCACGGTGAGCGCGTGGTCGATCTCGCGGTGGGTGTAGCGGTAGTTGAGCGGCGTCGCCACCAGCCCGGCCCGGAAGCAGGCCAGGTAGTGGACCAGCAGGTCGATCCGGTTCGGCATCAGCGAGGCGAGCCGGTCGCCCGGCTCCAGCCCGAGCCCGCGGTAGCCGCCGGCCAGCCGCGCGCTCTCCTGCTCCAGCTCGCGCCAGCTCAGCGAGCGCGTCGCCGAGATCGCCGCGACCGCGTCGGGATCGGCCGCCAGGCCGGCGCCCAGCAGCTCGCCGAGCGGCGGCGAGGGCGCGTCGAGCACGAGGCCGTCGATCTGCATCGCGGGATCGTACGACCCCGCCCGGCAGCGCTCCGGCGCCTCGCTCAGGCGACCTGGTGCAGCGCCCCCGACTCGACCTCGTAGAGGAACCCACGCACGTGATCGGGGCGGCGGATCGTCGGGCTGGCCTTGATCCGCTCGACCCCGGCGCGGACGTCGCCATCGAGGTCGAGGACGATGAAAGCAATTGTTGAGTGAGTTGATCAACTTTATGGGTAAAGGACTACCTCCCCCTGGCCGATTGGACCCTGGTGACCCACTCGACCGTTCGCCCCCTGCTCCTCCTTGGCCTGATCTCGATGCTCGCCATCGCGGCAGCCGGCTGCGGCGGCTCCTCCTCCGACGGGGAGAGCCGCACCCAGACCGTCACCGTCGCGCACGCCCCGAGCCCCGCGCCGCCCAAGCCCGCCAAGGGAGGGAAGCCGGCGAAGGCCGAGCAGGGCAAGGAAACCGGCTGGCCCTTCTTCGGCCGCGTCTCCCAGCGCACCCACTACCTGCCGGTGCCGGTGCGCGACCTCGACCCGCCGCTGAACCAGGCCTGGTCGATCAACACCCACGCCCTGATCGAGTTCCCGCCGGCGATCTCGGGCGGCGTCGCCTACCTGGTCAACAAGTTCGGCAACACGCAGGCGGTGCGGCTGCGCGACCACAAGGTGCTGTGGCAGCGGATCATCCGCAAGCGCCAGCACGGCAACCCGCTCAACGTCACCGGGCCGGCCTTCCACAACGGCCGTATCTACCTGGCCGCGCTCGGCGGCGGGCTGGTCGCGCTCGACGCCAAGGACGGCAGCGAGATCTGGAAACGGAACCTGCGCGCCCACCTCGAGTCCTCGCCGATGGTGATCGGCAAGACCCTCTACATCGGCACCGACAGCAAACAGCTGCTGGCGCTGAACACCGACAACGGCCGGGAGCGCTGGCACTTCGACGCGCCCGCCGCGATCAAGGCCAGCCCCTCCTACGAGAACGGCCGCGTCTACGTCGCCGACTACCAAAGCGCGATGTTCGCGCTCGACGCCAAGACCGGCAGGGTGATCTGGCGCAGCAACACCGCCAAGCAGCCCCCGTACGGCCGCGGCGGCTTCTACTCCTCCCCCGCGATCGCCTTCGGCCGCGTCTACGCCGCCCGCGACGACGGCACCGTCTTCGCCTTCGACAAGCGCACCGGCAAGGTCGCCTGGCACTTCGACACCGGCGGCCAGGTCTACGGCTCGCCCGCCGTCGCCAAGGTGCCCGGGACGCCGCCGACCGTCTACATCGGCTCCGAAAACGGCCGCTTCTTCGCCCTCCACGCGGGCAGCGGCAAGGAGCGCTGGAGCCACGACGTCGGCGGCCCGGTCCCCGGCACCGCGACCGTGATCGACAACACCGTCTTCACCTCCAGCTTCAAGCCGAAACTGGCGATCGGGATCGACGTCCACAGCCACAAGCGCACCTTCACCTTCAAAACCGCCGGCTACAACCCGATCGTCTCCAACGGCCGCAAACTCTTCCTGGTCGGCTACTACAAGCTCGTCGGCCTGGCGCCGCAGCACAAGTCGAGCTGACCCTCCTCGCGCGCCGGCCACGCCCCCGCGCCGGTTTGCGAACTGATACGTTCCCGCGCCGTTAGGGCGCCCTAATTAGGGCGCCCTAATCGTTTGCCCCCGAACAGGAGAGTCCTCCCAAGATGGCTACCGCCGCTCGCCCCGCGTCCCTGCCCCTGCGCCGCCCGCTCGCGCTCGCTCTGCTGACCGCGCTCTGCGCGGCGCTGGCGCTGCTCGCCGGCCCCGCCCTCGCCGCCGCCTCCTGGGGCGCGCCCGAGGTCGTGCCCGAGTCCGACGCGGTCGGGCCGCTCGGCTTCGGCGCCAGCACGCAGACGGCAGTCGACCGCAGCGGCACCGTCGTCGCCACCTGGGACACCGGCGGCTTCGGCACCAGCCAGGTCTACGCCGCGGCGAAGCCGGCCGGTGGCGAGTGGGGCGAGCCCGTGAACCTCGTCGCCGCCCCGGGCGGAACCCCGGTGCCGGGCACCCTGCCCAGCATCGCCACCGCCCCCGACGGCAGCACCACGGTGGTCTGGGCCGAGCAGAACCTCGCCGGCGGCAGCGGCGTCTGGGCCGCGACCCGCTCGGCCGCGGGCGCCTGGAGCGTCCCGCTCAACATCTCGGCCGGGGCGGCGGTCCCCGGCTCCGGCGGCGGCGGCCCGCGGATCGCGATCGACCAGCTCGGCAACGCCACCGTGGTCTGGCAGGTCCAGCTCAAGCTGTACTCGGCGACGAAGCCGGCCGGCGCGGCCTGGGGCGCCCCGGTCGAGGTCTGGAGCGGGACCGAAGGCCAGGACAACAACCTCAGCGGCATCGGCGCCGCGGTCGACGCCAACGGCGGCGTCACCGTTGTCTGGCGCGGCGGCCTCAACAGCCAGAACGCCGTCTACGCGAAGTACCGCGCAACGCCCGCCTCGGCCTGGGGCGCCCTCGAGCAGATCCCGGTCCCGCCCGCTTATTACTACTACTTCGAGGTCGCGGCGAGCATGGGCGGGACCAGCGGCGGCAAAGCCGTCGGCGAGTTCACCGTCGCCTTCGGCAACGGCAACTCCGGCGCCACCGGCAAAGTCTTCCTCGCCAGCCGCGAGGGCGATGGCCCCGGCGCCGGCACAACCGGTAGCTGGAGCGTCAAAGAGTTCACCGGCAGCGCCTGGGGCTCGCCCCCGGACATCGCCTACGACGCCAGCGGCCGCGCCCTGGTCGCCTTCACCGACCAGTCGGCCAGCCCGCAGGAGCTGCTCGTCGCCACCCGCGAGGGCGGCAGCTGGAGCGCCGAGCCGGAGACCGTCGCGGTCGCCGACCCCGGCACCGAGGCGATCACCGACACCGACCTCGTCGCCGACAGCGAGGGCAACGTGACCGCAACCTGGGTCCGCAGCGGCGGCGAGGGCAGCCTCGTGCAGACCGCCCGGCGCGCCCCCGGCGGCGCCTGGAGCGCGACCGAGACGCTCTCCGACGAGGAGGAGAGCTCGACCCGGGCCAGCCTCGCGGTCAGCCCGGTCGGCGACGTGACCGCGGTCTGGGGCGGCGAGGAATCCGGCGTCGACTCCGCCACCTTCGCCCACACCCCGGCGCTGCGCACCGACTGGACCGGCAACGGCCTGACCGGCAGCTTCAACCTGCGCACCTGGATCAACTACCTCGGCGGCAACACCGGGGTCGAGGTCGGCGCCGGCGCCACCCGTCCCGCCAGCGTCGACCCCTACAGCTTCCGCTTCTCGCTCGCGGACGCGTGGATCCAGGGGGAGAGCGGCGAAACGGTGATCGCCAACCAGGGCGCCGTTCGTTACACCTACCCCGCCCATTACATCGACACCCGCCTCGTCGACCCGGAGATCCGGATCGCCGCCGACGGCGAGTCGGGCGTGGTCATCGCCGACGGCCAGGGCAACGGGACGATGGCGGAAGCGCTCGAAAAAGGCGAAACCGTCACCTACCCGTACAGCGACCGCAAGCTGATCGCGCTCGACTTCTCCGATGTCGAGCCGGTGACCAGCGCCGACGGCACGGTTCAGACCTGGACCCGGGTGCCGGCGACGATCCACGCCGACGGGGCCAGCGTCCTCCAGTACGAGGCGGGCTCGAACTACGGGTTCATGACGATCAGCGTCCCGGCCTCGCTGCCGGTGCGCAAAGCGGACCCCGGCCCGAACCCCGAAGACCCCGGGACCAACCCCACCCCGACCCCCGAGAACAAGCCGGCTCCGAAAGCCGACCCGGCCCCCTCCTCCCCCGCTCCGGCCGCCAAGCCGAGCCTGAAGAGCTTCGGCAAAAGACTGGCGGTGAGCAAAAAGGGCGTGGTCAGGGTGAGCAAGGTGAGCTGCCCGGGCGGTGGCGGTGCCTGCAAGGTCACCGCTCCCAAACGGGTCTCGGTGAAGATCGCCGGGGAGAAGTTCTGGG
>DASUNU010000200.1:0-16542 GCA_036276995.1 Solirubrobacterales bacterium
GACCTGCCGGGTGCAGATTCGCTTCGCGCCGGGACGCGAGAACGCGACCTCGAACGGGGACCTGGAGATCGCCTCGACCGTGCCGGGCGGCCCGGTCCTGACCGCCCTCACCGCGACCAGCGGCGCCCTGCCCGCTGGTCCGCAGGGGCCGGCTGGCCCCGCGGGTCCGACCGGTCCTGCCGGCCCGACGGGTCCCGCTGGTCCTGCCGGCCCGCAGGGTCCCGCCGGCCCGACCGGGCCGCAGGGTCCGATCGGACCGGGCGGCAAAGACGGCGCCCAGGGCCCGAAGGGCGACCGCGGTCAGCAGGGCGAGCGCGGCCCGCAGGGTCCGACCGGACCGCGCGGCCCCGCCGGTAGGGACGGCAAGGACGGCACCTTCCGCTTCGCCGCCAACGCGGCCAGTACCTCGGTCCGCCGTGGCCGCACCGCTGACCTCGCCTTCCTGCTCGCCAACGAGACCACCGAGAAGGTCGCCCGCTCGACCCTCACCGCCCTCGCCCCCGCGGCGCTCCGCCTCAGCGGCCCGCGTTCGGTCGAGGTCGAGGCGCTGAAGGCCGGCAAGAGCCGCACCGTCGAGCTGCCGCTGAAGGTCGGCCGCGACGCCGAGCTCGGCCGTCACTCGGTCAGGATCCAGCTCAGGATCGAAGGGGTGACGGTCACCCGCACGGTCTCGGTCCTCGTCCTGCGCTAGCCGCGGGACGGGAATCCGCGCAGCCGCAGGGTGCGCCGGGCCGTCGCCGTTTCGCCCGCGTCGTTGCGGGCGCGCAGGGCGATGCGGGCGACCAGGTGCAGCCGCGGGTTGGCCTGAAGCTGTCGGCGCAGGGTTCGGGGGACGCGGATCGCCAGCCGCTGGGTGCCGGCGGCGAAGTGGGGCTGCCGCGCCAGGCGCAGTCGTGCCGGGCGGCCGGTGTGCGGGCCGCGCAGCCGCAGCCGTCCCCTGGCGACGATCCGGCAGTTGCTGTTGCAGCCGGCCCAGACGAGCAGGCGGCCGTGGCGGAGCGCCCGCCGCACCCGGGTGATCGCCAGCCGCAGCGGCGGCAGCGCTGCATCGCCGCCGGTCGGGGGCTGGGAGGGTCCTGAGCCAGGGGACGTGGGCGCCGGGGGCGCCGCTCCGGGCGGGAGAGGCGGGGGCGCCCCCGGCGGTTCCGTGCTGGCCGGCGCCTCGCTCGCCGTCCACGAGTAGCCGACGCTGGTGCTGGCGCCCTGCAGCGCGTTCTGGTCGCCCGCCGGCCCGGCGTCGGGCAGGGTGGCGACGAACTCGAAGCTGCGCGAGCCGCCCGCGGCGACGACGCCGGCGTCCTGTGGCGGCATCGAGGCCAGCGGCCCGGAGTAGACGGTGACCGGGGCGCCGGGGTCGGTGACGTCGGTCACCCGCAGGGTCAGCTGCGCCGAGAGCACGCCGCCGCCGGTGCCCGGCGTGTCGGCGAGGTCGTGCTGGGCGAGGGTCAGCGCCGCGGTCTCGCTGCCGGTGTCGGCGATCTCGACCGTGCCGCGGGCGCTGTCGCCGGGGCCGATCCCGCCGGCGGTAAAGATCGGCATCCCCTCGCGTGAGTTCGAGAGCGCGAAGTCGCCTGCGGCGCTGACCACGGCCGCCTCCGCTCCGGCCTCGCCGCCGCGGCTGAGCACAGCGGCGGTGGCGCTGCCGGCGAGCAGGAGGAAGAGCAGGAGCGAGAGGCCGCGCCGCATCAGAACTCTTTGTCGGCTGCGCCGGACTCGCTCGCTGGCGTCGTCGACATCGCGCTGGCGGCGCGGTCGTAGGGGGTGGCGACCGGGGTCCAGATGGCGGTGCCGGTGCCGGCGGCGGTGCCCCGCCCCGGGTCGACGATGATCGTCGAGTTGTAGGTGCCGAGCACGAGCGTGATCGTGTTGCCGCTCATCGTCATCGTCGAAGGGGTGCCGCTGGCGCCGAAGCGGACGTTGCCGCCGAGCAGGCCGGCGACGTAGTCGCTGCGGCCGAGGTCGACCGCGCCCAGCGGCAGCAGCGCCGAGTTGGCGGAGTTCCAGATCTGCACCGAGTCGTTGCCGGCCGGGAGCCCGAGCAGGCCGTTGTCGTTGATCCGCAGGACGACGTTGGTAGCCGCACCGGTCCAGCCGGCGAGGACGGACTGCGGCTCGATCGGCTCGCTGAAGGTGAGCACGAGGGTGTCGCCCTGCTCGGCGAGTCCGACGGTGCCGCCGCCGACGTTGGTCGTCTGCACGTCGCTCGCTTGCGGCACCGTGTTGTCGACCGTGACCGAGCCGCCGAGGCTGCCCGCATTGCCGGCGTTGTCGGTGGCGGTGACGCTGAAGCTCTTCGCTCCCTCGGCCTGGGGGGTGGTCGCGGTCAGGGTGGCGCTGCGGAAGCCGTAGGCGACGCCGCCGGCGCTGAAGGCGCCGGCGACCATTTCGATCGCGGTCGAGCCGGTGGTGATGTTGGCGACACTGGCGCGCACGGTCGCCAGGCCGCTGGCCGGGTTGCCGGTGTCGGCGGCGACGTTGGCGTAGACGAAGTATTCGCCGCCCTGTTTGACGAAGCCCGGGGTCCCGCCGACCGTCTTGCCGATCGCCACCGCGGTCACCTGCGGGGCGCGGAAGTCGGCCGCGGCGGTGACCAGGTTGCCGCCGTTCTCGGTTTTCGCGCCGAAGGCGGCGAAGGCGGCGGGAACGGCTGCGAGCACCAGGGCGCCCACCGCCGCCGCGGCCAGCGCCACCGGTCCCCGTCTAAGGCGCGCCATGCTGCGCCGCTCCCTTCGGCGGCCGCCAGATCCGCAGCAGCTCGTCCAGCGCCAGCAGCAGCAGCGGCACGATCAGCAGCAGCACCAGCCCCAAGGGAGTGCGGGTGATGACGGCGGCGTGGCCGACCCAGGGCACCGTGTAGGCGACCCGGCCCAGGTCGCCGTCGGCGGCGATCCGCCAGCGCTCGGCGCTGTTGTTGGCGTCGCCCCGGGTGACGAACCAGAGGTGCGCGCCGGCGCGGCGGACCCGCTCCACGCGGTGGGTGATCAGCCGGCTCTGGTCTTCGGGATCGCGGAAGGTGACGACGTCCCCGACCCGCGCCTCGCTCGGGGCGATGCGCTCCTCGATCACCACGTCGCCGGGCGAGATCGCCGGCTCCATGCTGCCGGTCAGGACCGTGTGCGGGCGGGCGCCGAAGGCGAGCGGCAGGGCGATCGCGGCCACCAGCAGGGCCGCGACCGCCAGGGCCGCCCAGCCGAGGCCGCGCCCGATCGGCCGCAGCATCGTCGCCACCTCCAGGTCCCGTCCGCGCCTACTGGTTCTGCGCCTCCCAGCGGATGATGTGGGTGCCGGTCGTTTTGCCCTGGGCCGAGTCGGGGGCGCTGGCCGAGAGCGTCGCCGTCACCCGGTAGACGACAGCGTCGTTGGTGACCCATTTGGTCGCCGCGGTGCCGGGGAAGTCGACGATCCCGGTGGCGTAGCTGTTGTTGGTGGCGGCGAAGCTGGCCAGCGTGCCTTCGAACAGCGCCCCGCCGGAGTCCGGCGTGAACCCGGTGCAGCTCGGGAAGCTCGGTGAGGCCTGCGTCCCCGGCTCGATTTTGAGGGTGACGTTGGGCCCGAGTTCGCCGATCGTGCTCGGCGTGTAGATCCTCACGTTGGCGTTGAGCGAGCCGGTGTAGGTGACTTTGATGCAGGAGGCCTGGCTGTCACCGGGTTTGGCGGCGGTGAGGGCGTAGAGGGCGGAGCCGGCATCGTTGTCGGTGAGCGTGACGCTGCCGGCGGTGACCACGTTGCCGGGGTTGTCCGTCTGGCTCGAGAACGCCGAGAACACGCCGGCCCCGGCGATGCAGGCAAGCACGCCGAGGACGACGAGGGTGCGGAGAATCTTGGTTCGGTTGCGCATTGGGACCTTTCCGGCCCGGGGGGCCGACGGTGGCATTTCCCAACTCGCATCGCCGTGGAAAACTTATTTCTTGAGTATCAGAAAGTCTTTAGTGCATTTGTAGGAGAAGTCATACGGCGCACACACTGTTTCTCTACCAAATCGCCTTCCAGAGCCGAATCCCGTCCGCTAAGGGATCTAGCGCGGGGGCAGCTGCTGCACCGACCAGGCGTTGCCGTCGGGGTCGCTGAAGAAGACGAAGCGGCCCCAGGGGAACTCCTGGACCTCGCCCACCTCGACCCCGCGCCCGCTCAGCTCGGCCCGCGCCGCCTCGGCGTCCTCGACCACCAGCTGCAGGCCCTGGACCGACCCCGGGGCGGCCTCGGTCACGCCCTTGCCGATCGCGATCGAGCAGGCCGAGCCGGGCGGCGTCAGCTGCACGAAGCGGATCTCCTCGCTGACCACGTGGTCATGGTCGGCGTTGAACCCGACCTGCTCGACGTAAAAGGCCTTGGCGCGGTCGACATCGGAAACCGGGACCGCGACCAGCTCGAGCTTCATGTCCATCGCTGTTCTCCTTTGCGTTGCTGCCAGGGAAGTGGGGCTCGCCGCCGAATCTAGCGACGATGAGCCCGAATCTGAACAGGCTGGAGAAGACCGGGGAGCCGCTGGCCATCGCCTTCTTCATCCTCATCGCGATGTCTCTGGTGCTTGCCCTGGCCGGCTCCGGCGGCTACGGCCTCCTGCTGCTGGCGCTCGCCGGCTGCGCCCACGCCGCCCGCGTCGGCCTCGAGGACTTCGCCGCCCGTGGACGCCAGCGGGCCAAGGGGCGCCCGCTTCGACCGGTCTCGGCGCGGCGCCCGGCCCGCCCTGTTGCGCCGGTTCAGAGCAGGCGCAGGGTCAAGGTCGGCTAGGCAGGAGATCGCGGTGGACTAATTGCGCGCTTCGATCTGCCGGTAGAAGCGCTGCTCGATCTCCCCATCCTCAGTTTCGACCCACGCAACATCCCGTGGGAGATCGAGTTTGGGATCCACTTTTGCCTCTCCTGGTTCGCCGGGCCTCTGAAAGAAGCCCCCTGCCTTGCCTCCGTCGTCATCGAGAATCCAGATCAGGTCGTTGGGTTGGAATCCGCTCATGGGGTCATCGTAGGCCTGAACCACGATCCCGTTGCCGCCTTTTTTGCGCCAACGCTTTGGTTCACCGGGCGGTGGCGCTTTACTTCGGCCAGCTCGGTCAGGCTCGGCGCATCGCCGCGTCCGGCAGCCGCGCACACCAGACCGCGAAGAGTGCGATCGCGAGTAGGGCGCCGGCCCAGTGCAGCCCGACCGCAACCGCGAGCAGGCTGGGCAGACCGGCGAGGATCGCGCCAAGCAGGGTCGGCCCCAGCGGCAGTGCCAGCACGCGGGCGGTGAAGGCCGCGCAGAGCATCCAGGAGACCGGGCCGGAGATCCAGCCCCAGTCCTCGAAGAAGTCCTTCGGTAGGGCGAGGCCGAGGGCCAGGGAGAGGACGGCGACGGCGACCAGCTGCAGCAGCGCCGCTCGCCAGAGGGTCGAGGTATCCACGGCCCCGAGGCTAGTCGACGACGACCTTGCCCTTCATGAAGGGGTGGATCGTGCAGTGGTAGGCGAAGCTGCCCTTCTGCCCGAAGCGGATCGCCACCGACTTGCCGGGCTTGATCGTGCCGGTATCGAAGCCGCCGGCTCGGGTTGCCGTGTGCTTGACCCCGCTGGAGTTGGCGAAGCGGACACTCGACCCCTTGCCGATCCGCACCGTCGCCGGCTTGAAGGCGAAGTCGGCGATCTCGACCGTGGCGGTCCTGCTGGCCTGGGCCGTCGCGCCGGGCGCCGGCCGCGCATCCGCCCCCGCGTCCCAGATCCCCCCGAGCGCCAGCCCGAAGCCGGCGATGGCGAGCGCCACCGCAAACATCCGCCACCCCAGCCGAGCTCTCAGTACCGTCGCCATCACCCCATATACGGTCCCGCACCCGCCGAGGTTCAACGCTCCTGCATAATCTCCTGACCGGGTGTTCCCCGGGCGGTTAGCTCAGTTGGGAGAGCACTTCCCTTACAAGGAAGGGGTCACTGGTTCGAGCCCAGTACCGCCCATCTTCGCCATCGCAGTCCCCGTCTGGGTTTGCGGTGTCGGCCAGGGATAGCTGCTCCCCTGCGCTGGGCACTGAGGGAGAGGGTTCAGTGCCCAGCAGTGCCCAATTCGACTCCTCCACAAGCATTTTCAGGCGCTCGCGCTCGCCCTCTCCTCGGTACATCACCTGGGCGTAGATCGAGAGCGTGACCTTGGGGTCGGCGTGCCCGACCTGGCGCATGACGTAGGGAACCTCCGCGCCCGTCGCGAGCAGAAGCGAGATGAAGGTCCGGCGCAGAGAGTGGGGGGTGATGCCCTCGGGCAGCGGCGCGGCGTCGCGAGCGGCGAGGTTGGCGTTGGCTCGCTCGACCGAGCGGCCGAAGAAGCGTCTGCGGGCGTTGTGGGTGTCCTGCTGATGGCCGCGCGCGGTGGAGAAGACGAAGGAGTCGAGTCCTCCGAAGGCGGTGGCGGCCTTGTGGACGGAAAGCGCCTCGTTCAGCGCGGGGAGGAGGTCAACCTGGCGCACCCCGGCGTCCGTCTTGGAGTCCGTGACCCGGAGGCGGCCTGCCGCCAGATCGACATCGCGCCACCGGAGGGCGAGCGCCTCGCCGATCCGCAGGCCGCCGAGCGTCAGGGTTGCGAGGAAGGCGCGGCGCGGAGTCGCCAGTCGGTCGCTGCGAGCCTCAGCGTCGAGTTCTCCGGCGGCATCCAGCAGCGCGACGATCTGCTCGGCTCGGTCGAGCCAGGTCCGCTCGGGCGCGCGTTGCTTGAGTCGCCGGCGCTTCCCCCGAGCCGGGTTGCGGGCAATCAGGTCGCGCTCTGAGGCAACCTCAAGGATCTGCGCGAGCCGCATGATCGTCCGGTTGATCGAGCTGGCCGACAGCGAGCCGTCGCGGACCTGCTGCTGCCGGTAGCGGTCAACCTCGGCGATGGTGATCTCCGAGAGACGATGGCAGGCGAAAAACGGCAAGAGATGGGTGGTCAGTTCCCACCGGCACTGAGCAAGCGTGTTTTCCGACAGGCCCTCGTGAGAGAGACCGTCGAACCATTCGGATGCGAACTCGTGAAAGGTCGGCACGGTCTCCGGCCCACTGACCTGCGGAGGCTCGTAGGGCTTCCAGATTCCTCGCCGCACGTCGGCGAGGACGTTGGCTAGCTCCTGCTCGGCTTTGCGTCGGCTCCATCCTTCGGCGACGGTGCCCAGGGTCAGGTAGCGGCGCTTCCCGTAGGCGCGAAAGCGCAAGGCAAAGGTTCGGCCACCTTTTCGGTCCAGTTCAAGCACTTGTCCCTTTCCGTGATCGCTCATGGGTTTCCTAAGCCGCTGGCGGCCCGTCGTTCTCCCCCCGCACCGGCAACAGCGGCACTACTGAGCCGCCGTCCCCGCGAGGCTGACCCGCCCGCTCACCCGAGCGGGTGGGCGGGGCAGCCGGTCCATCTCCGACCCTCTTGAGAACCCGCGCCGCCACTTCGGGGTCAAACCGCAGCCGGGGCTTCCGCCCGCTGCCGAGCTTCACCGCCCCCAGCTCGATGGCGTGGGAGTAGACCCAGGAGCGCTCGATCCCGAACATCCGCGCCAGCTCGGCCGCGTCGACCAGCTCGCGCTTCTGCAACCCCTTCTGTTCCAGCAGCTCGACCACCCGCCGGGCAATCGCGTCGATTACCTGCGGATCTAGCTTGATTCGCCGCGATTCCATACCTACTACGGCCGACCGGGCGGCGAATCTTCCCTAGAACATTCGTCCAGAGGGCGAACCCCTGTTCGGGTTCATAATGTGTCTGGTGGTCGGGCTGTTGTGTTTGATCGCCCTGGTGATAGGGCGTGAGGGGGGTGGAGGTGCCCTTGTTGGAAGAGGGCCAGGGTCTTTCTGTTCTGGGTGCCTTGGGGTCTTGGTCTCTCGGGCTCTGGTGGTTCTCGTTCGTTGAGGAGGGGTCTCGTTGCTGATTTGGTGCTGGCGATCTCTTCATCTCTCGAAGCTCCCCAGCCGCACGTCCCCCGGCCGCCAGGCGATCCCCGCCAGCAGCTCGCCCGGCCCGACTCCCAGGCTGCCGCAGAGCTTCGCCAGGGTGTCGATGCGAGCGATCCGCAACCCGCGCTCAAGCTGGCTGATCTCGGTCCGGTGCAGCGAGGCCCTGAAGGCAAGCTCCTCTTGGGAGAGGTCCGCGAGCTTGCGGCAGCGCACGAGGTTGGCGGCGAACTGCTCGGCGATCTCCATCAGCCGATCTCCTCGCGAACGATGAAGCGGCCTTTCGGTGGCCCGCTCACCTTCCAGGCCATGCCTTTCAACAGGTCCCCAGGCGGGAGATCCAGCGCGCCCGCCAGTTTGATCAGGGTGTCGATCCGCGGCAAGCGGGTGCCGCGCTCCAACTGCCCGATCTCGGTCCTGTGCAGACCTGCCCGAAACCCAAGCTCTTCCTGGGAGACCTTCGACCGTCGCCGGGCGATCAGCATGTTCTCGCCGAAGCGCTCCGCGATCTCCACGGCTCAGCCTCGAAGCAACTGGTCGAAGACCAGCGCCGCCCTAGTCGGCATCACGAACCCGGCGCAGGCGTGAAGCAGCCCGGCGCCGGTCAGATCCCGGACGGCCCGCTCGAAGCGGTCACCGGGCTCGCAATCGCAAGAGCCGCCGGTGACCTCCCGCACCAGCTCGGAGACCGTCAGGCAGGCGGGGTGGAGCGCCAGGACTTGAATGAGAACGACGCCCTGGTCGTGCAGATCCTGGGCGGTGGTCGAGGCGCGGCCATCATCGCCCGCGCCACTAGGCTTGTCGTGCATGGGAGTTCACCCTCCTGTGCCATGCCCCCGGCTGTTTGCGCAGCGCGGGGGCGCTTTATGTCCCGACGGACGCTACAGGAACACCTGATAGATCACAAGTGTTAAGACAGGTGGTTTGAAGCACCTGTGTTTGAAAACGTGAAGCAGATGCGGAGTTCAGACCAGCCCCAGCCAGGTCTCGGGACGGCGATTCATCAACTTCGCAAGGAGAGAGGTATGACGCAAGAAGCCCTTGCGCATGAGGCTGCAGTAACCGCCGGCCATCTCTCGATGATTGAACGCGGGCACTCGAATCCGACTTGGGGCACGGTTGCCCGCATCGCGTCGGCTCTCAAGATCCGGATGCGCGATTTGGCTCGGTTGGCGGAAGAGCAGCGCAGTTAGGTATTCCGCCGGTACCTAAGGAAGACTCCTCAGCTTCATGGCTGCTGGAGCAAACAGGTCGATAATCGAAGCAGGATTCGCGGCGACCGAACTTATTGCGCATCCGGCAACTTGGATCAACAGGCGAGTGGAGACGATCGAGCTTCTTTCCCATGAGGAAACCCGGCGCCGAGTCTCCATCGACTTCACGCTCTCAGATGATCAATTCGCCGATCTGACGACCAGTGACGGGGTTGTCGTCCCCATCTCTGTACTTACCAAGGAGCCGCGCCGAAATTTTGATCTAAGGAACGAGTCGGGGGCGGCCGTCCCGGTCCTCGGCAGGGACCAGAATGCAGAAGTCGCACTAGTCGCATTGATGGGGGCGGCGCTTGATGCGCTACCGAGCGAACCCGAACCAGAAGCATTTGAACTCATCCTGAGCGACTTAAGACAGGTTGTCTTCTCTCCCCCTGCGTCGGCTGCCGACGCGCTTGGACTATTTATCGCGAGCGCGGAAGAAGGCAATCCCATCCGGTCGGCCATCTGGGATGACTCGACCTGTCGGTCTTTGCTCGACGTTCTGCACAAGAACTACGTCTTGTTTGCTGCTCTCCCTCAAGGCGGCCCAAATCGGCGGATTCTCAAGTACAGCTATGGCGATGATTTTCCGCTCACCCCCGAAGGGCCAATTTGGAGTCGGTTCTCACCGAGGCGCATTGCCCAAGGTATTTGGCTGCCGGATCGAAGCCGGTCTACCATCGCTTGTCCGGCGTGGTGGCGAGCCGCGAGCTTCCACGCCGAGATCGCAATCCCCGAGGCACTTCGGATGGAATTCGCGTTCCTGCACGACTTTGCCACGGACGTATCCATCAGCGAACTCGATGCAGATAAGAACAGGGCTTCGCTGTACGCGCTTCGGCCGCCAGACCCGGATGCTGATGTCGAGGCATACCTGCAAATTGCGCCCGAGCGGCGAGGGATGGTCTACCAAGCTGCGGCTACCGGCGTCGTCGTTTCTGCCCTTCTCTGGCTTGGTGTGCACTCGGGACTAGATAGCCAGAATCCTGGTCCGGCGGTTTCGCTTCTTCTCGCTGGGGCCGCCCTTTATTCGGGAATCAGTGCCGCGCGAGCTGAGCACATCCTTGTTACGAAGCTTTTCGCAGCATTCCGCCGGTGGCTCGGAATCTTGAGCCTTACGGCGGTGGCCGCTTCCGCAACGCTTGCTATGGGGGTTCCAAGTGCACAGCCCATTGGCGTGTGGCGCGTATGCGCGATCATCAGCACTATCGCTGCGCTCAGGCTTAGTTGGTCGGCGATCCGCGCTCCTAGATAGAATTCGCAGCAGAAGACTTAGACTGGAGGGACTCATGGCAAAGCGATTCCCCGCAAGAGTTAGCAAGACTGGGACCTATGCAGTTAAGGCGGCAGAGAGTCGCCCAACCCGCGTCAGGGCGAGGAAAGACGGTCGATTCAGTTCTCCTACCTCAGCTGACCAGCGTCTAGCGAGCGAGTTGTTAAGGGCAAAGCGCAGCTAGGAACTCCGCGAAGTTCGTCGTCATACGACCGTATGCTCGACGAGCAACTTCAAGTGGAGGAGGGTCGATGAGGGGTTCGGGACGGACGGGAAAGCGAGCAGCTTCAGCCGCAGGTAAGACGCTCAGATCAAGGTCTGCGCCCAAGGCGGCGAAGCAGGCGGCTGCGTCGGACTTGGCTCAGGTGGGCAACGCGAAGCGAACCAGCGTGAGGGCAGCCTCGGCAGCGGGAAAAACGCTCGCTTCAAAATCGGCATCGAAGACAGCCAAGCGGGCCGCGGCGTCTGATCTCGCGCAGCGCAGGCGTTAGCCACCGGTGCAGGTCAGGGGAAGCGAAGGCGCAAGCTCGCGTGCTTTGGTTGAGGCTCCCCGGAAGTCCTTGGCGCTCCTACCCTTGAATGTGCGATAGCCAATGAGCCTGGATTCCGAACTCTTCGCGAGTCAAGTCTGGTATGGCAAGTCACGCGTAGAGGTATTCCTGCGAGGTCATCTCTGGATCGAGCACTTTCTGGAGAAGCTCCTGACCCTCCAGTTTGAGCGTCCCGAGGCCGTGGCACTCGACCGCCTGACCTGGATGCACAAGCTGAATTTGTGCGATGGCCTAGGACTGCTAAGAGACTGGGAGATATCCGCCCTGTCCGAGGTGAACCGGATGAGAAACCGGCTCGCTCACGATCTGTCTGGGGAGCCAGCGGAAGAGGACATTGCCAGGCTGCTGACCCTATCTCCTCCAAATGTCCTTGACGCCATCAGCGCGGTCCGGGAGGTCGAGTTGGACGCTGGGAGGCTGGGAAGTAATGAGGACAGTTCACTTGCCGATCTCCGTTTCTGGATGTTTGCCGTGGTGATGGATATGGATTACAGAGTTGAGGTTGGTGCATACAAAAAGAAGCACGAGACCAAGCTCCGCCAAGCGGCGGCCATCGTGGCTGCTAACGAATTGACTGGGGGGTCGATGACGCATGAGGAGGCAGAGCAAGCTCAGGGCCTGCCGCCTTGGCCGCAGCCAGGAGATTCGTTTCGCTCGTCTCGCGACGTAGAGGGCACTTAGTGTCGCCTGGGCACCAGTGCCCAAAGCGCCCCGAAACAGCGCAAAACCGCGGCAAATCAACGGCTCACATATTCGCTGGCGGAACGTGCATCATGCCGCCTGGGTAGATGGGTTTGCGCCGCAATCGGTGGACATCGCTCACACCCCTTACAAGGAAGGGGTCACTGGTTCGAGCCCAGTACCGCCCATCTACGCCGAGCGCGGCTCGATCAGCAGGGCGTCGCAGGTCGCCAGGGTCTCGCCGCTGGCGGAGAGGACGGCGCCGCCGGCGAGGCGCTTGCGGCCGTCCTGGGAGATCGGCCAGGCGACGACGACGTGCTCCTGGCCGGCAACGATCGGGGCGTCGATCCGGGCGCGCTGGCGGACCAGCATGCTGAGGGTGAGCTCGCCGTCGAGGTGGGTGGCGAAGTAGGTGGGGCAGTCGAGCGCGGCCCAGACGAACTCGGCCTGGACCGCGCCGTTGGCGTCGGCAGTCCAGGCGGGCGGAGTCCAGGGGGTGGCGGCGAGGTCGCGACCCTCGACCCGGCCGGCGAAGACGTCGAAGCCGTCCTCGCGCGCCCGGCCGCAGACGAAGCAGTGGCTGAACAGGCCGTCCTCGAGGCCGCGGTAGTTCGCGGCGGCGCGTCTCGCCTCCTCGGGGGAGACCGGGGCGGGAACGGCGACCTCGAAGTCCGGCGCCGGCCGCGCCTCGGCGATCAGCGTCTCTCCCTGGAGCAGTCGCAGCGCGCCCTGGCCATCCTCGGCAAGCTCGAGCAGCTCGTCCAGCGGGACGGGGCTGCGCAGGTTGACCTCCGCCGCCCCCTCGAACCTCTTCGCCAGCAGTCCGCTGGTGTAACCGCCGTTGCCGCTCGTCTGCGGACCGTTGAAGCGGCTGGACACGACGATCGTCTCGGCGGTGGCGGCGCTCACACCGCCATTGTTGCCGGGATCGCGAAATCTCGCTGAACTACTGCAGGGCGAAGATGACGCGGACGGTGGCGGTAACCGTTGAGGTGCCCGGCTTGGTCGGCGGCGGCGCGGCGCAGGCGGAGACTCGCTTCGTCGATACCGGGGGAGAGGTGGCGGTATCGGACGGCGCAGGGGAGGCGGTCGCGCAGCCCGAGGCCGGAGCCGAGACGGCCTTGGCGTCGAACTGCGGGGTCAGCTGCGGCCCTTCGCCTTCGTCGATCGTCAGCGCCGGGCCGAGGGTCGCCCCGGCGCGGGTGGCGAGCGCGGTGGCCCGTCCTTTCGCTTTGTCGAAGGCCGCGCCGAGTGCTTCCGCGAACGCCCTTTCGGTGTCGCCGACGAAGTAGGTGGGACCTCTGACCCCGGTCGCTCCGGCGGCGATCGCGGCACTGACCAGCTCGCCGGCTTTGTCGGGCTGGTGCAGGGTGACCGCGATCCCCTCGCTCGCCCGGTAGACCGGTTTCGTCCCGCGGAAGGTCTTGCGGACCGAGATGCGGCCGGTGGTGACGTCACCCTCGCCGACACCCGGGACACCCTGCACCGCGGCGATCACCCCGCGCAGCTTGGCCGAGACGGCGCGCAGGGCCGCGCCCCGGCTGCGCCGTTCCTTGCTCACCGAGAGTCCGACACCGGCGCTGTCGTTCGGCACCTTCAGGGTGGCGCTGGCGCTGACCGAGACGGTCCGTTCGATCACCGCCCCCGCCATCGCCGGCACCAGCAGCGCCAGGACGGCGATCAAGATCGGGATGCAGACGCGCGCTCTCCTCATGCGCCCACAGGCTACCCGCGCCGCCCCCGGCTCAACCAAAGGCGCGCCAGGCCAGGACCACCGCCACAGCCAGGCCGAGCAGCGCGATCGCCACCCGCAGCGCGTCGCCGGAGACCTTGCGCGCCAGCTTCGCCCCGAGCCGGCCGCCGACCAGCGAGGAGACCATCAGACAGGCCGCGAAGCGCCAGTCGACGTCGGCGAGGAAGGCGTAGGCGGTCGCGGCCAGCAGGTTGGCGAGGCCGGCGAGGAGGATCTTCAGCCCGTTCAGGTGCTGCATGGAGTCGGCGACGAAGAGGCCGAGCAAAGCCAGCAAGAGGATGCCGACGGCGGAGCCGAAGTAGGCCGCATAGGCGCCGGCGAAGAGGAGGCCGGCGAAGAGGAACGGCGAGCGCTCCTCGCCGGCGTGGGCGAGCCGGGGCGTCAGCCGCG
Source organism: Solirubrobacterales bacterium (assembly GCA_036276995.1). GTDB lineage: Bacteria > Actinomycetota > Thermoleophilia > Solirubrobacterales > 70-9 > VAYN01. Next base: position 13,766 of record DASUNU010000200.1, read on the forward strand.
GCTGCAGCAGGAGCAGCAAGCACGAGCCGGCGACGAGGGCGGGAACGATCATCTCGAAGGTGTCGTTGGAGGTGATCAGCAGCAGCGCCGTGCCCGCCGCTGCGCCCACCAGGGTCGGCACCGCCAGCCGCGCCACCCGCAGCCGCTGCTCGGAGATCAGGTCGGCGTAGCCGAGCGCGCCGCCGGCGGCGCCTGGGATCAGCCCGACGGTGCTGGTCACGTTGGCCGAGAGCGGCGGCACCCCGAGCGCGACCAGGGTCGGGAAGGTGATCAGCGAGCCGGCGCCCGCCAGCGAGTTCGATGCCCCCGCCGCGGCCCCGGCCGCCGCCACGGCGAGCAGCTCGAGCATCGCCGCAGTCTGACCGAAACGCGGGTCGGCTCAGGAGACGCCGGCGGGGAGCTGCGGGGTGGCGGTGCCGCCGCGCTTGTGCTCGGTCTGGCTGACCACGTCGAAGAACATGTCGTTGCGGCCGCGCCGCATCCCTCGCGGGAAGGCGGGGCGGGCGCGCCGGTGGGCAGCGGTGATGGCGCGGTAGGTGCGCTCGTGGGCGCGGCTCCAGCGGATCCCGAAGATCTCCCGCACCCGCGGCGGCAGCGTCCCCTTGATGATCAGGTTCTGGGTGGCGATGTTGCCGCGCGCCGCCGCCGGCACCGGCTGCTTGAAGGCGACCAGCGGCGCCATCTCCAGCGCGTGCAGGGTCGCGTACAGGTCGGGCGATGCGAGTTTTCCGTCGAACCAGTCGCGGAACTCGCGGTAGCTGCCGGGCACCTCGCTGGCCGGCAGCCGGAACAGCTCGCCGAAGCGGACGTAGTCCTGCCAGAGCGCCTCGCGCTCGCCTTCGTTCAGCGGCCGCACCATCGCCTCGTACATCGCCCGGCCGGAGTCGGCGATCACCGCCAGCGTCCACAGCATCAGCTCCGGGTCGAAGGCCGAGTAGGGAGCGCCGGCGGGGTGGGCGCCGGCGGCCTCGGCGAGCTCGCCCTTGATCCGCGCGTGCAGGCGGTGTACCGCCGCCAGCGCTTTGTCGGCTTCCTCGCGGGTGCCGAGGAAGACCGTCTCCTGGATCTTCGCGGTCCGCGCGAGGCGGGTGAACGGCCACTCGCCCGACTTGGTGCTGAGCATCGTCCCCGTGTAGGTGAGCGGTTCCAGCGCCCCGATCAGCAGCGCCCGCTGGCCGTAGAGCAGCCCGACCGCGCGCTCGCCGTGGACGCGGCGGGCCATCGATCGGCCGGGTGGGAAGTAGTAGGTCTCGTCGCTCATCCTGGCTGCCTGGCCAGGAATGGTAGCGGCGCCGCCCTCGACCGCGCTACCGCTGCCGTTTGCGGGCCAGCGCGACCAGCGCCGCGCTGGAGCCGTGCGGCTCGACCAGGCCGTGCAGCTCGTGCGCGGCGAAGATCTCGTCGAGCTCCTCGCGGGTCAGCGTCTCGCGCTCCAGCGCCTGCGCCGCGAGGTCGTCGAGGCAGGCCCGGTTGGCAGCGAGCAGCGTTCGCGCTCGCCGGTAGGCGTCGCGCGCCAGCGTCATCGCGGCGACGTCGACCTCGCGCCGGGTCTCGTCGGAGACCGCGTAGTCGCCGGTCGGAATCGCGATCGGCGGCGGCCCGTCGTAGTCATCGGCCACGCCCATCCCGAACTCGCTGACCATCTGCTTGCAGACCAGGTGGACCCGCGCCAGGTCGTTCTGGGCGCCGGTGTGGAGCTCGCCGAAGACCTCCTCTTCGGCGGCCCGCCCGCCGAGCAGCGTCACCACTTCGTCGTGCAGCTCGTCGCGCGACTGCATGTAGCGGTCTTCCTCCGGCGAGTGGGCAACGAAGCCGAGCGCCGGCCCGCGCGGGACGATGCTGAGGATCTCCGGCGGGTCGAGCCCGAGCAGCTTGCGGCAGAGCGCGTGGCCGGCCTCGTGGGCGGCGACGATCTGGCGCTCGCTCTCGTTCATCTGGCGCGCCTGCTGGGAGCCGACCGTCTGCCGCAGCAGCGCCTCGTCGAGGTCCTCGCGCGCCATCGCGTCGCGACCGGCGCGACCGGCGATGATCGCGCCCTCGTTGAGCGCGTTGGCGAGCTGGGCGCCGGTCATCCCGGTCGTCTTGCGGGCGACGTCGGCGAGGTCGAGGTCGGCGGCCAGCGCCTTGCCCTTGGCGTGGGTGTGGAGGATCGCCTCGCGCCCGGTCCGGTCCGGCGGCGCGACCAGCACCTGGCGGTCGAAGCGGCCCGGCCGCAGCAGCGCCTCATCGAGCTTGTCGACGTTGTTGGAGGCGGCGATCACGATCACCATCCCCGGGTCGCGCTCGAAGCCATCGAGCTCGACCAGCAGCTGGTTCAGCGTCTGTTCCTGCTCGCTGCTGCCGCCGTCGCCACCGCCGCTGCCGCGGCGCCCGCCGACGGCGTCGATCTCGTCGATGAAGATCACCGCCCGCCCGGACTTGCGCGCCTCCTTGAAGAGGCGGCGGATCCGCGCCGCGCCGCGGCCGACGAACATCTCGACGAAGCTGGCCCCGGAGGCGGCGAAGAAGTCGACCCCGGCCTGTGCGGCGACCGCCCGCGCCAGCATCGTCTTGCCGGTTCCGGGAGGGCCGTAGAGGAGGACGCCGCGCGGCGCCTGCGCGCCGAGGCTGGCGAAGCGTTCCGGTTCGCGCAGCCACTCGGTCACGTCCATCAGCTCGTCCTTGGCCGCGTCGACGCCCTGCACTTCCTCCCACAGCACCGGCTTGGTCTTGCTCGCCTTGACCGTCTCCGGCTTGGTCGAGCCGACCGTCGTCCGCAGCATTTTGAGGAAGATGAA
>DASUNU010000201.1:0-10327 GCA_036276995.1 Solirubrobacterales bacterium
GTCGCGGGCAGCGCGCAGCTTCAGCTCGGCCCGGCGGCGGCGCTTACGGTGCTTGCCGAGGCCGGCCGCCTCCTCGACCAGGAGCCGCCGCTCGCGCGGCTTCGAGTGGATGATCGTCTCGACCCGGCCCTGGCTAATCACCGAGTGCATCTCGCGGCCGAGGTTGGTGTCGGAGAGGACGTCGGTGACGTCGGCGAGGCGGGCGCGGGCACCGTTGAGCCGGTAGCCGCTGTCGCCGGAGCGGTCGAGCCGGCGCTGCACGGCGATCTCGGAGAACTCGGTGGCTGCGCGGCCATCGGAGTTGTCGATCGTGACCTCGACCTCGGCCGCGCGGCGCGGGCTGATTCCTTTGCCGCCGGCGGAGATCACGTCCTGCATCGAGGCGCCGCGGATCGCCCCGGGGCTCTGCTCGCCCAGCGCCCAGAGCACGGCGTCGGTGATGTTGCTCTTGCCGGAGCCGTTGGGGCCGACGATCACGCTGACGCCGGGCGAGAACTCGAGGCTCACTCGCTCGGGGAACGACTTGAACCCCTTCATCGAGATCGATTTCAGATACATGGCGTTTTCCTCACGGCTGCGACTTTAGGCTCGCGCGCGGGTCGGACGCAACGCCGGGGACGTTTATCCCCCAAATTGCTTCAGTGCCTGCTCCGCCGCAAGTTGCTCAGCAGCCTTCTTGCTGCGGCCGGCGCCCTCGCCGACGCGCTCGGAGTCCACGATCGCCTCGACCTCGAAGGTGCGGCGGTGCGGCGGCCCGGTGGCAGCGGTGACGATGTAGGTGACGCGGGCGCCGCGGCGGGCGAGCAGCTCCTGCAGGGCCGACTTGAAATCGATCCGGGTCTCGGCCGCCAGCTCGATCCGCGGCTCGAAGGCGGCGGCGACCGCCGCGGCGGTGCGCTCGAAGCCGAAGGCCAGGTAACAGGCGCCGATCAGGGCCTCGGTCGCCTCCGGCAAGGGTCGCTCGCCTTCGAGCAGGACCGTGGCCGGGATCGCCCCTGTCATCTCCTCCGGCTCGTTCGCGCGCAGCATCTCCGGCACCCCGAGCTGGCGCCCGACCTCGGCGCAGGAGACACCGCTGACGGTCTGGTTGTGGACCTTGGTCAGCCCGCCCGAGGCGAGGTTGCCGAAGCGGGCGGAGAGCTCGGTCGCGACCGCCAGCCCGAGCACGCTGTCGCCGAGGAAGGCGAGCCGCTCGAAGGAGTCGACCCGGCGCTCGGTCCAGGAGGAGTGGGTCAGGGCCTGGTGGCGCAGCTCCTCGGGCAGCTCCGCGATCAGGGCCGAGAGGCCCGCGACCGCCGGCTCCCCGTTCGCCGCCACGTCAGGCCGGAGCGTGCTCGACCACGAAGGCGACCGCGTCGCCGACGGTCTCGATCCGCGTCGCCTGCTCCTCCGAGACGGTGACCCCGTAGTTGTCCTCGAGCTCCATCACCAGCTCGTAGAGGTCGAGCGAGTCGGCGTCGAGGTCCTCCTTGAAGCGGGTTCCCTCCTGGATCTTCTCGATCTCGACTTCGAGCTCCTCGGCAAGGTGCTCGCGGACGAGGGTGAGGACTTCGTCGCGCTTCATCCCGCCCTGTCTATCACGCGCTCTGGTCGGCCGCGAGCGCGCCGCGGCCGGCGCCACCCTCGCGCAGCAGGGCCGCCGTGCGCCCGACCGCGTCGACCTCGGCGCAGCGGGCGGCGAGCCGGACCGCGTTGGCGATGCCGTCGGCGCCGGAGCTGCCGTGGCCGACGACCGCGACCCCGCGCAGCCCGAGCAGGATCGCGCCGCCGGTGGTGTCGGGGTGCAGCTCGCGCCGCAGCCCTCCCAGCGCCGGCTTCAGCAGCAGGCCGCCGACCGCGGAGATCGGGTTGGAGCGGGCCGCGTGACCAACCGCGCCGGCGACCGTCTTCGCCGTCCCCTCCATCAGCTTCAGGGCGATGTTGCCGGTGAACCCGTCGCTGACGACGACGTCGACGACGCCGGCCGGCAGATCGCGCCCCTCGACGTTGCCGGCGAAGTCGATACCGCTGGCGGCGGAGAGCAAGCGATGCGCCTCGACCACCTCCTCGCGGCCCTTGCCGGCCTCCTCGCCGACCGTGAGCAGGCCGACGCTCGGGTTCTCGACCTCGAGCACGGCGGCGCTGAAGGCGGCGCCGAGGAAGGCGAACTGGACCAGGTGCTGGGCGCGGACCTCGACGTTGGCGCCGACGTCGAGGAAGAGCACCGGTTTGCCGGGGACCGGGACCTGGACCGCGAGCGCCGGCCGCTGCACGCCCTTGAGGCGGCGCAGGCCGAAGGTCGCGGCGGCCATCGTGGCCCCGGTCGAACCGGGGCTGACCAGGGCGTCGGCAGCGTCGTCGGCGACCTCCTGGGCGGCGCGCACGACCGAGGCCTCGGGTTTGGCCCGCACCGCCGGCACCGGGTCCTCGTCGTTGCCGATCCACTCCGTGGTCGGGACCACCTCGACCCCCTCGGCGCCGTCGAGCGCGAGCTCTTTGGGCGGTCCGAAGACCCGCACCTTGATCCCGTCGGCGGCGGCCCTGCGGGCGCCCTCGGCGAGGACCTCGAAGCCCTGCTCGGCACCGTAGCCGTCGAGGGCAACGGTGACGCCGCCGCGGCGACGCGCCACGGCGGCTAGGAGTCGCTGCTGGGCGCCGGGGTCTCGGCGACTTTGTGCGTGACGACCTCACGCCCGGCGTAGGTGCCGCAGGTCGGGCAGACCCGGTGCGGTAGGCGCGGGCTGTGGCAGCGCGGGCAGCTGCTGAGACGGGCCTTGCCCGCCTTGTGCTGGGCGCGCCGCTTGTCGCGCCGCGCGCTCGAGGTTCTCTTCTTCGGGACTGCCATCGGTCGCGGGATGGTAGCGGGCGCGAGCCGCTGAGGCTCAGTAGACCGCGCGCACGACAGCCAGATCCCCCTGCTGCCAGGCGATTTCGCCGCCCGACCACTCGACCAGCTCGTCCAGCTGGCTGCTCTGGAAGACATCGCCGATCACCAGGGAGCGGGCTTGGTTCTTGACCTGGCGGCAGAGGTTGCGGCGCTGCTCGTCGTTGAGCTGGTTGACCGAGAGGACCGAGATCACCAGGTCCCAGGGACCTTCGGGAAGCGGGTCCTCCATGCGGGCGAGCTGGACGTCGTCGTACTCGCGGCGGGCGCGGAAGACCATGTCGGGACTGGAGTCGAGCCCGATCACCCAGGCGTCCGGGTGAGCCTCGATCAGCCGCCGCGTCGTCTCCCCCGTCCCCATCCCCAGCTCGAGGACGCGCTCGGGAGGCGACGGAATCGCCGCCACCGCCTGGTCCTGCAGCGCGTCGTAGCCGGGGATCTCGGCGCGGATCCGCTCCAGGTAGATCTCTGGTTTCCAGTCGAATTGAGTCATCTCGTAACCTCGTGGTGAGGAGTCATCGTAAGCCCGTACTCAGCGGAGGTTCGCTCATGGCCCAAGCGCGCACCACGATCATCGACCTGGCGCGCCTCACGCTCTCGCACGGCGAGGGCAAACGAATCGAGCTCCCGGTCGAGCTCGAGCCCTTCGAGCTGGGCGGACAGACCTACCACGCCGAGCCGGTGGCGCCGACGGTCCGGCTCGAGATCTCCCGCCCCAGCGGCGGCTACGCCTTCCACCTCAGCTTCCCGGTCCACCTCGAGGGGCCGTGCGTGCGCTGCCTCGAGCCGGGGGAACTCGACCTGGAAGTCGACGCGCGCGAGATCGACCAGGCGGCGACCGAGGACGAAGAGCTGCGCAGCCCCTACGTTGAGGACGACGAGCTCGACATCGGCCGCTGGGCCCACGACGCGACGATGCTGACCCTCCCCGCTCGCTTCCTCTGCCGCCCCGACTGCGCCGGCCTCTGCCCCGTCTGCGGCGAGCCCCTCAACGACGCCGACCCCGCCGACCACGAACACGAGCAAACGACGGACCCCCGCTGGGCCGCGCTCAAGGACCTGAAGCTGGAGTAATTCGCCACCGCGACCCCGCCGTGGGGGAGAACTCGGGCGGGTTGGCGCCTTACTCGGGATATGCCCGAGAAAAGCGCCAAGGTGGACGGCAGAGCCGCCTTAATCGCGACGCGGCAGCATGGCGTGATCTCGATCGGCCAGCTGAAGGAAGCCGGCCTGAGCCACTCGGCGGTTTCGGAACGGGCGCTTGCCGGTCGCCTACACCGCCTGCATCGCGGGGTTTACGCGGTCGGGCATCGCGGTCTTTCGCGCGAGGGGCGTTGGATGGCGGCGGTGCTGGCCTGCGGCGAGGGAGCGGTGCTAAGCCATCGCAGTGCGGCAGAGCTTTGGCAGCTGCTTGATCCCAAGCAGGGACCGATCGACGTCTCGGTTCCGACCACGGCGGGTCGGAAGCGACGAGCCGGAATTCGGATCCACCGGCGCATCTCGCTCGACCCACGCTCCACGACGCGGCGCCGCAACATCCCAGTGACGACGCCGGAGCAGACCATCGCGGACCTGCGAGGAACGGTCCCGGCGGCGCAGTTGCGGCGGGCGATTCGCCAGGCGGAGCTCCAGGGGCTGCGGACCGGGCTGGAGCAGGAGACGGCACCGACCCGGAGCGAGCTGGAGGATCTCTTCCTGCAGCTCTGCCGGAAGCATCGACTGCCCGCGCCGGAGGTCAACGTGCGAGTCGGCCGCTTCGAGATCGACTTCCTCTGGCGCACCGAGCGCCTGGTCGTCGAAACCGACGGCTACCGCTACCACCGTGGCGCCCAGGCCTTCGAGGACGACCACGAGCGCGACCTCTACCTCCAGTCAGCGGGCTTCAACGTGCGCCGTTTCACCTACAGCCAGGTGACGAAGCAACAGGACCGCGTCGCCTCGGCCCTTCGCAACGCCCTGGCCCTCACCATCAAACACAGTGATGTTCGGTGAGCAACCGCCACCGATGACCGGAGGGCCGGGAGGACCTCTGAAAACACTCCAGCGCGAAGCGCGTTTTGAGAGGGCGCCTCGGCCCTCCCTCTCGCTACGGCTGCTCGTCGAGCTCGGCGACCGGTTCTTCCTCGCGGCCGGCCAGCCGGTCGCGGCCGCGCTGCACGGCCGCCAGGAACTTCTGCAGGTTCACTTCAAGGGTGTTGAGGATCTCGTCGGCGTAGTCCTCGGCGCCGAGGCGGATTTCGCGCTCGCGGGTGCGGGCGTCCTCGACGATCTCGTCGGCGGCGCGCTCGGCCTGCTTGGTGACCTCCTCGTCGGAGATCAGGCGGGCCTGCTGCTCGCGCGCCTCGCGGACTATCCGCTCCGCCTCGCGTTTGGCCTCGGCCAGCATCTCCTGGCGCTCCTTGACGATCCAGCGCGCCTGCTTGATCTCCTCGGGGATCGTCGCGCGCATCTGGTCGAGGAGGTCGTAGATCTCCTCGCGATCCACACGCACCTGGTCCGTCAGCGGGACGGGTCGGGCGTTGTGGACGACGTCGTCCAGCTTGTCTATGAGAACGAGAACGTCCATTTGCAGGTCCGTAAGCCTACGTGTATGCGGGGGATTTGGTGAAGATGGGGATAGCTAGGCAGTTTTTTGCAAGCCGACGCCCAAAGGGACGAGACGGTGTGGAGAAGCCTACCTGTCGTTCAGGCGGTCAGCGAGCGCGGCTGCCACCGGGGCGGGAACGAGGTCGGAGACGTTGCCGCCGAAGGTCGCCATTTCCTTCACGCCGGTCGAGGAAAGGAAGCTGTAGTGCGGCGAAGCGATCACGTAGATGCTCTCGATCCCGGGGTCGAGCTTGCGGTTCAGCTGCGCCATCTCGAACTCGTACTCGAAGTCGGAGATCGCCCGCATCCCCTTGACGATCGCCTTGGCCCCGTTGTCGCGGGCGAACTCGACCAGCAGGGTGGCGAAGATCTTCACCTCGACGTTGGGCAGGTCGGCGGTCGCTCCCTCGATGAAGGCCTGGCGCTCCTCGGCGGTGAACAGCGTCTTCTGCTTGCGCAGCGGGTTGTTGACGACGCCGACGACGACGCGGTCGAAGACCTGGGCGGTGCGGGTGATGATGTCGACGTGGCCGTTGGTGACCGGGTCATAAGTGCCCGGGCAGACGACGGTGCCGTTGCGCCCGCTCACCGCTCCCCCTCGCCGTAGATGGAGACGTCGGCGGCGCCATAGCGGCGCTGCCGCAGCCGCTCCAGCGAGTCGATCCGCAGCGGCCGGCCGGCGCCGCTCTCGACGATCGCCCGGCCGTCGGCGGCGAGTAGCCGGGGCAGATGGGTGTTCAGATCCTGCGCCACGCGGTCGGCGAGTCTATATGGGGCATCGACGAAGACGAGGTCGAAGCGACGGCTGTCCGAGCCGTCCGCGAAGGCGGCCAGCCAGCGCCCGACGTCGCCCCGCTCCAGGCGAGCCCGCTCGCCGAGGCCGAGGCGCTCGACGTTGCCGAGCGCCGGCCGGGTGTCGCGATCGACCAGCAGCGCGTCGGCGGCGCCGCGCGAGAGCGCCTCGATCGCGAGCGCGCCGGTGCCGCAGTAGAGGTCGAGCACGCCGGCGCCGGCGACCCGCTCGCCCAGCGCCGAGAAGATCGCCTCGCGGACGCGGTCGGAGGTCGGGCGCACCTTCCAGCCGCGCGGAGCGACCAGCGTGTGTCCCTTCAGCTCTCCGGCAATTACGCGCATGGACCCATTAGAGGGGAATCGGGTCAGCGGCGCCGGCGCCGAAGCGGCGGTGGGCGGCGTCGAGCAGGGGACCGAGGGCGGGGGCGGCGAGGGAACCGTGACGGTGCAGCAGCGCCAGCACCTCGTCGCGGGCGGCGCCGAGCAGGTCGGCGTCCTCGGGCAGGCTGGCTACGGCGAAGCGGGGCAGGCCGCTCTGGCGGGTGCCGAGGATCTCGCCCTCGCCGCGCAGCCGCAGGTCGACCTCGGCCAGCTTGAAGCCGTCGCGCTCCTCGGCCACCGCCTGCAGCCGGCGCCGCGCCATCCCGCCCGCCTCTTCGGCGAACAGCAAGCACTGCGAGGGGTGCTCGCCGCGGCCGACCCGGCCGCGCAGCTGGTGCAGCTGCGAGACGCCGAAGCGCTCTGCCCCCTCGATCACCATCACGGTCGCGTTGGGGACGTCGATCCCGACCTCGATCACGGTCGTCGCCACCAGCACCTGGGTCTCCCCCGTCGCGAACGCCTCCATCGCCTCGGCCTTGCGGGCGGGATGCATCTGCCCGTGCAGGAGGCCGACCGCGAACTCGCGCAGCTCGCCGGCCCGCAGCCGCTCCGCCTCGGCCTCGGCGGCGCGGCCGGGCATCTTGTCCGACTCCTCGACCAGCGGGCAGACGACGAAGGCCTGGCGGCCCTGGCGCAGCTGCTCGCGCAGGTACTCGTAGGCACGGGCGCGGCGGTCCTCGCCGACCAGCCAGGTCTCGACCGGCTTGCGTCCCTTCGGCAGCTGATGCAGCGTGGTCGTGTCGAGATCGCCGTAGGCGGTCAGCGAGAGCGTGCGCGGGATCGGCGTCGCGGTCATGTGGAGGACGTGTGGGGCCATCCCCTCCACGCCCTTCGAGTCGAGCGCGCGCCGCTGAGCGACCCCGAAACGGTGCTGCTCGTCGACCACGCAGAGGCCAAGCCGGGCGAACCCGACGTCGGGCTCGATCAGCGCGTGGGTGCCCAGGATCAGCCCCAGCTCGCCGCTGGCGAGCTGGTCGAGAGCGCGGCGGCGGTTGGCGGCTGAGGTCGAGCCCGTCACCAGGGCGAAGGGAATGGCTTCCTCGGCCAGGAGCCGTCCCAGGGTGATCGCGTGCTGCTCGGCGAGGACCTCGGTCGGGGCCATCAATGCCGCCTGGTAGCCGGCTTCAAGCGCCCGCAGCATCGCGTAGACGGCGACCACGGTCTTGCCGGAGCCGACCTCGCCCATCAGCAGGCGCTGCATCGGCTCGCCGGAGTCGAGGTCGGCGTCGATCTCGTCGAAGGAGTTGAGCTGGTCGCCGGTCGGCTCGAACGGCAGCGTCTCGAGCCAGCGGCCGACCCGCTCGCCGGGTCGGCCGAGCCGCGGGGCCGGGCGGGCGGTGCGGTGTGAGCGCTTGCGGGTGGTCAGCAGAGCCTGGTGCAGGAACAGCTCTTCGAAGCGAATCCGCTCGAGGGCTGCTTCGGCTTCGTCCGGGGACTCGGGGAAGTGCGCAGCCTTGATCGCGTCGCCGACCGCGGCGAGGTTCCGGCGGGCGCGCAGCTCGGACGGGAGTCCCTCGATCGCGTTGCCGGCCCACTTGCATGACTGCTCGGCCCAGTCGCGGATCTTCTGCGCTTTCAGGGCCTCGGTGGCTGGGTGCACAGGGATGAAGCTGGTGGGCCGCGGGTCCTGCCGAGGGGGAGGGTCCTGCGGGCGGGCGGGCTCGTCCGTTCTCGGACCCTCCCCCTCGCCACCCCCGGCAGCTACGAGCTCCCATTCGTTGACTCCGAAGCCTTTGGCGGTGCGCTTGCCGGTGAGGAGGAAACGGGCGCCGGGGTCCAGCTTGCTCGCTACCCAGGGTTGGTTGAACCAGGTGGCGCGGATATGGCCGCTTTCGTCGCCGACTTTGACGCTGGTGATGCTGATGCGGCCTTTGCGGAACGGGCGCGGCTTGCTGCCAAGGACGTCGACCAGGATGGTTGCCTGCTGGCCCTCCTCGACGTCGGAGAGGAGTTGGACAGTGCGGTCGCGGTGGCTGTGGGGGAAGCGGCTGAGGACGTCGCCGACGGTCTCGATGCCGGCTTCAGCAGCGGCTTCGGCCAGCTTGGGGCCGACTCCCTCCAGCGCTTGAATCGATACATCCAGGGCGCTGGGCCGTGGCCAGTGGACCGGGGCGCCTCGGAGATCGGCGCGGCTGAGCTCGCGGGCGCCGGCGAAGGAGCGCAGCGGGCGCTCCACTACTGGGCGGCGAGCAGCCACCACCAGCTCGGCTGGCCACCCTCGTGGGTCTCGATCTCGACCCCGTCGGGGACGTGGGTGTCGATCTCGGCGAGCGCGATCGGGGCGCCTTCGCCGGCGATCACGGTGACGATCTCGGCCCCCTCGGCAAGGTGCTGGATCGTCGTCGTCAAGGTCGATCCGGCACCGCCCCAGGCGACGATCTCACCGTCGGCGAAGCCGACCGCATCGCCCTTCTTGAAGCGCCCCTGGGCGTCGTCGCGGGCAGCCGGGGCGACCCCGCCGGTGGCGACGCCGCCCAGCGCCTGCTCCAGCCGCTCGGCGTTCTCCGCGGCGCCGGCCTCGGGATCGAGCTCGACCAGGGCCAGCAGGCTCGCCTGCTGGGAGAGCGCCGGCACCACCCGCGCCGGCTTGTCGGAGAGCTCGCAGGCGCGCTCGGCCGCCATCACCACGTTGGAGGAACTGGGCAGGACCAGGACCTCGTCGGCGGAGACTCCGTGGATCCCGGCCAGCAGCTCGTAGGTGGAGGGGTTGAGGGTCTCGCCGCCGGGCACGACGAGGGCGCCGAGCCCGGCGAAGAGCCGCTCCAGGCCCTCGCCCGCGGCCACCGCCAGCACCCCCGTACGGCCGCCGGTGCCGCCGGCGAGGCGGGCGTCGCGTTCGGCCATCTGCTCGCGCATGTCGGCGACGTCGAGGTTGGTGACCGCGCCGGCGTCCTCGAACAGCGCCACCGCCGCCTCCGGCTTGTCGGTGTGGACGTGGACCTTCAGCGTCGCCTCGTCGCCGACCACGAGGACCGAGTCGCCGAGGCCCTCCAGCCGCGGCAGGAAGTCGCGAGCCGCGAGGCCGTGGCCGGAGACGATGAAGTTGGTGCTGTAGCGGAAGCGGCTGTCCTCATGGTGGGGCAGGCTCTTCCGCGGCGGCTCGTGGTGCGGCACCTCGGGCAGCTCGGCGTCGTCCCCGCGCAGGCCGGCGACGACCCCGGCGAGGATCAGGACGAGGCCGTGGCCGCCGGCGTCGACGACGCCGGATTCGCGCAGAACGTCGAGCTGCTCGGGGGTGCGGGCCACCGCCCGCTCACCGTCGGCGATCGCCCGCTCCAGGACCTCGGCGAGGATCTCGTCCTGGCGCTCGTCGCTGACGTCGCGGCCGAGCCGCTGCTTGTCGGCGTCGAGGTGGGCGAGCTGGCGGGTCAGCGAGTGGGCCATCTCGCGGAAGACGGTCAGCATCGTCCCCTCGGCCGGCTCCCGCACCGAGTCGTAGGCGGCGTCGGCGGCGCGGGCGAAAGAGGCGGCGACCAGGACCGGGTCAACCAGCTCGCCGGGGCGGCTGGCCAGCTCCTCGGCGGCGCCGCGGACGATCTGGCTGAGGATCACGCCGGAGTTGCCGCGGGCGCCCATCAGCGCCGCCCGCGCCAGCGCCTGGACCAGCTCGGTACGGCCGACCTCGTCGACCTCCTGGCCGTCGAGGCGGTCGAGCTCCTCCATCACCGCCCGCATCGTCATCGCCATGTTGTCGCCGGTGTCGCC
>DASUNU010000202.1:0-34983 GCA_036276995.1 Solirubrobacterales bacterium
ACGGCGAGGTGGTGCCGCGCGGCGAGTGGGACGCGACGACGCTGCGCGACGGCCAGGCGGTCGAGGTCCTGGCGGCGATCCAGGGCGGCGCCCCCGAGGCCGAGGAGACCTGGGAGCTGGGCGGCCGTCAGTGGACCTCACGGCTGATCGCCGGCACCGGCGGCTTCCGCTCGCTGGAGCAGATGGAGCACGCCCTCGCCGCGGCCGGGACCGAGATCGTCACCGTCGCCCTGCGCCGCATCGACCCCGAGGCCGGCGGCTCGGTGCTCGAGGTGATCGACCGGCTCGGCCTCTTCGTCCTCCCCAACACCGCCGGCTGCTTCACCGCCCGCGACGCGGTCCGCACCGCCAAGCTCGCTCGCGAGGCCTTCCAGACCGAGTGGATCAAGCTCGAGGTGATCGGCGACGACCGCACCCTCTACCCCGACGCGGTCGAGCTGCTCGACGCCGCCGAACAGCTCGTCGCCGACGGCTTCACCGTCCTCCCCTACACCAACGACGACCCGATTCTCGCCCGCCGCCTCGAGGAGGCCGGTTGCGCCGCGGTGATGCCGCTGGGCTCGCCGATCGGCTCCGGCGCCGGCATCCGCAACCCCTACAACGTCGCGATCATCGCCGAGCGCGCCGCGGTCCCGGTCGTGCTCGACGCCGGCGTCGGCACCGCCTCCGACGCCGCCCTGGCGATGGAGCTGGGCTGCGACGCCGTGCTCGCCGCCAGCGCGATCTTCGGCGCCGCGGACCCGACCGCGATGGCGACCGCCCTGCGCGGCGGGGTCGAGGCCGGCGCCCTCGCCCACCGCGCCGGCCGCATCCCCCGCCGTACCCACGCCGAGGCCTCGACCCCGTACCAGGGTCTGCCGGACCTCTCCTGACGCGCCACTCAACAGCCCTCTACCATGGGCCGCGCGCCCCTGTAGCTCAGCTGGTTAGAGCGGTGGCCTTTTAAGCCGCGCGTCGCGGGTTCGAGTCCCGCCGGGGGCATCTTGCCGGGGATCAACAGGAGCAGGTGGGAGGCGCACGACGAGCATCTGCTCCGCGTGCCCGGCGACGCCGAGGGCCAGGACGACCTCCGCCTCGACCGCATCCGCCTCGAGATCGAGGCCGGCTTCGACGCCCTGCGCGACGTCGAGGAGGGTGTCTCCGTCTTCGGCTCTGCCCGCATCCCCGAGGGTCACCGCTGGTATGAGCTCTGCCGCGAGACCGGCCGCTGCCTGGTCGAGCACGGCTTCAGTGTCATCACCGGCGGTGGGCCGGGCCTGATGGAGGCGGCCAACCGCGGCGCCGCCGAGGCGGGCGGGCTCTCGGTCGGCCTCAACATCGAGCTGCCGCACGAGCAGGCACCCAACCCCTACGCCAACCGCGGCCTCCACTTCCACTACTTCTTCGCCCGCAAGCTGATGTTCGTCCGCTACGCCCGCGCCTTCGTCATCTTCCCCGGCGGCTTCGGCACCCTCGACGAGCTGTTCGAGAGCCTGACCCTGATCCAGACCGACCGGATCCACCACTTCCCGACGATCCTCGTCGACTCCGCCCACTGGCGGCCGCTGCTCGAGTGGATCGACGACACGCTCGAGGACGAGGGCATGATCGCCCCCGGCGACAAAGAGCTGCTGCTGGTCGCCGACACCCCGGAGGAGATCTGCGCCCACGTCCGCCGCGCCAGCGAGGCGCAGAAGCGGCTGGCCTAGCGGCCTTCGAGCTGCTCGAGCCGGGCGCGGATCTCGCGCAGCTCGGTGAGGATCTGGTCCTCTTTCGCTTCCTGGCCGGCGATGAAGCGGTCGGCGATGAAGGCGGTGAGGAGGGCGACGAAGCCGATCCCGACCAGCATGATCACGCTGGCGATGATGCGGCCGCTGTCGGTGTGTGGTTCGAGGCCGCCGTAGCCGACCGTGGTCACCGTCGTCACCGCCCACCAGATCCCGTCCCAGGCGCTCCACGGTTCCTGCGGCGTGGTCTCGATGCTGGCGACGACGATGCCGCCGAGGCCGACGGTCAGGACCGCGGTCAGCGCCGCCATCTTCAGTCCGTCGAGCGAGAGCAGGCGGCGCAGGCTGAAGACGCGCAGCAGCCGCATCAGGCGCAGCACCCGGTAGAGCCGCCCGGCCTGCCAGGCGGCCGGGGCGAAGGGCGGGGTGAGGACGGTGACCGCGACGTCGAGCATGTGGTGGCGCAGCCAGTACTTGCGGCTGGGGACGATGCAGAGCATCACCACGACCTCGGTGGCGAAGACCAGCCAGGTCGCCCAGTTGAGGATCGTTCCGATCAGCGGCCAGGGATCGCTCAGGTTCGACTCCTGGATCAGCACCAGCGGGATCGTCATCACCGCGGCGATGATCACCGGCCATTCGAACTTCGCCTGGATGGCTTCCGAGCGCGCGTCCACGCGCTTCGCTTCGACGGGCGGCCAGATCTTCCCCCCGAAGAAAAAGAATGGCCCGCTCGGAGAGCGGGCCATTCAAAAGCGAGGTTGCCGCCGAACTACAACGGCCCTGCACTCACGTTTTTCGATGATAACGCCCCGAGCGGGAGTCGAACCCGCCAACTCCGCTTCGTGAGTGACGCTTTGTCGGCGCTGTCCGTGGAGCGCGGCTAGTGCCGGAAGTGGCGGTGCTTGGTGAAGACCATCGAGACGGCGCCGGCGTCGCAGGCGGCGATCACCTCGGCGTCGCGTTTGGAGCCGCCGGGCTGGATCACGGCGTTGGTGCCTGCCTGGATCGCCAGCTCGGGGCCGTCGGCGAAGGGGAAGAAGGCGTCGGAGGCGAGGGAGGAGCCGGCGAGCAGGGCGTCGGCCTCCGTGCCGCGGGCCTCGCGGCACTTCTCGACCGCGAGCCGGACCGAGTCGACCCGGCTCATCTGGCCAGCGCCGATGCCGAGGGTGGCGCCGCCCTTGGCGATCACGATTGCGTTGGAGCGGACGCGGCGGCAGACGGTCCAGGCGAACAGCAGGTCGTCCCACTGCTCCTCACCCGGCTGCGTCTCCGTCACCACCTCCATGATCTCGCGCGGCTCCGGGTCGCCGTCGCGGTCCTGGATCAGCAGGCCGCCGTGGACCCGTTTGAGGTCACGCTCGCCCGGGGTGGGCTGGCGCCGCTCCTCCTCCTCGAGGATCCGGATCGCCTCCTTCTGCTGCAGCACCGCCAGCGCCCCGTGCTCGTAGCCGGGCGCGCTCAGCACCTCGACGAAGTTCTTGTGCAGCTCCTCCGCCAGCTCTTTGCTGACCGGACGGTTGAGCGCGATCACCCCGCCGTAGGCGGAAAGCGGGTCGCAGGCGAGCGCCTTCAGGTAGGCCTCGAGCGCGTCGGCGCCGATCGCCACCCCGCAGGGGTTGTTGTGCTTGACGATCACGCAGGCCGGCTGCTCGAAGTCGTCGACCAGCCCGCGGGCCGAGTCGAGGTCGAGCACGTTGTTGAAGGAGAGGGCGCGGCCGTGCAGCTTCGAGACCCGCGAGAGGATGTGGCTGCGGGCGCCGGCCTCGGCGTAGAGCGCCGCCCGCTGGTGCGGGTTCTCGCCGTAGGAGAGGTCGAGCACCTTCTCGTAGGCGATCGCCAGGTGTTCGGGGTAGTCCTCGTACTCGGTCGAGAACCAGCTGCTGATCGCGGCGTCGTAGCGGGCGGTCTGGGCGAAGGCCTCGTTGGCGAGCCAGTGCCGGGTGGTGGCGGAGATCTCGCCGTCGGTCTCCTCCAGCTCGGCGCAGACCGCGTCGTAGGCCTCCGGCTTGACCACGACCGCGACGCCCTCGTGGTTCTTGGCGGCGGCCCGGATCATCGTCGGCCCGCCGATGTCGATGTTCTCGATCGCCACCTCGGGCGCGACCTCGTGCCCGGAGACGGTCTGCTCGAAGGGATAGAGGTTGACGCAGACGAGGTCGATCGGCTCGATCCCCTCGCGCGCCAGCGTCGCCATGTGCTCGGCGTCGTCGCGCCGCGCCAGCAGCGCCGCGTGCAGCCGCGGATGCAGGGTCTTGACCCGGCCGCCGAGGATCTCCTCCTGGCCGGTGAACTCGGAGACGTCGGTCACCTCGAGCCCGGCCTCGCGCAGCGCCGTCGCGGTGCCGCCGGTGGAGAGGATCTCGACCCCGAGCGCCGCCAGGCTGCGGCCGAAGTCGGCGACGCCGGTCTTGTCGGAGACCGAGACCAGCGCCCGGCGCACCCGGATCGCCCCGTTCTCGGCGGTCTCCTGCGGGGTGTCGGCGGCGGCCTCAGTCATCGATCAGGACCCGGCGCGGGTCATCAGCATCGATCCTAACCCGGCCCTCCGCAATCATGCGGATCGCCTCCGGATAGAGCTCGTGCTCGACCGCGTGGATCGCCGCCTCCAGCGGCTGGCGCTCGCGCCCGACCGGGACCGGCACCCGCCGCTGCGCGATCGTCGGCCCGGTATCGACGCCCTCGTCGACGAAGTGGACGGTGACGCCGGTCTCCTGCGCGCCCGCGTCGAGCGCCTGACCGATCGCGTCGAGACCGGGGAAGTCCGGCAGCAGGGCGGGGTGGACGTTGACGACGCGCCCCCGAAAGCGGGCGACGAACGGTTCGCTGAGCAACTGCATGTAGCCGGCGAGCACGACCAGGTCGGCGCGGCGGGAGTCGACCCAGTCGGCCATCGCCGCGTCGCGCCCGAGCCGGTCGGCGTAGGCGTCGATCGGGAAGACCGCGGTCTCGACCCCGGCCGCCACCGCCCGCTCCAGCGCCCGCGCCCCCGGCTTGTCGGAGCCGACCCCGACCACCGCGATCCCCTCCTGCCCGTGCAGCTTGGCGAGGATCGCCTGCAGGTTGGTGCCGCTGCCCGAGGCCAGGACGACGATGCGGAACTCGCTCACCGCCGCATCTTCGCAAGGCCGCGCCCGGCGTAGGATCGAGGCGTGTCGCTGCTGGAGCGCCTGGGGGTGCAAGCGCCGGTCGTGCAGGCCGGGATGGGTGGCGGGATCAGCCGTCACGAGCTCGCCGCGGCCGTCGCGGAGGCGGGCGGGCTGGGGACGATCGCGGTCAACGGCGCCGCCCAGATCGAGCGCGAGCTGGCGGCGGCGCGGCGGCTGACCGACCGCCCGCTCGCCGTCAACGTGCTGCTCCCGTTCGCCCGCCGCGGCTGGTTCGAGGCGGCCGCCCGCGCCGACGTGGTCGTCACCTTCTGGGGCAAGCCGCACCGCCGCACCCCCGGCGTCTGGCTGCACCAGTGTGGCTCGGTCGCCGAGGCGCGCGCCGCCCACGCTGCCGGCGCCGACGCGGCGATCCTGCAGGGCGTCGAGGCCGGCGGCCACGTCCGCGGCCGGATGCCGGCCCTGGAGCTGCTGGAGCGCGCCCGGGCCGCGCTGCCGGCCGACTATCCGTTGCTGCTTGCCGGCGGCATCGCCGCGCGCGCTGACGTGCAGCGCGCGCTCGAAGCGGGGGCGAGCGCTGCCGTCGCCGGGACCCGCTTCCTGCTCGCGGAGGAGAGCCGCGCCCACCCCGAGTACCGGCGACGCCTGCTCGCCGCCGACGCGCCGATCCTGACCGAGCTCTTCGGCGCCGGCTGGCCCGCCCCGCACCGCGTTGTCGCCAACGCGGCGACCGAGCGCTGGCTCCGCGGCGATCCGCGCGGCCCGGCGCTCTCCCGCGCCCTCAACCGGCTCAGCGCTCCCACCGCCCGCCGGCTTCCCGCCTCCGCCCAGCTCCGCCTGACCCGCGCCCAGCGCCCAGGCGGACGCCTGCTCACCCCCGCCGGCCCCACCGACGACGGCCCGGAGAACCTGCTCGACGCCGGCCCGCTCTATGCCGGCGAGACCGTCGCCCGCATCACCGACGTCCGCCCGGCGGCCGACCTCGTCCGCGACCTCACTCCCTAGGGATGCGGCGCTAGCTCGCGGGTACTACGGCAATGCTCTCGAGGGCGAACTTGCCGTTCGCCTCGTCGGGGTCGCCGAGCGGGTAGTTGCCGCTGAAGCAAGCGTCGCAGTGCTCGCCCGGGTCGCCGGCGATCGCCTCGTAGACGCCCTCCATCGAGAGGTAGGCGAGCGAGTCGGCGTCGAGCTCGTCGGCGATCTCGGCGACGGTGCGGTTGTGGGCGATCATCTCCTCGCGGGTCGACATGTCGACCCCGTAGTGGCAGGGGTTGCGGATCGGGGGGGCGGAGATCCGCAGGTGCACCTCGCGGGCGCCGGCGTCGCGCAGCATCCCGACCAGCTGGCGGGTGGTGTTGCCGCGCACGACCGAGTCGTCGACCACGACCAGGCGCTGGCCGGCGACGATCTCCGGCAGCGCGTTGAACTTCAGCCGCAGCCCGTGTTTGCGCAGCTCCTGGCCGGGCTGGATGAAGGTCCGCGCCACGTAGCGGTTCTTGATCAGGCCGTCGTCGCGGGGGATGCCGGAGGCACGCGCAAACCCGGCCGCGGCCGGGTTGCCGGAGTCCGGCACCGCGATCACCAGGTCGGCCTCGACCGGCGCCTCGCGGTGGAGGATCTCGCCCATCCGCCCGCGCGCCTGCTGCAGGACCATTCCCTCCAGCCGGCTGTCGGGTCGGGAGAAGTAGATGTGCTCGAAGACACAGGAGGCGCGGCGATCACTCTTCACCACCTGGCGCGTCTCCAGCCCGCGCTCGGTCAGGCTGACCATCTCGCCCGGGTGGACTTCGCGCATCAGCTCGGCGCCGATGATGTCGAAGGCGCAGCTCTCCGAGGCGACGACGAAGCGGTCGTCGAGCCGGCCCAGCGAGAGCGGCCGGATCCCGTGCGGGTCGCGGAAGGCGACGATCGCGTGCTTGGTCATCACCACGGTCGAGTAGGCGCCCTGCAGGCGCGGCATCGTCTCCGCCACCGCGTCCTCGATCAGCTTGCCGCCGTGGGAGGAGACGAGGGCGGCGATGATCTCCGAGTCGGAGGTGCCGCGGAAGTCGATCCCGCGCTCCTTCAGCTCGGCCCAGAGCTCGACCGCGTTGGTCAGGTTGCCGTTGTGGGCGAGCGCCACCTCGCGGCCGTCGTCGCGCCAGACCGGCTGCGCGTTCTCCCAGGAGCCGCCGCCGGTGGTCGAGTAGCGCACGTGGCCGATCGCCATGTCCCCCGCCAGCGCCCGCAGCTTCTCCTCGTCGAAGACCTGGGAGACGAGGCCGCTGTCGCGCAGGGTGGTGATGTGCCCGCCCTCGCAGGTCGCGATCCCGGCCGACTCCTGGCCGCGGTGCTGCAGCGCGTAGAGGCTGAAGTAGGCGAGCCGGGCGACCTCGTGCCCGGGTGCGTATACGCCGAACACCCCGCATTCATCGTGCGGGCCGTCGCGGTCGATCCAGGGCCGCTCGGCGGGAGTCAAAGCGCGTTTTCCTCGCTGTTGGAAGAGACAGGACGCGCAGGCGGACTGCCTACCCCGGCAGGGTAGCAGCGGCGCGCGGCTGCCCTGCCGGGGCGGGACCCTCGCTAATTGCGGGACTAAACCGGCTGCGGCAGCACCTCCGCCGCCTCGCCGATGCGCAGGCCGAAGCGCTCGAGCAAACCGGGCACGCTCTCCGGTTTCATCTCCAGGCCGTAGCGCTCGCTCAGCGCCGCCATCTCCTCCGGGTCCGCCTTCAGCGCCCCGCCCAGCGCGTCGAGCTCACGGAAGAAGTGCTCGAACCCCGCCGGAGCGATGATCTCGAGGATCCGGCAGGTCTGCTCGCCGGCGTTCCAGAAGGTGTGCCACTGGTCGCGCGGCTTGAAGACCAGGTCGCCGGGCCCGGCCTCGAGCACCTCGTCGCCGAGCAGCGCCCCCATCCGGCCTTCGAGCACGAAGCTGTACTCGTCCTCGCGGTTGTGTTTGTGCAGGGGCGCCGCCAGCGCCCGCGGTGGCAGCGGGTGCTCGACCAGGGAGAAGTCCCCGCCCGCGCCCTCGCCGTCGATCATCCAGCGCACCCCGATGCTTCCGAGGAAGCCCGCCTCGCCGTCGTTGGGACCGATCACCGTCGCCATCTCAATCACTCTCCTTTTCATTGGACACTACTGTCGTGCGAAAATATAGACAGTGACCACCCTCTCTGTCAAGATTCACCGGACACCTATGGCTGACCAAAAGACCAAGCGGGTCCAGAGCCCCGACAGCGGCAAGCGGCAGTACCGGATGAAGGCCCGCGCCGAGGCGGAGGCGGAGACGCGGCTGCGGATAACCGAGAGCGCGGTCGACCTGCACGGCACGCTCGGTCCGGCCCAGACCTCGGTCAGCGCGGTCGCCGAGCGGGCAGGGGTGCGGCGCTCGACCGTCTACCGCCACTTCCCCGACGAGCGCGCCCTCTTCGGTGCCTGCTCCGCCCACTGGGCCGCGGCCAACCCGCCCCCCGACGTCGCCGCCTGGGGCGCGATCGCGGACCCGGGCGAGCGCCTCGATACCGCCCTCGCCGAGCTCTACGGGTACTACCGGCGCACCGCCGCGATGTACGACAAGCTGCTGCGCGACGAAGCAGCGGTGCCGGTGGTGGGCGAGCTGATGGGCGGCTACCGGGCGATGCTCGCCGAGGCCACCGACGTCCTCCTGCAGGGGCGCGGCCTGCGCGGCCGAGCGCGCGACCGCACCCGCGCGGCGATCGGCCACGCGCTCACCTTCCGCACCTGGCAGGACCTCACCGGCGCCCAGGGCCTCGGCGACGCGAGCGCCGCCGAGCTGGCCTCACGCCTGGTCGTCGCCGCCGGCTGAGCCGGCCGCGGTCGCCGACTCGCCCCGCCGCGTCAGGCTCTCGCCGCTCTCCGGGTCGAACAGGTGCAGCTTGGAGGTGTCGGCCCAGAGCTTCGCCTGCTCGCGCCGCCGCACCTTGCTGGTCGGCTCAAGCCGCGCCACCACCTGCTCCTCGCCCTCGCGCAGGTTGGCGGCGCCGGTCTCGCCGAGCGTGTCCTCGACCAGGTCGGCGAGCTGGTCTGACTGGACTCCTTCCGACTCGATGTGGAAGTAGGCGAAGAGGTCGGAGCCGAGCGACTCGACAAGGTCGATCTCGGCCTCGAAGACCACCCCTCGGTCGCCCTTGAGGTCGTCGCCGATCAGCTCCGCGTCCTCGAAGTTCTCCGGCCGCAGCCCGGCGACCACCTTGCCCTCGCCGCGCCCGCCCGCGAGGTCTCCGACGTCGACCTCGCCGATCGGCAGCTTGACCTTGCCACCGCTCAGCTCGCCCGGCATGAAGTTCATCGCCGGCGAGCCGATGAAGCCGGCGACGAAGAGGTTCTTCGGGTTGTCGTAGAGCTCGGCCGGGGTGCCGACCTGCTGCAGCACGCCGGCCCGCATCACCGCCACCCGGTCGCCGAGCGTCATCGCCTCGGTCTGGTCGTGGGTGACGTAGACCGTCGTCGTCTCCAGCTTCGACTGCAGTTTCGCCACCTCGGTGCGCATCTGCACCCGCAGCTTCGCGTCGAGGTTGGAGAGCGGCTCGTCCATCAGGAAGGCTTTCGGGTCGCGCACGATCGCCCGCCCCATCGCCACCCGCTGGCGCTGTCCGCCGGAGAGATTGGCGGGGCGGCGGTCGAGGTGCTGGGTCAGGTCCAGCGTCTCCGCCGCCGACTCGACCTTCTGGTCGATCTCGCCCTTGTCGACCCCGGCCAGCTTCAGCGCGAAGCCCATGTTCTCGCGCACCGTCATGTGCGGGTAGAGCGCGTAGTTCTGGAAGACCATCGCGATGTCGCGGTCCTTCGGGGCGCGGTCGTTGACCACCTCGTCGCCGATCTTCAGCTCGCCGCTGGAGATGTCCTCGAGCCCGGCGATCATCCGCAGCGCCGTCGACTTGCCGCAGCCCGAGGGCCCGACCAGGATCATGAACTCGCCGTCCTGGATCTCGAGGTCCATCTCCTTGACGGCTTCGAAGCCGTCGGCGAAGACCTTGCTGACGTGGTCGAGGACTATCTCTGCCATTGCGTTGCTCCTTATCCCTTGACGGCGCCGGAGGTGAGGCCGGCGACGATTCGGCGCTGGAAGAAGAGGACGAAGATGATGATCGGCACCGTCACCACCACCGCGGCGGCGGCGATGCTGCCGGTCGGCTGCGTGAACGAGGACTCGCCGGTGAAGAAGGCGAGGGCAGCCGGCACGGTGCGGGAGGCGTCGCTCGAGGTGAGCGAGATCGCGAAGAGGAAGTCGTTCCAGGCGAAGATGAAGACGAGGATCGCTGCCGTGAACACGCCCGGCGCCGCCAGCGGCACGATCACCTTGGTGAAGGCCTGGAACGGCGTCGCGCCATCGACCTGGGCCGCCTGCTCCAGCTCCCAGGGGATCTCGCGGAAGAAGGCGACGAGGACGTAGATCGCCAGCGGCAGCGAGAAGGTCAGGTAGGGGATGATCAGCCCGAGCCAGGTGTCGTAGAGCCCGAGCGCCCGCCACATGTCGAACAGCGGCCCGACCGTGGAGATCGGCGGGAACATCGCGATCGCCAGCGCCCCGGCGAGGATCAGTCGCTTGCCGGGGAATTCGAGCCGGGCGATCGCGTAGGCGGTGAAGGCGGCGAGGGTGATCGCGATCACGGTCGTGATCAGGGCGATCCCGATCGAGTTGATCAGCGGCTTGATGAAGGGGCTCTCGTCGACGCCGCCTTCGAACAGGCTCTTGTAGTTGTCGAGCGAGAATTCGGAAGGGATGAAGCGGCCGTCGGTGATCGCGTCCGGCGGCTTCAGCGAGACCGAGATCAGCCAGAGGACGGGCAGCAGGGCGAAGATCAGCACCAGCACGATGCCGACCGACCAGAGCACGTAGTCGCGGCTTCCCCGTTCCATCAGCCCGGCCTCCCCTCCTCGAGCTTGGTCCCGAAGCCCTTGACGAAGAGGAAGGCGATCAGGAACACGCAGATGAAGATCAGCACCGAGACGGCCGAGCCGAGCCCGAGGTTGAGCCGCGAGATCAGCTGGTTGAAGCCGAGGATCGAGACCGATTCGGTTTCCTGGGCACCGCGGGTCATGATGAAGATCGTGTCGAAGACGCGGAAGGCGTCGAGCGAGCGGAACAGCAGCGCGACCAGGATCGCCGGCTTCATCAGCGGCAGGGTGATCTTGGTGAAGCGCTGCCAGGCACTGGCCCCGTCGACCTTGGCCGCCTCGTAGAGGCCCTTGTCGATCGTCACCAGGCCGGCCAGCAGCAGCAGCGCCATGAACGGGGTCGTCTTCCAGACCTCGGCCATGATGATCACCGCGAAGGAGCTGAAGCGGCCGCCGAACCAGTCCATTTCGTCGGAGATCAGCGGCAGGTTGTTGACGAACCCGGAGGCGGGGTCGAAGGCGAACTGCCAGGCGAAGGCCGCGACCACGGTGATGATCCCGTAGGGGATCAGGACCGAGGTGCGGATCACGCCGCGGCCGAAGATCGCCCGGTGCATGACCAGGGCGATGATCATCCCCAGGACCAGCTCGATCGCCACCGTGGTGACGAGGATGAAGACGGTGTTGAAGAAGTCGGTCCACCAGAGTTCGGAGCCGAGCACGGCGGTGTAGTTGTCGAGGCCGACGAAGCCGCCGTCTTCGGGAAAGCGCAGGTCGACCTGTTGCAGCGAGAGCACGATCGCGTAGCCGATCGGGTAGGCGGTGACCGCGAGCATCGCCAGCACCGCCGGCGCGCAGAGCATCCAGGCCAGTTTGCGCTCGGAGCGGGTGCGCTGGCTCACAGCAGCCCTTCCCGCTTGACCGCGTCTTCGAGGTTGCTCTTCAGCTCGTCATAGATCGATTCGGTGTCCTCGGGGTCGATCTTGTCCGGCGGGTGCAGCGAGCGCTGGACCGCCAGCGACACGTCCTGGTAGGCGGGGGTGGTCGGGCGCGGCCCGGCCGCCTCGATCGACTCTTTGACCAGGCCGGCGAAGCCGGGATAGGCCTCCGTCACCGCTTTGTTCGCGTAGAGGTCCGAGCGCGAGGGGGGGAGACCGTCGAGCTCGACCGCGGTCAGCTGGCTCTGCGAGTTGGCCAGGCAGGCGGCGGCATCGAAGGCGACGTCTTTGTTCTCCGAGAAGGAGCTGACCGCGAGGTTGAAGCCGCCCAGCGGCGGTTTGCTCGGGGTCCCTTTGACGACCTCGGGGAAGCGGGCGTAGCCCATTTTCTTCCCGATCTCAGGCGCTTCTTCCTGGGCGCTGCCGTAGGCGAAGGTGTAGTTGGTCATGAAGGCCGATTCGCCCGCCTCGAAGGCGAGCCGGGCGCTGTCCTCGTCGGAGGTCGAGAGGCCGGAGGGGGCGGCCGGGGAGTTGGCGAGCCGGCCGATCACCGCCAGCGCCTCTTCGGTCGGTTTCTGTTCGAGGTCGACGGACTCCGGTCCTGAGAGCATTTCCGTGCCGGCGCTCTCGATCAGGGCGTTGACCCAGACCATGAAGCCCTCGTAGCGGTTCGCCTGGACCTGGATCGACCCCGCTTCCGCGAGGTCTTCGGCCTGGTCGATCATCTCGTCCCAGGTCTGCGGCGGCTGTTTGACCAGGTCCTTGCGGTACCAGAGCAGCTGCGTGTTGGTGTTGAACGGGGCCGCGTAGAGCTTGCCGTCGAAGGAAGCGGTCTCGATCACCCCGGGGAAGACCTCTTCGGTCACCTGCTCTTTCAGCGGCCCCTTCCACTCTTCGACCCAGCCGGCGTTGGCGAACTCGCCGGTCCAGATCACGTCCATGCCGACGATGTCGATCGAGGGGTCGTCGGCGCCGAGCCGGCGGACCAGCTGTTCGCGCTGCTGGCTGGCGTCGGTGGGGAGGAATTCCGGCGTGATCGTGTACTTCCCGCCCGATTCCTCGCTGCAGCGTTTCGAGACTTCCTCGATCGTGCCGCCGGGCTGGATCGCGACGAAGAAGGTGAGCTCGCGCGAGCCGGAGTCGTCGGAGCCGCCGCAGGCGCTGAGCGCGAACGCCGCCCCGGCCAGGGCCACGAGGCAGGCGAGCGCCTTGGGCGTGCGGCGTGGTGTCAAGTCCTCTCCTCCATCTGCGCGCCCTCGGCTGCCCAGCCGGAGGGCGCCTACACAAGCTGCCCGCGAGAGGCTTTGTCTAAACCGCGCGGGCAGAGCGCGCAGCCGACCTTCGCCCCACCGGGGTGGGGTCTAGTTCGGCTGCGCTTCTGCGAGGACCGCGGCGAGCGCCTGCTGGAGGCCGGCGACTGCGGAGTCGAGCGGGGCCTGGTCGGCGGCGGCGCGGGCGCGGATCAGGGCGCCCTCGATCGTCGAGACGACGAGACCCGCGAAGGCATCGGCCTCCCTGGCGGCGACGCCTTCGTCGCGCAGCGCGGCGGCGATCGGGGCTTCCCAGCTCTCGAAGGCACGGGTCGCGGCGGCGGCCAGGGCCGGGTCCTCGGGCCGGGCGAGGGCGGCGGCGGCGACCGGGCAGCCGAGGTGCTCGGGCTGGTCCTTGACCCGGCGGCGGAAGCTCTCGCCGAACATCTCCAGGGTGGCGGCGAGGCCGCGCTGCTCCAGCGAGCTTTCGATCAGGGCCTTGATCTCGCTGCCCTCGAGCTCTGCCGCCTCGACCGCGAGCTGGGTCTTGCCGCCGGGGAAGTGGTGGTAGATCGAGCCGCGCGGCGCCTTGCCCCGCTCGGCGACGTCGCGCAGCTCCATGCCGGCGTAGCCCTTCTCGGCCAGCAGCTTGCGCGCCCCGTTCAGCAGCCGCGCTCGCCCATCCCGGCGCGACCCCGCTGAAACCGCTTCCGAATCGGCGATTCGCGTTATGCCCACGGACATAGTATAGTCGCCGCGCCGATGTATGACAGTGGGCATAGAAAGGCCGAGCCAACCGGCTCGGCGGGTGGCCGCGGCGCGGTGGCGATCGCCTGTGCCGGCGCTTTCGTCGCTTTCCTCGACACGACGATCGTCAACATCGCCTTCCCCGACATCTCGGCCTCCTTCGCCGGCGCCGGGCGCGACGCCCTCTCCTGGGTGCTCGACGGCTACTTCGTCGTGATCGCGGCGCTGCTGGTCCCGGCTGGGGGGCTGGCCGACCGCTTCGGCCACCGGCGGATCTTCCTGCTCGGCGTCGCCGGCTTCACCGTCGCCAGCCTGCTCTGCGCGGTCGCACCCTCGCTCTCGCTGCTGATCGCCTTCCGGGTTCTGCAGGGCGTCGCCGCGGCGCTGATCGCCCCGGCCTCGCTGGCGATCGTGCTCGATAGCTTCCCGGCCGAGCGCCGCGCCGCCGGCGTCGGGCTCTGGGGAGCGGCGGCGGCCGCGGCGGCGGCGGTCGGGCCGACCCTGGGCGGGGCGCTGGTCGAGCTCTCCGACTGGCGGCTCGTCTTCCTCGTCAACCTGCCGCTCGGGGTCGCCGTGCTCTGGCTCGGGCGCAGCCGCCTGCCGCGGCCGCGGCGCCTCGACAGCCGCCTTCCCGACCTGCCCGGGGCGGCGATGCTGGCGCTCTCACTGGCCGCGATCACGCTCGCGATCATCGAGGGCAACGACTGGGGCTGGGGCTCGCCGCAAGTGCTCGGCTGCTTCCTCGCCGGGGCGCTGCTGCTCGCTGGCGTCGTCGTCCGCAGCCGCACCCACCCGCGCCCGATCGTCGAACCGGAGCTGTTCCGCCACGCCTCCTTCCGCGCCGGCAACCTCGGCACCCTGCTCTTCTCCGCCGCCTTCTTCTCGCTGATCCTCGGCAACGTCCTCTTCCTCACCTCGATCTGGGGCTACACCGTGCTCCAGGCCGGCGCCGCGACCCTGCCCGGCCCGGCGCTCTCGACCGTGGTCGCCGGCCCGGCGGGAAAGCTCGCCGACCGCTTCGGCCACCGCGCCGTGATCGTCCCCGGCACCCTCGTCTTCGCCGCCGGGGTGATGGTCCTGCGCTCGGCCGGGGCGGAGCCCGACTGGCTCGGCCTCTGGCTGCCCGGCGCCGCCCTCACCGGGATCGGCATCGGCCTCGCCTTCCCGACCCTCGGCTCGGCCGCGGTCCGCGACGTCCCCGACGACCGCTTCGCCACTGCCTCCGCCGTCAACGCCGCCTTCCGCCAGGTCGGCGCCGTGCTCGGCACCGCGATCCTGGTTGCGATGGTGGGCGAACCCGAGGGCCTGCAGGCCGCCCTCGACGCCGCCCACAGCTCCTACCTGTTCGCCGTCTTCGCCGCCCTCGCCTCAGGCGCCGCGGTGCTCGGCCTGCGCCGGCAGCGAGCGCCAGGCGCTCTCGGCGCCGTCGAGACCGACCACGAGGCTGCGGTCGCCGGCGGCGATCTCGATCGTGGTGCCGCCGACCTCGCCTAGGTAGACGGCGCCGAGCGCATCCAGCTCCGCCCGCTCGCCGCTGACCAGGAAGCCGCCGCTGCCCTCGCCGAACAGCGCCTCCTCTGGTGAGCAGCCGCGGTCGCGCAGCGGCTGCAGGTCGACCCGGGCGCCGAGCCCGGCGCCGATTGCGCACTCGGCCAGCGCCACCGCGAAGCCACCGTCGCTGACGTCGTGGGCGCAGGCGAGCCTGCCGGCGCGGACCGCCTCGCGCACCGTCGCGCAGGCCGCGGCAACCGCGGCGATGTCGGGCTGCGGCAGGCCCAGCGCCAGCTCGCCCCGCTGCTTGGCCAGCTCCGAGCCGGCCAGGGTGGGGGCGAAGGGGCCGATCAGCCCGATCGCGTCGCCCGCCGCGGCGAAGGCGTTGCCGGCGACCTGGGCCGGGTCGGGCAGCTCGCCGACCATCGAGACCACCGGGGTCGGGTAGATCGGCCCGTCCGGCCCCTCGTTGTAGAGCGAGACGTTGCCGCCGACGACCGGGACTCCAAGTGCCGTGCAGGCCTCTGCCAGGGCGCTGACCGCGCGGTCGAGCTGCCAGGCCGGGAGCGGCTTCTCGGGGTTGCCGAAGTTGAGGCAGTTGGTCAGGCCGAGCGGCTCGGCGCCGACGCAGGCGAGGTTCTGGGCGCACTCGAGCACCGCCTCGATCGTGCCGGCGTGGGGGTCGCAGGCGACCCGGCGCCCGTTGCCGTCGATTGAGACCGCGATCGCGTTGCCGGCCTCGGGCAGCTGCAGGACCGCCGCCTCGGCCGACTCCGGGCGGCGCACCGTGCGCGAGCCGACCACCGCGTCGTACTGCTCGAAGGCCCAGCGCTTGGAGGCGATGCTGGGCGCCGCGAGCAGCGCCAGCAGCTCGTCCTCGGCGCTTGCCCCCGCGGCCAGCGTCGCCCGGTTGCCGTAAGTCCAGCCCTCCGGCTCACCCGGCTCGATGTCGTAGAGCGGGCAGCCGTCGACCAGGGCCTCGACCGGCATCTCGCCGACGACCTCGCCGCCGCGCAGGATCCGGATCTGACCGCTGTCGGTGACGACGCCGATCTCGGCCGAGCCCGTCTGCCACTTCTCGCAGACCGCCAGCACCTCGGCCACCCGGGCCGGCTCGACCACCGCCAGCATCCGCTCCTGCGACTCGGAGACCATGATCTCGAACGGCTCCATGTCGGGCTCGCGCAGCGGCACCCTGGCGACGTCGATGTCGATCCCGACCCCGCCGGCGCTCGCCATCTCCCCCGCCGAGGAGGTCAGCCCGGCGGCGCCGAGGTCCTGCAGCGAGACCAGCAGCCCCTTCTCCAGCAGCTCCAGGCAGCACTCCAGGACCTTGCTCTCCTCGAACGGGTCGCCGATTTGCACCGTCGGCCGCTTGTCGGAGTCGCCTTCGCCAAGCTCGGCCGAGGCCAGCACCGAGGCGCCGCCGATCCCGTCGCGGCCGGTCGAGGCGCCCAT
Source organism: Solirubrobacterales bacterium (assembly GCA_036276995.1). Lineage (GTDB taxonomy): Bacteria > Actinomycetota > Thermoleophilia > Solirubrobacterales > 70-9 > VAYN01. Next base: position 16,539 of record DASUNU010000202.1, read on the forward strand.
CAGCACCACCGCGTTGCCGACCCCGGCGGCGGCGGCGCGGACCATGTCCTCGCTCTTGGCCAGGCCGATGCACATCGCGTTGACCAGGCAGTTGTGCTCGTAGGGATCCTCGAAGTAGATCTCGCCGCCGACCGTCGCCACCCCGATCGAGTTGCCGTAGTGGCCGATCCCGCGCACCGCTCCGTCGAGCAGGTGGCGCGAGCGGGCCGAGTCGAGCTCGCCGAAGCGCAGCGAGTTGAGCAGCGCGATCGGCCGCGCCCCGATCGCGAAGACGTCGCGCATGATCCCGCCGACCCCGGTTGCCGCCCCCTCGAACGGTTCGACCGCGCTCGGGTGGTTGTGCGACTCGACCTTGAAGGCGACGGCGTAGCCGTTGCCGACGGAGACGGCGCCGGCGTTCTCGCCCGGCCCCATCAGCACCCGCTCACCCTCGGTCGGCAGCTTGCCCAGCAGCTTGCGCGAGTGCTTGTAGGCGCAGTGCTCGGACCAGAGCAGGCTGAACATCGCCAGCTCGACGTCGTTCGGCTCGCGCCCGAGCTTCTCGCAGATCAGCCCGAACTCGGCATCGGTGAGGCCGAGCTCGCGGTGTTTGCTGGTCTCGACGCTCACGCCCGCGCCCCGGCGGCGGCGACCGCCTCGAACACGCGCAGGCCGTCGGTCGAGCCGGTCAGCGGGTCGACCGCGTGCTCGGGATGCGGCATCAGCCCGACCACGTTGCCTGCCTCGTTGCGGACCCCGGCGATGTCCCGCGCCGACCCGTTGAAGTTGTGCCCCGGCGCGTAGCGGTAAGCGACCTGCCCGTTCCCCTCCAACTCGTCGAGCACCTCCTCCGCCGCGTAGTACCGCCCTTCCCCGTGCTTGGCCGGAATCGAAAGAACCTCCTCACTCGACCCCTCGGCGACCAGCTCGACCTGGCGGCAGACGAAGCGCAGCTCCTGGTTGCGGAGCAGGGCGCCGGGGAGGAGGCCGGCCTCGCAGAGGACCTGGAAGCCGTTGCAGATCCCCAGCACCGGGCCGCCCGCGGCGGCGAACTCGGCGACCGCCTCCATCGCCGGCGAGAAGCGGGCGATCGCGCCGGCCCGCAGGTAGTCGCCGTAGGAGAAGCCGCCGGGGACGACGACCGCATCGATCCCGCTGAGGTCCCGGTCCTCGTGCCAGACCAGCCGCGCCTCGCCGTGAGCGACTTCGCAAGCGTGCAGCGCATCGCGCTCGTCGCAGGAACCGGGGAACTGGAGGACGCCCCAGATCACAGAGTCTGAATCTCGTAGTCCTCGATCAGGGGGTTGGCGAGCAGCTTCTCGCAGAGCTCGCCGAGCCGCTCCGGGCTCTCCGCCTCGAGCTCGACCAGGCGGCCGACCCGCACGTGCTCGATCCCCTCGAAGCCGAGCGCCGGCAGCGCCCGCTCGACCGCCTTGCCCTGAGGGTCGAGGATCCCCTCCTTGGGCCGGATCAGGACGCGCGCTTTCGCCACTAGAAGGCGGACCCCGTGATCCGCTCGTAGGCCTCGACGTATTTGCCGCGCGTCTGCTCGACCACGTCGGCCGGCAGCTCCGGTGCCGGCGGCGATTTGTCCCAGCCCTGGGCGCTGGCCCAGTCGCGCACGAACTGCTTGTCGAAGGAGGGGGGAGTGCGGCCCGGCTCGTAGGAGTCGGCCGGCCAGAAGCGCGAAGAGTCGGGGGTGAGGACCTCGTCGCCGAGGACGATCTCGGCGCCGGCGTGGCGGCCGAACTCGAACTTGGTGTCGGCGAGGATGATCCCGCGCTCGGCCGCGCGCTCGGCGCCGCGCTGGTAGACCTCGATCGAGACTCGCTTCAGCTCCTCCATCAGCGCCCGGTCGCCGACGATCTCGGCGGCCCGGTCGAAGTCGACGTTCTCGTCGTGGTCGCCGATCTCGGCCTTGGTCGCCGGCGTGAAGATCGGCTCCGGCAGCTTGTCGGACTCGAGCAAACCTGACGGCAGCTCGATCCCGCAGACCGCGCCGCCCTCCTTGTATTCCTTCCAGCCCGAGCCCGAGAGGTAGCCGCGGACTACGCACTCGACCGGGTACATCTCCAGCCGCCGCACCCGCATCGCCCGTTCGCTCACCTCCTCCGGCACGTCGGCGGAGAGGAAGTGGTTGGGGACGATCTCCTCGGTCAGGTCGAACCAGAATTCCGACATCCGGTTCAGGACCTTGCCCTTGTCGGTGACCGGGGTCGGCATCACCACGTCGTAGATCGAGACCCGGTCGGAGGCGACCATCAGCAGGTCGTCCTCCCACTCGTAGATCTCGCGCACCTTCCCGGATGAGAGCAGCTTCAGATCGGTAACGGCAGTCATTGGGGCGATGCTAACTATCCGGGAAGCCGGACCACCGCCCGCCGCCACTCTGCGATCCTTGCGCGATGCCGCTGCCTCCAGAACCGAGCAGCTCGCCGCTGGTCCAGACCCTGCGCTGGTTCGTCCGCCCACTCGCCTTCATGGACGAGTGCCGGCGCCGCTGCGGCGACAACTTCAGCGTCACCTTCCTCGGCTTCGAGCGGCCGATGGTGATGATCTCCGACCCCGAGGCGATCAAGGCGCTCTACCGCGAGCCCGCCCACGGGCTGCCGCCCGGCCGCGACATCGTGCTGAAGCCGGTGCTCGGCGCGGGGTCGCTGCTGCTGCAGGAGGGGGCCGAGCACCTCTCGCGGCGCAAGCTGATGCTGCCGCCCTTCCACGGCGAGCGCATGCGCTCCTACGAGGCGGCGCTGGAGGAGATCGCCGCCGCCGAGGTCGACTCCTGGCCGCTGCGGCGGGAGTTCCCGATCCACGCGCGGATGCAGGCGATCACCCTGGAGGCGATCCTGCGGGTCGTCTTCGGCGTCGCCGGCGGGCCGCGCCTAGAGCGCCTGCGGGCGACCTTGGCCACGGTCCTCGAGGCGACCGTCTCGCCGGGGACGCAGCTTGCCGCCCTCGCCTCCCAGCGCCTCGGCGGCCGCGGCCCCTGGCGCCGGATCGAAGCTCATCTGCGCGCCGCCGACGAGCTGCTCTACGCCGAGATCGCCGAGCACCGCTCCCGTCCGGACCTGGCCGAGCGCGAGGACATCCTCTCGATGCTGATGAGCGCCGAGTTCGAGGACGGCGGCACGATGAGCGACGAGGAGCTGCGCGATCAGCTGATGACCCTGCTGCTGGCCGGGCACGAGACCACGGCGACGGCGCTGGCCTGGACCTTCGACCTGCTGCTGCGCCATCCGGCCGAGCTGGCGCGCCTGCGCGACTCGCTGGCGGCGGGGGAGGAGGACTACCTGCGGGCGACGATCTCCGAGTCGCTGCGGCTGCGGCCGGTGGTCCCGGTCGGCGGCCGCCGCCTCGCCGTCGACCTCGAGGCCGGCGGCCTCACCCTGCCGGCCGGCACCGACGTCACCCCCGCGATCTGGGTCACCCACACCCGCGCCGACCTCTACCCGGAGCCGTTCGCCTTTCGCCCCGAGCGCTTCCTCGGCGACGGCCCCGACACCTACGCCTGGATCCCCTTCGGCGGCGGCGTCCGCCGCTGCATCGGCGCCGCCTTCGCCGAGTTCGAGATGCGGATCGTGCTGCGCGAGGTGCTGGGCCGCTGCGAGCTGCGCAAGGCCGACCCGGCGCCGGAGCGGACCGGCCGCCGCAACATCACCCTCTCGCCCAAGGGCGGCACCCCGGTTGTGCTCGGGGCCCGCCGCCCCGTCGGAGAGCGCGCGGCCGTCGCCACCTAGGGGCTAAGCGGCGGACTTCGCCGGCGAGTGGGGGTGCTCCTTGGCCCAGCGCGCGATCGCGCCGGAGCCGGAGACCACCTCGCCGTTGTCGAGCACGAGGATCGGCACCTCGTTGGTCCCGCTCAGCTTCTTGATCTCGGCCCGGTCCTCACCGCGGCTGCCCCAGGTCCAAGGCATCATCCGGTAGCCACCGACCGTCTTCAGCTCGTAGTCATAGCCGGCCTTGTCGAGTGCCTTGCCGGCCTTCGCACACGGGTGCGCGAAGCCCGGCCCCATCTTCTTGGTCCCGCAGGTGTAGAGGATCATCCGGGCACCCTATCCCGCTGGGTCAAGGACTTCTAAGTAAAAGTGGGCAAAACCTCGGCGGCGGCGCGCTCGCCGGAGCTGACGGCGCCGTCCATGTAGCCGTTCCAGACGGTCGCGGTCTCCGCCCCGGCCCAGTGCAGCGGCCCGATCGGGGCGCGCAGGGCGCGGCCGTATTCGGTCCAGCCGCCGGGCGTCATCAGGCAGCCGTAACAGCCGCGGGTCCACTCCTCCTCGGCCCAGACGCGCTCGATGAAGCGCTCGGGCTTGGCCGCCCGCGAGCCGAACAGGCGGGCGTGGCCGGCGAGGATCGCCTCGCGCCGCTCCTCCGCGTCGCGGGCACCCCACTGGCGCGCCAGCCGTCCCTCGAGGAAGCCGAGCAGGACGCCGGGGCTGCCATCGGGCGGCGAGTTGTCGAAGACGACCCGGGCCGGGCCAACGTCGCTGGTCGCCTGCCCCGACAGCCCCTGCTCGCGCCAGAACGGCCGCTCGTAGATCGCCATCGTCTTGATTACCGTGCCCTGCGGCATCCGCTGCGTCAGCTGGTCCCGCTGCGCCGGCAGCGGCGGGTCGTAGGCGATCCGCCCCGCCAGCGTCGGCGGCACCGCCACGATCGCCCGCCGCGCCGAGACCGCCACCTGTTCCGAGCGCCTATGCGGTTTGTCGCCCTCTGGGCGACAAAAAGCGTATGCGTGGAGGGTGACGCCGCTCTCGCCGTGGGCGATCGCGCGGACCGGGGCGCCGAGGCGAACTCGCTCCGGGCCAAGCTGCTTGGCCATCAGCATCGCCAGCCTTTGGGAGCCGCCGTGAAAGCGGTCCTGCTGGGCGCCGCCGCCGGTCCCGATCAGGGCGTTGAAGCCGCTGCCGGAGCGCGTGTAGAAGAGCACGTGGAGGAGCGAGACGTCGCCGGGCTCGGCCGCCCAGACCGCCTCGGTCGCCAGCTCGAAGAGGCTGCGCGCCGCCGCGGTGCGGGTGTTGCGGCGGACCCAGGTGGCGAAGGTCTGACCGTCCCACTCGGCCGCCCGCGGCGCCATCCAGGGTTCCTCCAGCGGCACCTCTTGCGCCATCCGGTCGAGCCGCGCCCGCGCCTGTTCCAGGTCGGCGATCGCGTGCGGCGGGATCGCCCGCGCCAGGTCGCGGACCAGGCTGAGCCGGGCGTCGGTGATCGCGCCGGTGTAGGAGCTGAGCCTGCCGTCGACCTCGATCAGGTGCCGGCCCCGGTCGTGGGTCGGGAAGGTCTCGACCCCGAGCTCAGCGGCGAGCGCCGCGATCCGCTCCTGGGTCGGGCCGATCCACTGGCCGCCGACCTCGACCACCTTGCCGTCGCCGATCTCCTCGTTCAGCAGCCGCCCGCCGACCCGCTTGCGCGCCTCCAGCACCAGTGGCTCGACCCCCGCCGCGAGCAGCCTCCGCGCCGCCACCAGCCCCGCCAGCCCGGCGCCAACGATCGCGACGTCGGCCTCGAGCTGCTCGGTCATCGCGCCGCGGTCAGGCTTTCAGCGCTTCCACCCGGGCGAAGATCTCGGGCAGGTGGGTGAGGTAGGCGTTGTAGTCGAAGACCGCGTCGAGGTCGAGCTGCGGCGCCGCCTCGGCCAGCAGCTGGCGGAAGTCGGTGCGGGTGTCCCAGGCGCGCTGGGCGTTCTCCTGGACCACCCGGTAGGCGTCGTCCCGGGTCATCCCGGACTCGATCAGCGCGGTCAGGGCCCGTTGGCTGAACAGGGCGCCGTAGGTGAGGTCGAGGTTCTCGCGCATCCGCTCACCGTGGATCGTCATCCCGCTCGCGACCTTGGTCGCCAGGTCCTGCATGTAGTCGAGCAGGATCGTCGCGTCGGGCAGGATCACCCGCTCGGCCCCCGAGTGGGAGATGTCGCGCTCGTGCCAGAGGGCGACGTTCTCGAGCCCGGCCTGGGCGTAGCCGCGCAGCACCCGGGCCAGCCCGGTCACCCGCTCGGTGCGGATCGGGTTGCGCTTGTGCGGCATCGCCGAGGAGCCCTTCTGGCCAGCGCCAAACGGCTCCTCGACCTCGCGCAGCTCGGTTTTCTGCAGGTTGCGGATCTCGGTCGCGAAGCGCTCCAGCCCCGAGCCGGCGATCGCGATCGCCGAGAGCAGCGCCGCGTGGCGGTCGCGCGGCACCACCTGGGTGGCGATGTCCTCGCGCTCCAGCCCGAGCCGCTCCATCACCCGCGCCTCGACCGCGGGCGGGATCGAGGCGTAGGTCCCGACCGCGCCGGAGAGCTTGCCGAAGGCGAGCTGGGCGAACGCCTCTTCGAGCCGCTTCAGGTTGCGGTCGGCCTCGAAGGCGAAGCCGGCCAGGCGCAGCCCGAAGGTGGTCGGCTCGGCGTGGACGCCGTGGGTGCGGCCGACGCAGAGCGTCTCGCGGTGCTCCAGCGCCCGCTCGACCAGGGCGTCGCGGTAGGCCCGCGCCCCGGCGACGACGATCTCCCCGGCCTTGCGCAGCTGCACCGCCAGCGCCGTGTCGAGCACGTCGGAGGAGGTGAGCCCGTAGTGGATCCAGCGTCCGTGCTCGCCGACCGAGGCGGCGACGACGTCGACGAAGGCGGCGACGTCGTGGTCGGTGACCCGCTCGCGCTCCTCCACCGCCTCGACCGTGAAGGCGGCGTTGGCCCGCGCTGCCTCCGCCGCCTCGCGCGGAACCGTGCCCTGCTCGGCCCAGCCCTCGGTCGCCGCCAGCTCGACCTCGAGCCAGGCGTCCATCTTCGCCTGCGGCGTCCAGACCGCGCCGATCTCCGGCCGGGTGTAGCGCGGGATCACCTGACTACCTCAGAGGTTGATGATCCGGGCCGCCAGCACGCCGGCGTTTTTCGCCCCGTCGATCGCCACGCAGGCGACCGGGACTCCGGGCGGCATCTGCACGGCCGAGAGCAGCGCGTCGAGCCCGCCGAGGCTCTTACCGAGGATCGGCACGCCGATCACCGGCAGCTCGGTGTGGGCGGCGGCGACGCCGGGCAGCGCGGCCGACATCCCGGCCCCGGCGATGATCACCTTCAGCCCGCGCATCTTCGCGTTGGTGCAGTACTCGGTGACCATCTGCGGGTCGCGGTGGGCGCTCATCACCCGCACCTCGTAGCGGATGCCCGCTTCCTGCAGCGCGGCTCCGGCCGGCTGCATCTTCGGCTTGTCGTTCTTCGAGCCCATGATGATCCCGACCAGCGGCTCGTCGACGTCGATTTCGTCGAAGGCCTCCTCGACGGCGGGCATCGTCGTCGGCTGGACGGACCCTGCCGACCCGGTCGGCTGCGGCTCTGAGATCTCGCTCACTTGGGTTCCTCTCTGGGGAATTAACTGGGGACGCGCTCGACCGCGCGGGCGGCGATGTCGCTGCGGATCTGCATTCCGTCGAAGGAGATCCGCTTGGCCGCATCGTATGCACGATCGCGAGCCGCGGCGGGCGTCGGCCCGAGCCCGGTCACGTTGAGCACGCGGCCGCCGGCGGTAACGACCTCGCCGTCGCGCTCGGCCGTGCCGGCGTGGGTGATCTCGGCCAGCTCCGCCGCCTCCGCCAGCCCGTGGATCACGTCGCCCTTCGAGGAGGACTCCGGGTAGCCGGCCGAGGCGAGGACCAGGGTCACCGCCCAGTCCTCCGAGAACTCGGCCACCATCCCGGCCAGCCCGCCCGGCTCGCGCGCCGCGCGGAACAGATCGACCAGGTCGGAGCGCAGCCGCGGCAGCACCGCCTGCGTCTCCGGGTCGCCGAAGCGGGTGTTGAACTCGAGCACCTTGGGACCGTCGGGACCGATCATCAGGCCGGCGTAGAGGACGCCGTGGAAGCGGACCCCGCGCCGCGCCAGCGCCGCCACCACCGGCCGGTGCACGCTGTCGACGATCTCCTCGACCTCGGCCGGGCCGAAGCCGGGGACCGGCGAGTAGCTGCCCATGCCGCCGGTGTTCGGCCCCTGGTCGCCGTCGAAGATCCGCTTGTAGTCCTGGGCCGGCGCCAGCGGCACCACGTTCTCGCCGTCGCAGAGGGCGAGCAGCGAGAGCTCCTCGCCCTCGAGGAACTCCTCCTGCACGACCACCGTCTGGCCGAAGCGCTGCTCGGTGAAGAAGACGTCGACCGCGGCCCGCGCCTCGCTCTCGTCGGCGGGCAGGATCACGCCCTTGCCGGCGGCCAGCCCGTCGGCCTTGAGCACGGTCGGGTAGGGGACCGAGGCGAGGTGCGCGATCGCCTCCTCGCGGCTGCGCAGCAGGGTGTGCCCGGCGGTCGGCACGCCCGCCTCCGCCATCAGCTCCTTGGCGAAGGCCTTCGAGCCCTCGAGGTCGGCGGCCGCCGCGGTCGGGCCGAAGGCGGGAATGCCGTGGCGCTCGAGCGCGTCGACGGCGCCGGCGACCAGGGCCGCCTCGGGCCCGATCACGGCCAGGTCGATCGCCAGCCCCTCCGCTGCGGCGACGATCGCATCGACGTCGTCGGCGGCGACCTCCGGCAGGCAGGTGGCGTCGGCGGCGATGCCGGCGTTGCCGGGGGCGCAGAACAGCTCGGGCGAGTGGGCGGAGCGGGCGAGCGCCCGCACGATCGCGTGCTCGCGCCCTCCGCCGCCGACTACGAGCGCCTTCAAGGAGACGCTAGAGCGAGCCGGCCAGCTCGTCGGCCGACATCGCGGTCAGCGTCTGGCTGGTCATCGTCCCGCGCGAGCCGAGCTCGACCGAGACCTTGGCCATCGTCTTCTCGTCGGGCGCCTCGACCACGGTGACGAAGTCGTACTGGCCGAGCGTCGCGTACTGGGCCACCACCTTGGCCCCGATCTGCTCGACCTCCTTGTTCACCTCAGCCACCCGGCTCGGGTTGTTCTTGAGGGTCCGAACACCCTCTGCAGTCAAGTTCGTGAGCATCAGATAAGTCGGCATCTCAATCCTCCAAGTGGTCGATCAGCGGCCCGGAGACAAACTTACTCGCTTGGAGTGGGGAGCAGCAGATATGCCCCTCTCCCAGAGACCGTCGCGCAGCTGAGGCGGCCGAAAGGGCTCGGATTCGTGGCCCTGGAGCCTCTGTGAGAGGGGCATATCTGCTGCTCACAACACGCAGCAGCACTACCGCTCAGGGTGCGGACTCTGCTTAAGCAGCGGAGCCGGGCTGGTCTCTCAGCAGCGAACACCCCAGCTCTTCGTGCCGTAAGCGCCCGCACCCTGATCCGTCCCATCGCAGCTCGATGGCAGGAGGGCATATGACCCTCCCCCGGAGGCTCCAGGGCCACCAAACGCGCCCCGGGAGCACGATCAGCTGCGCGACGGTCTCCGGGGGAGGGTCATATGCCCTCCCTACCGCCGAACCTATGAAGGACGCGCTCAGTACCCGGCCGGATGCCGCACGACGTAGCCCTCGGGATACGGCGGCTCGACGTGCCAGCGCGGCCCGGAGACGCCCTCGGGGTTGCCGGCCGTGTCGAAGCGGAGGCCGGCGATCGTCATGTAGGTGTGGGTGGCGTTGGCGTAGATCGTGATCCACTTGCCGGGGCCCGGCTCGCCGTAGGACTCGAGCGCGCCGGAGGTGAGCGGGGTGTCGAGCAGGCCGGCGCCGTAGAGGGCGAAGCTGACGGCGCCGGAGCAGTCGTAGCCGTAGGAGTAGAAGGAGCCGTGGCCACCGCCCCAGACGTAGGGGGTGGCGGTGATCGAGTTGGCCGCGGCGATCGCCGCCTTTACCGCCGCCGGGGCGCCCTCGGGGGCGCTGGCCACGGCGCCGGTGAGGATCGCGCTGGGGCCGGGGGTCACCAGGCCGGAGGGCAGCGGCGCGATCGCCCAGTCGACGTAGCGGGTCTTGCACTCGCCTTCGATCCGGTCTGCTTCGGCCAGCACCGTCTGCACGTACCACTCGGCCTGGTTGTGGGTGAAGATGCCGGCGCTGAGGCTGCCGCGCGACCAGATCAGCCGGGCCAGGGTCGCCGCCGAGTCGGCCGGGTCGGCGGGACGGACGCGGCCGTCGCGGTCGCCGTCGACCGCGTAGGCCCGCCACTCCGCCTCGTCGAGGCCGAGCGCACCCATCGTCCGCAGCTGCTCTTTGCTCAGCCCGCGGCCGAAGTCGGACTCGAGGTGGGCGATCGCGGCCAGCGCCCAGACCCCGCGCTTACCCAGTTCGTAGCGGGCGGCGGCGTCCTCGAAGGCGCGCAGGTACTCGTGCGGGATCTGCTCGCGCCAGGCCGGCGCAGGGTCACATTTGAGCACCTGCAGCTTCGGCATCAGTTCGGAGAAGGAGGGGTCGCCGACCTCGGCCGCGTAACAGGCGGCGTTGGCGAGCACGTCGGCGACGTACCAGTCGGCGTGGTTGTAGGCGAAGATCGCACCGTAGGTGTCGGCCGGCATCCCCGAGGCGCTGAGGTAGTTGGCGGCGGCGTGGATCGCGTCTTCGGGGCTGTTCGGGTCGGCGGTGCCGTCCCCGTTCGCGTCGACCCCGTAGGCGGCCCAGGTTTCCGGCATGAACTGCATCCAGCCGACCGCGCCGGCGTAGGAGGGGCCGAGGTTGCTGCCGAACCCGGTCTCGATCTGGTTGATCCCGGCCAGCACCGCCGGACCCTGCGGCCCGAGGTCGTAGGCGGCGGCCGCCTGGCGGTAGATCGGGATCAGCGTCGGCGGCACTCCGGTGGCGGCGCAGGTCGAGGTCGGCAGCGAGGGGATCGCCAGCGCGGCGGCCGGGTTCGGCGCCGGCACCGCCCCTTCCGAGCTTTCCGGGGCGAGCGCCGCCTCTTCGCCACTTTCGCTGTCGCCGGCGGAGACGCCGCCGTTGGCGGGCGGGGTCGCCGGCGGGGCGGGGGACTGGCTGGTCGGCGGCGCCAGGGTGGCGCCCTGCTCGACCGGTGCCGGCGGCTCGAAGGCGCTGGCCGATTCTTCCAGCGGCGTGCCGACGGTCGGTTCGACCGGTTCGCTCGTTTCGGGCGTATCGGCGCGGGCGGCGAGCGGCGCGGCGAGCGCGGCCATGGCGGCGGCGGTCGCGGCGACCGCGCGGATCTTGCGGAGTTGGCTCATCGTTAGCCGAGCACGTTGGTGACGCGCCACTCCTTGTCTTTCAGCCGTTCCATGTCGAGTCGCAGCTCGCTGGTGGTCCCGACCCGCAGCAGCGAGACGCTGACCGTATAGACACCGTCGCGAGAGGGCCCGGCGACGACGTTGAGGACCTTGGCCCGCGGCACCTCGACGTTGGCGGGCAGCCGCGGCGGTCGCCGCAGCAGCGCTTTCGAGAGCTCCGGGGTCGCCGTTGCCCCGAGGGCCTTGCGCACGTCGGCGTCGAGCCCGCCGGTCTCGTAGACGACGAAGGCGTTGGAGAAGTCACGCGCGACCGCGATCGCCTCCGGTCCCGCGGCCGGCCCGTCGATGCCGGCCTCTTCCGGGGTCAGGTTGGCGCTCGCGGCGGCCGCGGCCGCGGCGCTTGCCTCCGGCGCTGGTTCGTCCTCGGTCTCGGTCGCGGGCGGCGCCGATTTGACCACCGCTTTGGCCGGGTCGGTCTCCGATGAGGTCGCTTTCGCGGACGGCTCGAAGACGGGAGCGGCCCCTTGCAGGGTGGGTGCCGCCGGTTTCTCGACCGCGGCAGCCTTGACCTCGACCACCGGCTCCGGTGCCGCCGCGACCCGGGTGGTCGTGCCGCCCTCCGACCCTCCGGACGAGGCGAGGACGAGGCCGGCGACCCCAGCCCCGGCGGCGATCAGCACGAGGGCGGCGAAGGAGAGTGCCCGGGCCGGCGCACCGAGCGTCCCGGCGCGGTCCTGCAGCGGCCAGATCAGGTGCTTCTGCAGCCCGTAGGAAGCGCGCTCCCAGGCGTTCCCAAGGCCGCTGCGGGCGCGATCCTGGGCGCTCCAGGCGGAGTCGGCGACAGCAGAACGACGCGAGTACGAGCTCGCGTCCTCTTTCTCAGGTTTGCCGGGCTTCCTTCTAACCATCGCCGCTTCCGTAAAAGCTTATGTCGGATTGTTACAACCAACTCTTAAACCCGGGCCAAAGAAAGTCGGATCGCAGGCCCGGCAGAGCGCCGCTAGGCGGCGCTGGCCGCGCGGGCGCTGGCCTTCTCGAAGGTCAGCTCGCCGCCGGCCGTATCGACCTTGACCAGGTCGCCCTCACCGAACTCGCCCTCGAGGATCTTCAGCGCCAGCTTGTCGACCAGCTGCTTCTGAATCACCCGCTTCAGCGGCCGCGCCCCGTAGGTCGGGTCGTAGCCGAGGTTGCCGAGCAGGGTCCGGGCGTCCTCGCTGAGCTCGATCTCGATCCCGCGCTCGCGCACCCGGCCGACCAACTGCCGCACCTGGAGCTCGACGATGCGGCCGATGTCGGCCTTCGAGAGCCGGTGGAAGATCACCGTGTCGTCGATCCGGTTGAGGAACTCGGGCTTGAAGGTCGCCGCCAGCACCTCTTCGATCTGCTCGCGGATCGCCTCGTCGACCTGGTCGCCGACGATCCGGTCGCTGCCGACGTTGGAGGTCATGATCAGCACCGTGTTGGTGAAGCTGACGGTGCGCCCCTGGCCGTCGGTGAGGCGGCCGTCGTCCATGATCTGCAGCAGGGTGTTGAAGACGTCGGGGTGGGCCTTCTCGATCTCGTCGAGCAGCACCACCGCGTAGGGCCGGCGCCGCACCGCCTCGGTCAGTTGCCCGCCCTCCTCGTAGCCGACGTAGCCGGGCGGCGCCCCGATCAGCCGCGCCACCGTGTGCTTCTCCATGTACTCGGACATGTCGAGCCGGACGATCGCCTGCTCGGAGTCGAACATGAACTCGGCCAGCGCCTTCGCCAGCTCGGTCTTGCCGACCCCGGTCGGGCCGAGGAAGAGGAAGGAGCCGATCGGCCGGTTCGGGTCCGAGAGCCCGGCCCGCGAGCGCCGCAGCGCGTTGGAGACCGCCTCGATCGCCTCGTCCTGGCCGATCACCCGGTCGTGCAGGCGCTCCTCCATATGGATCAGCTTCTCGACCTCGCCCTCCAGCAGGCGGGTGACCGGGATCCCGGTCCATTTCGCCACCACTGCGGCGACGTCTTCCTCGGTCACTTCGTCGGCCAGCAGCACCTCGCCGCCGGCGTGCAGCTCCTCCAACCGTTTGCTCTGCTCGGCGACCTTCGCCTCCAGCTCGGGGATCTCGCCGTAGCGCAGCTTCGCGGCCCGCTCGAGGTCGGCCTCGCGCTCGGCCTGTTCGGCCTGCACCCGCGCCTCCTCCAGCTGCCCCTTCGCCTCCTTGATCGCCTCGATCGGCTCTTTCTCGTTCTGCCAGCGGGTGCGCAGCTCGCTCGCCTCCTCGCCGAGGTTGGCGAGCTCCTCCTCGAGCGCCGCCAGGCGCGCCTTCGAGGCCTCGTCGGTCTCCTTCTTCAGCGCCTCGCGCTCGATCTCCAGCTGCTGGATCCGCCGCTCGACCTCGTCGATCTCGGTCGGCACCGAGTCGATCTCGATCTTCAGCCGCGAGGCGGCCTCGTCGATCAGGTCGATCGCCTTGTCGGGCAGGAAGCGGTCGGCGATGTAGCGCTCCGAGAGGGTGGCCGCGGCGACCACCGCGGAGTCGGAGATGCGCACCCCGTGGTGCTGTTCGTAGCGCGGTTTCAGCCCGCGCAGGATCGCGATCGTGTCGCTCATGTCGGGCTCGCCGACCAGCACCGGCTGGAAGCGCCGCTCCAGCGCCGCGTCCTTCTCGATGTGCTTGCGGTACTCGTCGAGCGTGGTCGCCCCGACCGCGCGCAGCTCGCCGCGGGCCAGCATCGGCTTCAGCAGGTTGGCGGCGTCGACCGCGCCCTCGGCCGCGCCGGCGCCGACGATGGTGTGGAGCTCGTCGAGGAAGAGGACGATCTGGCCCTCCGCCTCCTGCACCTCGGTCAGCACCGCTTTCAGCCGCTCCTCGAACTCGCCGCGGTATTTCGAGCCGGCCAGCAGCGAGCCGATGTCGAGCGCGATCACGCGCCGGTCGCGCAGGCTCTCGGGCACGTCGCCGTCGACGATCCGCTGCGCCAGCCCCTCGACGATCGCGGTCTTGCCGACCCCGGGGTCGCCGATCAGCACCGGGTTGTTCTTGGTCCGGCGCGAGAGCACCTGGATCACGCGACGGATCTCCTCGTCGCGCCCGATCACCGGGTCGAGCTTGCCCGCGCGCGCGTCGGCGGTCAGGTCGCGGCCGAATTTCTCCAGCGCCTGCGCGGTCTCCTCCGGGTTGGGCGAGGTGACTTTCTGCGGCCGCACCGCGCCGATCGCGGTCTCCAGCGAGGTGCGGTCGGGCAGCGCGCTCCCCAGCGGCCCCTCGGTCAGGGCGAGCAGCAGGTGGTCGGTCGAGATGTACTCATCGCCGCGCTTGGCCATCTCGGTCTCGGCCCGGCGTAGCGTTTCCGCCAGGGTCGAGGACATCCGCGGCTCGCCGCCGTCGCTCAGGGTCGGCAGCGCCGCGATCGCCTCGTTCGCCTTCGCCGTCACCGCCGCCGGGTCGGCGCCGACCTTCTGCAGGATCGGCACGACCAGCCCGTCCTGCTGTTCGAGCAGCGCCAGCAGCAGGTGCGGCGGCGCCGTCTCCGGGTTGCGCCGCTGCGCGGCCAACTGCTGCGCGGCCGCAACCGCTTCCTGTGACTTCTGGGTAAACCGATCTGCCTGCACTAGCGCCCTCCTTTGCGGGCTCGTTCAAGTTCCTCGTTGCGCTGCCGCAGGCGCTCCAGCTCGCCGCGCAGCTTCTCGACCCGGCGTTCCAGCGCCAGCACCGTTTCCACCCCGGCCAGGTTCAGCCCTTCGGCGGTCATCTGCTGGATCCGCCGCAGCCGCTCGACGTCGCGCTGGGAGTAGAGGCGGGTGTTTTTCGGCGAGCGCTTCGGCGTGATCAGCCCGCGCGCCTCGTAAATCCGCAGCGTCTGCGGGTGCATGTGGGCGAGCTCGGCGGCGACCGAGATCATGAACACCCCGCGGTCGTCCTCGATCGAGATTTCGACCCGGCTGCGGCGGCTGGCGCTCACTGGCTGCCCGCCCTGCGCAGCAGCTCCGCCCGCGGGTCGGAGCCGTTCAGCGCCTCGGCCAGCTTCTCGGCCGCCTCGCTCAGCTCCTCGCTCAGCTCCTGCGGCACCTCGATCTCGAGCCGGTAGCGGATGTCGCCGCGGCCGCCGCCCTTCGGCTGCGGCGGTCCCTCGCCGCGCAGCCGCTGCACCGCGCCGTGCTTGGTCCCGGCCGCGACCTTGATCTTCTTCGTCCCGTCCAGGGTCGGCACCTCGATCGTGCCGCCGCGCAGCGCCTCAGGGATCGAGATCGGCACCGCCACCTCGAGGTTGCCGTCGTCGAGCCGCTTGAAGACCGGGGAGGACTGAACCCGCGTGGTCACGTAGAGATCGCCCGGTGGGCCGCCGTGGGGCCCGGCCTCGCCCTTGCCGGCGAGCCGGATCCGCGCCCCGTCCTTGACCCCGGCCGGGATGTTGACTTTGTAGCGCTTGGTCTGCTGGGTCAGGCCGTCGCCGCCGCAGGTGGGGCAGGGGTCCTCGATGATCTGGCCGGCGCCGCCGCACTGCGGGCAGGGCTGGCTGATCGAGAAGAAGCCCTGGCTCTGGGCATCGATGCCGCGGCCTTCGCAGCGCGGGCAGGTGACCGGGCCGGTGCCCGGTTTGGCACCGCTGCCGTGGCAGGTCGGGCAGCGCCCGGCCTTGGGCACGGTGACGCTGATCTGGGTCCCGTTGACCGCCTGGTCGAAGCCGAGCTCGATTTCGGTCTCGAGGTCGCGCCCGCGCACCTGCTGCGCCTGCCCCCGGCCGCCACCACCGCCGCGGCCGAAGATCGAGCCGAGGTCGATGCCGCCGAAGTCGAACCCGCCGAAGCCGCCACCCTGGGCGCCGCCGGCGCCGAAGGGGTTGCCGCCGGCGCCCCCGCCGAAGCCGGCGAAGGGCCCGCCGGAGTCGTACTCCTTGCGCTTCTCGGGATCGGAGAGGACGTCGTAGGCGCCCTGCACCTCCTTGAACTTCTCCTCCGCCGCCTTGTCGTCGGGGTTGCGGTCAGGGTGGTACTCGCGCGCCAGCTTGCGGTACGCCTTCTTGATCTCGTCGTCGGTCGCCTTCTTCGAGACGCCCAGGGTCTTGTAGAGCTCGTCCGCCATCTGCCTCCTACGCGCTCACCACCACGCGCGCGGGTCGAACCAGCTGCTCGCCGAGCTTGTAGCCCTTCTGCATCACCTCGACCACGACCCCGGACTCGGTGCCGCCATCCGCCGGCAGCGTCGAAAGCGCCTCATGCCAAACCGGATCGAACTTCTCCCCCTGAGGATCAACCGCCTCGACCCCATTGCGGGCCAGGGTCTCCCGCAATCCGCCGAGCACCATCTCGACGCCCGACGCTAGCCCCTCGCCGCCCTGCTCGTCGGCAGCCGCCAGCGCCCGCTCCAAATTGTCCACGGCCTCGATCACTTCCCGAGCCACTTCCACCTTCCCGCGCACCTGCGCGGCCTGCACCTCCGCCGCCATCCGCTTCCGGTAGTTCTCGAAGTCGGCCTGCGTCCGCTTGGCAAGTTCGAGGTACTCCGCCTTCTCCCGCTCGGCGTCGGCGAGCAGCTCATCGAGGTCCTTCTCGACCTGGTCGGACTCAGCAGGAGCCGAGCCCCCCGACAGGGGTGACGGGGAGGGCTCGACGGAGCCTCCCCGCTGTTGCTCCGACGAGCCCTCCCCGTCAGCCCAGGCGCCGGAGTCGTGGTCGTCCAGCCTCACTTGTTCTCACCCTCGTCGACCACCTCAGCGTCCACGACTTCGTCGTCCTCATCCTCAGTCGTCCCGCCGGCACCGTCAGCGCCGTCACCGGAACCCGCCTCGGACTGCGCCGCCGCGTAGATCTGCTCCGACGCTTTCGTCATCGCCGCCGTCAGCGCCTCGGTCTTCGCCTTGACCTCCTCGACGCTGCCGGAGTCGAGCGTGTCGCGCACCGCTTTGACCGCGGCCGTGACCTCGTCCTTGGTCGCCTGGTCGACTTTGTCGCCCGCGTCCGCGATCGCTTTCTCGGCCTGGTAGGCGGCGTTCTCGGCGACGTTGCGGGCCTCGGCCAGCTCGCGCTGTTTCGCGTCCTCCTCGGCATGGGCCTCGGCGTCGGAGACCATGCTCTGGATTTCCTCATCGGAGAGGCCGGAGCCGGATTTGATCTCGATCTTCTGCTCTTTGCCGGTGCCCTGGTCCTTCGCGGTGACGGCGATGATGCCGTTGGCGTCGATGTCGAAGGTGACCTCGATCTGCGGCATGCCGCGCGGCGCCGGCGGGATCCCGGTGAGCTGGAACTTGCCCAGGCTCTTGTTGCCCGAGGCCATCTCGCGCTCGCCCTGGAGGACGTGGATCTCGACCGAGGGCTGGTTGTCGTCGGCGGTCGAGAAGGTCTCCGACTTCTTCGTCGGGATCGTCGTGTTGCGCTCGATCAGCTTCGTCATCACGCCGCCTTTGGTCTCGATCCCCAGCGTCAGCGGGGTGACGTCGAGCAGCAGCACGTCCTTGACGTCGCCGGCCAGCACGCCCGCCTGGATCCCGGCGCCGACCGCGACCACCTCGTCGGGGTTGACCCCCTGGTGCGGGTCCTTGCCGGTCAGCTCCTTGACCCGCTCGCGCACGGCGGGGTTGCGGGTCATGCCGCCGACCAGGACGACGTGGTCGATGCTGGCGTCGGCGTCGTCAAGCGCCCGTTTGACCGGACCGACGATCCGCTCCAGCAGCTCGGCGGTCAGCTCGTTCAGCTTCGAGCGGGTGAGGCGCAGGTCGAGGTGCTTCGGCTGGCCCTCGACGGCGGTGATGAAGGGCAGGTTGATCTGGGTCTCCTGGGTCGAGGAGAGCTCGATCTTCGCTTTCTCCGCTGCCTCGTAGAGCCGCTGCAGCGAGTTCTTGTCGGCCGCCAGGTCGACGCCCTGGTCGCGTTTGAACTCGGCGACCAGCCACTCGACGATCGCTTTGTCCCAGTTGTCGCCGCCGAGGTGGTTGTCGCCGGCGGTCGCCTTCACCTCGAAGACGCCGTCGCCGATTTCCAGCACCGAGACGTCGAAGGTGCCGCCGCCGAGGTCGAAGACGAGGATCGTCTGGTCGGCTTTCTCTTTGTCGAGCCCGTAGGCCAGCGCCGCCGCGGTCGGCTCGTTGATGATCCGCTTGACCTCGAGCCCGGCGATCTTGCCGGCGTCCGTGGTCGCCTGGCGCTGGTCGTCGTTGAAGTAGGCGGGAACGGTGATCACGGCGCTGTCGACCGTCTCGCCGAGCTTCGCTTCGGCGTCGGCTTTCAGCTTCTGCAGGATCATCGCGCTGATCTCCGGCGGGCTGTACTGCTTGCCGCGCACATCGACGCGGACGTCGCCGTTGGGGCCGGCCTCGACCTTGTAGGGGACGATCGTCTCCTCCTCCTTGACCTCGGCCTCCTTGCGGCCCATGAACCGCTTGATCGAGAAGATCGTGTTCTCGGGATTCGTGATGGCCTGCCGCTTGGCGACCTGGCCGACGAGGATCTCGCCGTCCTTCGTGAAGGCCACCACCGAGGGCGTGAGCCG
>DASUNU010000203.1:0-5212 GCA_036276995.1 Solirubrobacterales bacterium
CGTAGTTGACGGTCGCGAATTCGGTCGCGCGGCGCCGCCCCTCGGGGCTGGCGAGAATCGTGTCGGCGTACGGGACGGCGGCTTTGAGCATGTCCTGCATCGTCCGGAAGAAGGCCAGGGTGTCGCGGAACGACTCGTCGCCGGGGGCCCAGCCGCCCGCCGGGGCAAGCGCGACGACCGTCTCGGCCCGGCCGCGGGCCGCCAACTGCAGGGCGATGTAGCCGCCCAGCGAGCAACCGACCAGGTGCGCCCGGTCGATGCCAGCGGCGTCCATTCCTTGTTCGGCCGCATCGACCAGGGCGGTCTCGCCGACCTCGCCCTCGATCGCCGGGCCGCCGGCGTGGCCGGCCAGGGTCAGGGCGAGGACGTCGTGCTCGCGCTCGAGCTCGGGCAGCAGCAACTGCCAGGTCCGCCAGCTATCGACGAAGCCATGCAGGCAGACCATCGGCGAGCCCGAACCGCCACGGTGAAATGGGGTGAAATCGGCGTACAGACCTTAAGAAGTTAGAGAACGCTGACCTACACCCCGGTCCCCTAAGCGAAGAGGACGATCAGCAGATTGACCAGCACCCCGAGCGGGGTCAGCGTCAGGGCGAGGGTGCGGAAGAACTTGGCGAAGCCGCCGCGGTAGCGCACGGTCTCGAACAGGGTCAGGCCGACGACGTGAGCGAGGTTGATCAGGGCCAACCCGATCGCGATCAGGATCGCCGCTGCCGGCCAGCCCGACTCGGTGTCGGAGCCGCCCGCGGCCGCCGCGGCGAGAACCGCTGCCGTGACGGTGCCGACGATGCCCATCACCATGCCGGCGAAATCGCGACGCGAGAGGTTCGGCATGTAGGCCGAGCCGATCTCCTTCTCGTGGTCGATCGGCTTGGTCCCGGCGCCGGCCTGCTCGACCCCGACCACGTGGGGAGACTCGCCCGTCGCGCCCTCGGCGTCCTCGACCACGACCATGCGCAGCGGCGGCTCGAGCTGCTCCTGGGCCTTCTCGAAGAGGCCGTCCTCATACCAGCGGGCCTGGCCTTCGGCGTGCTCGAAGATGATGATCTCGTCCGCCGGTTCTTCGCGCAGGGCGTCTTCGGCGGCCTGAATCGGGTCGGGATCGCCAACCTCACCGCTGACCTCGATGTTCTCCCGGCGCAGCGCCGCCAGCGAGACCTGCAGCCGCTGCTCGGCTTCGCGCTTCGGCTCGTCGATGTCGCCCATGGTGTGACGGAAGGCGTTGGCCTCGACCGCGGGGGTGATCACCCGCACTCGCAGGCCCTCGCCGTTACCGCGCGAGGTGATCTCCCTGACCTCCTCGGCACCCTCAAGCGAGTCGGTGACGATGGCGAGCAGGCTGCGCGTCATCGGTTGCCGTCCGCTGGGATCGCCTGGTCGGCCTCGCCATACTCGGCACCGCCCTGCTCCTCCGGGGGCGGCGCAACGCTGTCGGGGAAGCGATGTTCGTCGCCGTGGCTGGCGATGTCGCGAAGCTTCGCCTCGGCCAGCTCGAAGCCCTCGGCCTCGCCCTCGCCGGACTCGATCACCGGCTGCTGGGCAGGGTCATCGCTCTCGACCGGCGCCTTGCCGCCGATCCGAGCCGCTTCCGCCGCGGCCGCCTCTTCCTCCTCCCTGACTCGTTTCAGGTCGGCGAGGCGGTCCTCCTCGGCCTGAATCTCCTCGGCCTTGCTCATGCCGTGCCTCCAGCCGGAGAGCCGCTGCTGCGGCCAAGCGCCCAGCCGGCGATGCCGCCGGTGACGCAACCGACCCCGAGCAGGACGGCGCTGCGAACCGGCTGCCGCTTCAGCTTCGCGGCGGTGCCGTGGGCAGTGTGCTTCGCGGTCGACTTGACCGCCTTGCGGGCGATGGCTTTCTTGACTGACATGGCCAACCGCTACCCCGTTTGCGCGGGCGTCAATCGCGGGTACGCCGCCTTGGATGACACTCACCGCGATCCTCGACGTCGACGGGACCCTGGTCGACACCAACTACCACCACGCCCTGGCCTGGCATCGGGCGCTGCGCGCCCACGGCCACCACGTGCAGATGTGGCGAGCGCACCGCCACATCGGAATGGGCGGCGACAAGATCGTCGCCGCCCTCACCAGCGAGGAGATCGAGCGCGAGCAAGGGGACGAGATTCGCGCCGCCGAGGGCAAGGCTTACGGTGAGCTGATCGGCGAAGTCGAGCCGATGCAGGGAGCACGCGAGCTGATCGCCGAGCTGCGCGAGGACGGGGCGACGGTTGTTCTCGCGAGCTCCGCCAAGGAAGAGGAGGTCGACCACTACCTCGACCTACTCGAGGCCCGCGACCTGGTCACGGGCTGGACCACCTCCGCCGATGTCGAGCAGACCAAGCCGGCGGCGGACCTCATTCACGCCGCCCTGGAGAAGGCAGATGGAAGGCCGGCGCTGATGGTCGGCGACTCGACCTGGGACGTGAAGGCCGCGAGCGCGGCCGAGGTACCGACCTTGGCGGTGCTGACCGGCGGCTTCTCGGCGGCGGAGTTGCGCGACGCCGGCGCCGCCGACGTGGTGGAGTCGATCGACGAGCTGCGCCGCGACCGGGAGCGAATCGCGGCGCTGGCCCGGTAAGCGGTTCAGCTGGCGCCGGAGACGGAGCTCTTCGACTCCCCGGAGCGCGCCTTTTCCTTGTTGACGGTGCGGGCGGCGATCTCCTCCGCGCGCTTGTCGGAGCGACCCTGTTTCTTCTCGCTCTTCTTGATCTCCTCGTACTGGCGCGCTCTCTTCGAGCCTTTCTTCACTCCACGCGGTGGCATCGGCCCCTCCTTTCGTGACTAGTTGTGGGCGGCGCCAGGGCGCTGGCCCTCGTGCACACCCTCGGCGAACTCCTCGACGATCTTGGCCGTGAAGGCCTCGAGGTCCTCGGGTTTGCGGCTGGAAACCAGACCCTGGTCGACGTGCACCTGCTCGTCGACCCACTCGGCCCCGGCGTTGCGCAGGTCCGTCTCCAGACTCGGCCAGGAGGTCAGAGTGCGGCCGCGGACGACGTCGGCCTCGACCAGGGTCCAGGGGCCATGACAGATCACGCCGACCGGCTTGCCCGCCTCGAAGAAGGCGCGGACGAACTCCACCGCCTCCGGTTGGGTCCGCAGCTGGTCGGGATTGGCGACGCCGCCGGGCAGGACCAGGCCGTCGTACTCGCTCGCATCGGCGTCGCCAACGCTGCGATCGACCGCGAACTTCTCACCCTTGTCGAGGTGGTTGAAGGCCTGCACCTCACCCTCCTCAGGCGCCAACAGGTCAACCTCCGCCCCGGCCTCGCGGATCGCGTCCAGGGGCTCGGTCAGCTCAATCTGCTCGACTCCCTCGTTGGCGGTCAGGAAGGCGATTCGTTTGCCTTGCAAGCGATCCGACATCGTCGCTCCCTTCGGAGGTTGTTATGAACGTTGTAGCCCCGCCGACCAGGCGCCTCACCGTGGGGGAAACGGTTGGTCTTTTCACCCGAGCGGGAACCGGCGAACCGGTAAAGAAAAGCCGCTGGGACTGGGTCGGCGGGGCTTGTCCTTGTCCTGGGCCACGCTTACCCGTGGCCCGTATCGGCCAAACCGGGCGGCGGGCGCCGTAGCATCCACGGCGATGAAGGCCGCCTCTCGCGCGGTGATCGGCGCCACGGCGGCGCTGATCGCCGTCCTCCTCGTCGCCCTCAGTGGCTCTGCTGACGGCTCCCCCAGCGCGACCGCGAGCATCTCCCGGCCGCCGATCGTCAGCCACCTGATCCCGTTCGGACCCAAACGCAAGCGCGAGATGGCCGCCTACTCCGAGCGCCACTACGGAGCGCCCAAGTGGCGCCTGCGCCATCCACGGGTGATCGTCGAGCACATGGCGCAGGCCCCCAGCGCCGCCGCCGTCTATGCCACCTTCGCCCCCGACGTACCCGACGTCGAGCTCGGCGAGCTGCCCAACGTCTGCGCGCACTTCGTGATCTCCGACTCGGGCCGGATCTTCCGCCTGGTCAACCTGCGCACCCGCTGCCGCCACACGGTCGGGCTCAACTGGACCGCGATCGGGATCGAGCACGCCGGCTACGGCGACGGCGACGTGCTCCGCGACCAGCGGCAGCTACGCGCCTCACTCTGGCTGACCCAGTACCTGCGCTGCCGCTTCGGGATCCGGCTGCGCGACGTGATCGGCCACAACGAGAGCCTCAGCTCCCCCTACCACCACGAGCTGGTGCCGAGCCTGAGGGGTCAGACCCACGGTGACTGGGTGCACAGCTCGATGCGGGTCTACCGCCAGAAGCTGGCCCGGTTGAAGCCGTGCTGATCTGCCGCGGCGCCCACCGCTAGACTCGCCGCCGTGAGCGACGCGATCGAACACGGGTTCAAGGAGGGCGACAAGGTCTGGGTGCAGGACGGCGACGGCAAGCGCCACTCCGGCATCTTCGTCGGCGACAACGAGGCCGCCGGCTGGTTCGGCGGCGGACCCAGCGCCTATGTGGTGCACCCGGAGGCCCACCAGGCCGAGGTCGTCTCGCTCTTCCGCATCACCCCGCGCGACGAGTAACCCCACCTGAACCCACCTCGCCGTTCGGCGCTGGGACTACCAGGCCGAGGCCGCCGAGCGCGGTCGCGACTTTGTTCACCTGCGAGGTGACGGCGCCGAGGTTGCTTTCGACCCCGTCGAGCCCGGAGAGGCTGCCGACCACTCCATCCACCGTCCCGTCGAGGATTTCGACGTTCGTTTCGACGCCGTCGAGGGCGCCCTGGACGCCGTTGACGGCGTCTTTGACGACGGCGACTTCCTGGGTTAGGGCCTGGATCTGGGCCGTCTGCGCAGCGAGCGTGTCGAGCAGCGACTGTTCGATCTGGCCGGCGGGTCCGGTCGGCCGGCGGCGCCGGCGCCACCCGGGGAGCCCTTTTCACCGACAGGGCCGCGGACTTCCCAAGCCACCGGCTTCTCCCCACGGCGCTTCTTGCAGTTCTTGGGGCCGCGGACCACGCGCAGCATCCCCTTCGACTTGCCCTTGGCGGCGAGGCAGGCGTGGAACTTGGGGTGAAAGGTGTATGAGCGCCGTATGAGGTGTGGTTACTCTGAGCGCCTCGGCCGGTAGCGGTAACCCACCCCGCGTACGGTCTCGATCGGGTTCACTCTCGCCGCCTGCTCGAGCTTGCGACGCAGGTAGCTGACGTAGAGCTTCACCTCGTCGCGTTCCCTGATCCCGTTGCCCCACACCAACTCCAGCAGCTGGGCGTGGTTGAGGACCCGG
>DASUNU010000204.1:0-22330 GCA_036276995.1 Solirubrobacterales bacterium
AACGGCTTCTGGAACTCAGACCACGCGGGCGTGTTCAGCTCGCTGCGTTTCCCGAACTAGCGATCGAGCGCCGTGGGGGAGTGGGCTGCGGCCCGCTCCCTTCGCGGTGGCTCAGCCTTCGCCCGCGGTGGCGGCGACGAAGGCGGAGACTTCCTGGGCCTGCTCCTGGTTGACGATGCCGCCCGGCATCCGGCCCGTTTCGGTCGAGCTGTCGATGCCGTTTTCGACCGCGTTGAGGACGCGGCCTTCGGTCGCTTTGATCGTGTCCTTGGCGCTCGGGCCTTCCGGCGCCCCGGAGGGAGCCAGCAGCTCGTCGAGGTCGGGGCCGTAGTTGCCGTCGGTCCCGGCCGCGTAGAGCGCGTGGCAGGCGCCGCAGTTGATCTGGAACAGCTCCTGGCCGCTCTTCAGCTGGGCGGCGACCTGCTGGTTGCCGTTCTCGGCGTCGCCCTTGGAGCGGAAGGCCAGCCAGGGGATGACGACCGCGAGCACGAGGATCAGCAGGCCGAAGACGATGAAGGTGCGCTTGCTCATTTAGCGGCGCGCATACTACTGGCGCTTTTCTCGGCGCGATACCACGGGCACATTCGGCGCAGCTCGCACTCGCCGCAACGGGGCTTCGGTCGGCACAGCTCGCGGCCGTGTCGGATCAGGTTCATGTGCAGCTCGTAGGCGTCCTCGGGGGCGACCACGGCCAGCATCTCGTCGTGGGCGCGCTCGAAGCTGGCCTTGGCCGGGAACAGCCCCAGCCGCCCCCCGACCCGGTGCACGTGGACATCGACCGGGATCTCCGGGATCCCCCAGGTGAAGATCAGCACGCAGGCCGCGGTTTTGCGCCCGACCCCGGGCAGGTCGAGCAGGAACTCGAGCGACTCCTCGCGGGGCGCCGTCTCGGTCCAGTCGAGGTTGAGCTCCTCGCCGAGCTGCTCGAGGATCGCCTGGATCCGCGGCGCCTTCTGCTTCGCCAGGCCGCCGGGCCGGATCGCCTCCTCGAGCTCGGCCACCGGCGCGTCGCGGACTTCCTCCCAGGCGGGGAAGCGCTCGCGCAGGGCGGCGAAGGCGCGGTCGCGGTTGCGGTCGTTGGTGTGCTGGGAGAGCACCGTCTTGATCAGCTCGGCGACCGGGTCGCGGTGCGGCTCGTTGACCGGCACCCCGTACATCTCCCGCAGCCGGTCGCGGATCGCCCGCACCCGCTGCCTGCTCGGTCGCTTCCAGGCCATGGCGCCGGACCCTAGCCACCCGCGCTGCTGCGCCCTCCCTCTTTTTGTCGCCCAGAAGGCGACAAAGTGCATACGCGCTTCGTATGTTTCCGCGATGGCGGGCATCGAAGAGGGGGAGCTGCGGGTCGACGGGGTGCGGGTCTTCTACCGGCGGGTGCCGGGGGAGGGGACGCCGACCGTCTACTGCCACGGCAACCCGACCCACAGCGGCGAGTGGGTGCCGTTCATGGAGCGGGGTGGGCCGGCGGTCGCGATCGACATGCCGGGCTGGGGCCGCTCCGACCGCCCGGACCCGGCCCGCTTCGACTACTCGATGTACGGGCTCTCGGCCTTCCTAGAGCGGTGTCTTGGAGAGCTCGGGGTGGAGCGGCGCAAGCTGGTCGTCCACGACTGGGGCGCGCTGGCGCTGATCGGGGCGCAGCGCCGCCCGGACCTGGTCGAGCGCCTGGTCGTGATCGACGCGGTGCCGCTGCTGCCCGGCTACCGCTGGCACTGGGTGGCGCAGATCTGGCGTCGCCGGCGGCTCGGCGAGCTGGCCAACGCGACCACGACCCGGGCCTCGACCGGGCTGCTGCTGCGCCAGGCCCGCGGCGACCGCGCCCCGATGCCGCCGCAGTTCGTCGAGCTGATTTGGGGGCACTGGGACAGCGGCACCCAGGCGGCCCTGCTCGCCCTCTACCGCCACGCCGACCCCGACCGCCTCGCCCAGGCCGGCCAGGACCTCGGCCGGCTCGCCTGTCCGGCCCTGGTCCTCTGGGGCGATCGCGACGCCTACCTGCCGGTCCGCTTCGCCCACGCCTACGCTGCCGCGCTCCCCAATGCGGAGTTGGAGATCGCCTCCGGCCGCGGTCACTGGCCCTGGATCGAGGATCCCGCGCTGATCGCGCGGATCCACGACTTCGTCTCCTGATCGTGCCTGCATAGCGGGCTTTTCGCGGCGAAGCACCGCTCTGTGCCCGTTAACGCGCGGATTACAATCCTCTGTCCCGTGTCGCGCGCCTTCTCAGCCGTCGGAAGCAAGCTGCCCAAAGGCTGGGGCGACTTCGGCCGCCAGATCATGATCCTGGTCCTGGTCGACCTCGCCTACACCTTCGTGCGCGGGATCGTCGACTCCGAGAAAGCGCTGGCGATGACCCACGGCCAGCAGATCATCGACTTCGAGAAATCGATCGGGCTCTTCTTCGAGCCGAGCTGGCAGACCTTCTTCCTGCCGGCGCAGTGGGTGATCGACTTCGCCAATCAGATCTACCTCAACGCCCAGTTCTCGATCGCGATCGGGTTCCTGCTCTGGCTCTACCTGTTCCGCAACGAGTCCTATTACTTCGTGCGCAACATGTTCGTGGTCGCGATGGGGATCGCCCTGGTCGGCTACACGCTCTACCCGACCGCACCGCCGCGGATGTACCCGCAGTACGGCTTCATCGACACGCTCAACGCCTACTCCGACGTCGGCCACGACTCCTCGCTGGCGAAAATCTTCATCAACCCCTACGCCGCGGTGCCGAGCATGCACTGCGCCTTCTCGATGATGATCGGCGGCACCGGCTTCCTGGTCTGCCGCCACTGGCTCTCGCGGGGGCTCTGGGTCTGCTGGCCGCTGCTGGTCAGCTGGGTCACGATCGTCACTGCCAACCACTACTGGGTCGACGCGGTGCTCGGCTGGATGGTGGCGCTGGCGGCGGCCCTGGCCGCGGCGCGCCTGGCCCGGGTGCGGCCCGAGGCCTGGGCCTTCCGCGCCCGCGCGCCGCGCGAGGTCGAGGCTTGAGCGCCCTCCCGCCGCCTGCCCGCTCCGACCTCCACCGAAACGTCTAGCCTCACGCTGATGGAACCTTCGGCTCCCCCCAGGGCCCCCGGCGGCCGCAACGGCCGCGCCTCCGGTCGCGGTGGCCAGGAGCTGCGGGCCTACGCCCGCGATCGCCTGATCGAGTCGCGGCTGACCCCGAACGCGATCTCGATGGTCGGCCTGTTCGGCAACGTCGTGGCCGCGGTCCTGGTCACCCAGCGCCTCTTCTTCCTCGCCGGCATCGCCTTCGTCCTCGGCTCGGTGATGGACACGCTCGACGGCCGCTACTCGCGAATGTCGGGCAAGGGAACCCTGTTCGGCGCCTTCCTCGACTCGACCCTGGACCGGATCGAGGAGGGGATCGTGCTCGCCGCAGTCGCCGGCTACTTCGCCGCCCGCGGCGAAGACTTCGCGGCGGCGATGTGCGTGGTCGCCGTGCTCGGCTCGCTGATGGTCTCCTACACCCGCGCCCGGGCCGAGGCGCTCGGGGTCGAGTGCAAGGTCGGTTTGGCGACTCGACCGGTCCGCGTGGTGATACTTTCGATCGGCCTTATCTTCGCCAAGGGCGCCGGTATCGGCGATTTCGAATTGCTGGCGCCATCGATCTACCTGATCGCGGCGTTGACCGTGTTCACGACGTTCCAGCGGGTATGGCATGTGCGAAACGAGCTTTCCAGCGAGTCCCCCGGCGCCCAGAGCGGCGGCGGCAAAGCGGAGGACCTGTAACCAGCAAGGCCGCCGGGTGTGTTGTGCCATCCCAGCGCTGATCCCAGGAGGACTTCAAATTTCATGAGTGAGAGCAACGGAGCAAACGGCAGCACGAACGGCGTCGCCGGCACGGACGAGAAGGTCCGCGTCGCGATCGTCGGCGTCGGCAACTGCGCCAACTCCTTCATCCAGGGCGTCCAGTACTACAAGGACGCCGACCCGAGCGAGGAAGTTCCGGGCCTGATGCACGTCGAACTCGGCGGCTACCACGTCCGCGACGTCGAGTTCGTCGCCGCCTTCGACATCGACTCCGAGAAGGTCGGCAAAGACCTCGGCGAGGCGATCTGGTCGGGCCAGAACGACACGATCAAGTTCGCCGACGTGCCCACCGACATCGGCGTCAAGGTCGAGCGCGGGATGACCCACGACGGCCTCGGCAAGTACCTCAAACAGAAGATCACCAAAGCCCCGGGGGAAACCGCTGACGTCGTCGGCATCCTCAAGGAGACCAAGGCGGACGTGCTCGTCTGTTACCTGCCGGTCGGTTCCGAGGACGCGACCAAGTGGTACGTCGAGCAGGCGCTCAAGGCCGGGGTCGGCTTCGTCAACTGCCTGCCGGTCTTCATTGCCCGCGAGGACTACTGGGACAAGCGCTTCCAGGAGGCCGGGCTGCCGATCATCGGCGACGACATCAAGTCCCAGGTCGGGGCGACGATCGTCCACCGCTCGCTCGCCCGCCTCTTCCACGACCGCGGCGTGCGGCTGGAGCGGACCAGCCAGCTCAACGTCGGCGGCAACATGGACTTCTTCAACATGCTCGAGCGCGAGCGGCTCGACTCGAAGAAGATCTCGAAGACCAACGCGGTCACCTCGATCATGGGCCACGAGCTGCCCGAGGAGAACGTCCACGTCGGCCCCTCCGACTACGTGCCGTGGCTGACCGACCGCAAGTGGGCGCACATCCGGCTCGAGGGCAAGGCCTTCGGCGACGTGCCGCTGACCGCCGAGCTGAAGCTCGAGGTCTGGGACTCGCCGAACTCGGCCGGCGTCGTGATCGACGCGGTGCGGCTGATCAAGCTGGCGCTCAACAACGGCATCGCCGGTCAGCTCGACGGGCCCTCCAGCTACCTGATGAAGTCCCCGCACACCCAGCGCCCCGATGACGAGGCGCGGGAGCAGACCGAGGAGTTCATCGCGGCGAACGCGCGCGGCGAGGCGCCGGTCCCTGGCGAGGCCAAGGTCTCCGCCTAGCCGGCGCAGTGCCGGCCGAGCCGCTCTCGATCGCCCACGTCGCGCCCTTCCGGCGCGGCGTTCGCAACCCCGTCACGGAGTTCGCCGACCGCGTCGCATCCGAGCTGGAGCGGCGCGGTCACGAGGTCCTGCGCGCCTACACCGGCGACCGGGTCAAAAGCCTGCTGAAACCCTCGGCGGGCCTCGATGTCGTCCACGTCCACGACCCCTTCGCGCCCAGCGTCGCCTCGGCGGCGCTGCGCCACTCCTACGCGCTCAACGTCGCCACCTTCCACGCGCCGCAGGAGCGGGTGCTCTCGACCCAGGTGGCGCGGCCGCTGGTCGAGATCTTCTTCGGCCGCATCGACGCCCGCACGGTCGCCAGCGCGGAGACCGGGGCGCTGCTGGAGCGCTACTTCCCCGGCACCTATGAGCTGATCGAGCCCGGTGGTGACGACGCCGCCTGGGCGCGGGTCACCGACCGGTTCGAAGCGATCTACCGCCGCCTCGCGGCGCGCCGCCACGACCCCACTGGGGACCCGGAGCTGCGGGCGCGGATCGCCAAGCGACCGCTGATCGAGGTCGACCTGCACATGCACACCGACCACTCCGGCGACTGTGCGACGCCGGTCGACAAGCTGCTGCAGACGGCCCGCGACCGCGGCCTCGGGGCGATCGCGATTACCGACCACAACGAGGTCTCCGGGGCGATCGAGGCGCGCAGGATCGCCGAGCAGATGGACGACATCAAGGTGATCGTCGCCGAGGAGGTGAAGACCGCCGAACAGGGCGAGGTGATCGGGCTCTTCATCGAGGAGAAGATCCCGAAGGGGTTGACGATGGCGGAAACGATCGCGGCGATCCGCGAGCAGGGCGGGCTGGTCTACGTGCCGCACCCGTTCGATCGCTTCCACTCGGTGCCCGACTACGAGCACCTGCTCGACATCGTCGAGGAGATCGACATCCTCGAGGTCTTCAACCCGCGGGTCGCGGTGACGTCCTTCAACGAGGAGGCCGAGCGCTTCGCCCGCAAGTACCGGATCGTCGCCGGCGCCGGCAGTGACAGCCACGTCGCCCAGGGCCTCGGCAGCGTGCGCACCCGGATCCACGATTTCGAGGGGCCGGCCGAGTTCCTCGAGGCGATGCGCGACGCCGACATCACCCGCAAGCACAAGAACCTGCTCTACGTCCAGACCCTGAAGTTCCTGCAAACGACGGGACGGCCGAAGGCGCCGAAACGGCGCGTGCCGGACGCCAAACCGGCCCGCGGCGGCAAGCCTCGCAAACGCCGCTCGGCGAGCAAGAGCTGATGCAGCGCGGCGATGTAAAAGGAGCCGTGGCGACCCCGTCAAAGTAGGTCGGGCAGATGCGAGGCACCGACGACGAGATCCGCGAGAAGTACCTGGAGCGCGCGATCCGCGAGCTCAACCAGATGAGCCGCGAGATCCAGGACTGCCAGCACTGTCCGCGCGGCAAGCTGATGCCGGTGCTCGGCTCCGGCCACCCGCAGGCCGACATCTTCATGCTCAAGCAGGCGCCGATGCCGGCTGAGATCGAGGAGGGCGTCGCCTTTTACGGCCGTTCCGGAAACGCCCTGATGAAAAGCTTCAAGCGGCTCGGGATCGACCCCCTGGTCGTCTACGGCACGCTCTGCGTCAAGTGCCCGATCGCCGAGCCCGACCTCGCCGCCGGCGAGTGCGTCGCCCGCCTGGTCGAGGAGATGGCGATCGTGCAGCCGAAAATCCTCGTCGTCATGGGCGAGCCCGCCCTGCGCATCCTCAACGGCCTCCAGGTCCCCCTCTCACGACCGGTCGAGCAGCGCGAGGGCGAGGTCCAGGCCTTCACCCCGACCATCGACGCCCTCTACGTCCCCGACATCGACGACTCGCTCGACGAAGAGGACGCCAAGCAGCGCTTCTGGCGCGCCTTCAAGACGCTCGGCGTCTGGTACGACGACCTGCCGCCGTACTGATCAGGGCACGACGTCGAACTCGGCGTAGAGGTTGACCGAGTCTTGTTGCTGCTTGCGGAGCCCGAACGTGACTTCCTTGACGACTCGATAGCGCCCTGACGGCATCGTTGGCGGGACCGCGAAGCCGTTGCAGGGCCCCGATCGCCCGGGGGCCGAGTAGAGCAGAGGCATGATCCAAGGTCCGCGGGGGGCCTCCGGAGCTTTTTCCCAAGTTCCCACTTGGAGTCGTTCAATCGAGTACGGAACGCCGTATCTCACCGCTTCCGTGCCCAGGTTCTCAACCCGCGAGAAGACGGTTTGGCCCGGGCGGTAGACGTTGCCGTTGAGGGCCAGTCGGGCGCTGTTCGTGCTGGGAAGAAGCTGAAAGTAGAAGCCGTATTCGCCGAGACGCTGCCCGGTCTTGGAGCGGAAGACGCTGACAACCCGATAGGGGCCGGGAACGCCCTCGATCTCGAACTGGACGCCGGCTCCGCGACCGGCTTTGATCGTGTGCAGGCGCCTGCGCGTGCGCTCGATCGTCTCCACCGCCCGCCCTTGCCAGTCGACGCGAGCCAGGGTCGTGGTCACCTTCCAACCTGGATGGATGGACGGCGCGTTCGGTTGGAGGAAGAGCTTGTAGCCCACTTGGCCTTCGCCGGTGACCTGGGCGGGAAGCGGCTGTAGGTGCAGGCCAGCCGGACCGAATCTCACCCGGCCCGACGCCGGCGGTTCGGGCAGCCTCGGCAACCGCTTCAGTGGTTTGAGGTGGTCCTCGATTACCTGAGGCGTGCAGAAAGGCGGTTCCGGTTCGTAGGTCATCGCCGAGGCGGTTGCGGCGGAGCCGAGCACGATTGCTCCCAGGGCCACGCCAAATATCAGCCTCCTTGCCCCGGATCTCCGCTCAGGCATATCTGCGGCAATCCTAGCCGCGCTGCGTACTTTTACCCCGCCCGAGTGGGGTGAAAGTCC
Organism: Solirubrobacterales bacterium; assembly: GCA_036276995.1. Taxonomy (GTDB): domain Bacteria; phylum Actinomycetota; class Thermoleophilia; order Solirubrobacterales; family 70-9; genus VAYN01. The sequence goes on from DASUNU010000204.1 coordinate 7,859, forward strand.
GCAGGGCTCAGCTTGCGACTTGGGCGGGGGACGGTTTGGCGCCGTCGGGGTCGTGGCCGTTGGTCTCGGCGGCGACGTGGTGGGGCGGGCCCTTGGGGGAGAGGAAGCGGTCGATCGCGGCGAGGGCGAGGGCGGAGATGACGAAGGTGACGTGGATCACCGTCTGCCAGAGCATCGTCTCGGACGAGGTGTTGGCGGCGTTGATGAAGGTCTGCAGGAGGTGGATCGAGGAGATGCCGACGATCGCCATCGCCAGCTTCACCTTCAGCACGTTGGCGTTGACGTGGGAGAGCCACTCGGGCTGGTCGGGGTGGTTTTTGAGGTTGATGCGGGAGACGAAGGTCTCGTAGCCACCGATGATCACCATGATCAGCAGGTTGGCGATCATCACCACGTCGACCAGGCCCAGGACCAGCAGCATCACCTCGTTCTCGGTCAGGTGGCCGGCGTCGCTGACCAGGTGCCAGAGCTCCTGCATGAAGCGCCAGACGTAGACGCCCTGGGCCGCGATCAGTCCCAGGTACAGGGGCGCCTGCAGCCAGCGGCTGATGAAGATCGTGCTGCCGACGGTGCGCGCCAGCGGCCGGTCTATGTGAGCTTCGGCGGCGATGGGCCGCGCATCCTAGCGAGGCCTGCCTTAGGGCCACCTAAGGAATCGGCACAAGGAATTTACAGAGACGTGAACCACGTGTGATGTTTTGTCTGAAATGGTGGCATCATGCACCTGATGCGAGAGAGCTGGACCGACGACCGCCTCGACGACCTCAACCGGAAGGTCGACCGCGGCTTTGCCGAGACCAAGAACGACGTTGTCAAGTTCCGCGCCGAGACCAGGGGCGAGTTCGACAAGTTCCGCGCCGAGACCAAGGGCGAGTTCGACAAGGTTCGCGCCGAAATCGCTTCCTTGCGCTCGGAGATGCATGCCGGATTCAACTCGCTCCACAAAACGATGGTCCAGTTCAGCAGCGTGATGGTGGCGGCAGCGATCGGGCTGCTCGCGACCCAGCTATAGCGGTCGCAGCTACGGAGCTGCGGCCGCGGCCACCGCGGTCATCGCCTCGACCTTGGCGCTGGCGAGGCCGCGGACGACGATCGTGTCGAGCGCCGCGTAGCGGCCGAGCTGGGCCTGGGCCTCGTCGCGGTCGCTGGCGGCGACGCCGACCGTGCCCTCGGGCTCGCCGAGACGATCGAAGTGGTCGCGGTAGCCCTTGTGCAGGTCGCGGTAGAAGGACTCCTCCTTGGCCAGCCGGGCGGTGGCGTCCTCGCCGACGGCGGTGCGGACGTAGCCGAAGACCGGCGGGGTCTCGCGGCCGGCCTCGTTGGCTCCGGCCTCGACCTTGGCGCGGGCGCCGGCGGCGAACTCGGGGGTCATCCAGTTGAAGAAGACGCCGTCGAACTCGGCCCCGGCGCAGGCGCACATCTTCGGGCCCATCGCGGCGAGCACGAGGCGGACGCCGGGCAGCTGCTCGCGCAGGGTCGGCAGCGCCTCGCGCATCGCGGTCAGCGGCTTCTTCGAGAAGCCGGCGCCGACCCCGAGCCAGAGCTTGGCCGGGTCGATCCCGAGCCGCTCGATGTCGGCGGCGATCTCCTGCGGCGACTGGCGGTCGAGCGCGATCACGGCGACGCCGAGCTCCAGCTCCGGCGCCGCGGCGGCGAACTCGGCCAGCGTCTCCAGGCCCTTGGCGCCGGGGTGGTCGTTTGACCACATCGAGGCGTAGCCGCGCTCCGCACAGCTCGCCGCCAGCGGCCGTGCCACCTCGGGGTCGAGCCCGGCGGCGACGCCGAAGCCGCGGCTCACTGCGCGCTCGTCTCGAGGTAGGTATTCCACCAGCCTGCGGCGGGCTCGATCTGCTCGACCACGTCGATCCACATCCCGGCCGGGTCGACGACCCCGAAGCGCCGCTGGCCCCAGGGCTCGTCGGTTAACGCCAGGTCGGGGGTGAGGCCATCCTCGACGAGGCGGTGGTGCTCCGCCTCAGCATCGGCGACCTGGAAGGTGAGGAAGGCGCCGTCGCCGTGGTACTCGGCGGGGGCCGGGGGGGAGGAGGGGTGGTCGGTGTGCATGAAGGCCAACGTCACCGGCCTGCTGCCGCCGCCCTGCAGGAGGACGAACCAGTTGGCCTCGAAGCCGACCTCGAAACCGAACCAGCGTCGGTAGAAGTCACGGCAGTCGCGCAGCCGGTCGGTGATGACGACGGAGTAGGAGTCGACCAGATCCATGCTCCGCCTCACCCGCGCTCCAGCAGCGCGACGCACTCGATGTGCGGGGTCTGAGGGAACATGTCGACCGGCCTCACGCGGCGCAGCCTATAACCGGCCTCGACCAGCTGGGCGGCGTTGGGGGCGAGCGTGGTCGGGTTGCAGGAGACGTAGACGATCCGCGGCGCCTCGCACTCGATCACCCGGCGCACGATCTTCTGCGATAGCCCGGCCCGCGGCGGGTCGAGGACGATCACGTCGGGCTTGCCCGCCTTCTCGACCAGAGGCCGCACGCCGGTGCGGGTGCTGCCGGCGAAGAAGCGGGCGTTCCCGATCCCGTTCAGCTCGGCGTTGCGTTCGGCGTCGGCGATCGCCGACGCGACGATCTCCAGCCCCCAGACCTCGCCCGCCTGCGCCGCCAGCGAGAGCCCGATCGTGCCGATTCCGCAGTAGAGGTCGAAGAGGCGCTCGCTGCCGCTCAGCCCGGCGTACTCGCCGGCGACGGCGTAGAGGCGCTCGGCCATCTCGGTGTTGGTCTGGAAGAAGGCGCCGGGGGAGATCTCCCACTTCAGCCCGCAGAGCTCCTCCTCCAGGTGCTCCTTGCCGAGTACGCCTGTCGGTCCCTCGCTGTCGCCGGAGTCGTCGGCGACGATCGTGTGCAGGTCGACCGGCGGCTTCGGGAAGCGCTTCTGGGCGGTGACGAGGCGGGTCTGGATCTGGCCGCTGCGCCGGCCCTCGCGCACGACCAGGTTGCGGAGGATGCCGCTGCGCTCGCGGCGGTCGAAGGCCGGCAGCTCCTCCAGTCGCGCCCAGTCCCGCACCTTGTTGCGGGCGGCGTTGCCGGCCTCGGAGGCGAGGTGGCAGTCGTCGACGTCGACGACCAGGTCCCAGCGGCCGCGGGCGTGGAAGCCGAGCATCGCCTGCCCGTCCTCGCCCGGACCAAAGGAGTATTCGAGCTTGTTGCGGTAGCGCCACTGCTGCTCGGCGCTGACGATCGGCTCCAGCTCGAAGCCCTCGAGGCCGCCGATCCGCCGCAGCGCCTCCTCGACCTGGGCGCTCTTCTGCTCCAGTTGCTGCTCGTAGGGGAGGCCCTGCCAGGGGGCACCGGGACAGGGCTCGCCGCCGTGCACGCAGACGTCGGCGATGCGGTCGGCGCCCGGCCGCAGCAGCTCGACCGCGCGCGCCTCGGCGAAGCGCTTCTTCGCTTTCGTCACCTCGGCCCGGACGCGGTCGCCGGGCAGGCCGCCGGCGACGAAGACGACGAAGCCCTCGGCGCGGGCGACGCCGCGCCCGCCGAAAGCGAGCGAGTCGACCTCGACCTCGAGCAGCTCACCGCGACGGGGGCCGCGGGCCGCCGGCGCCTGGCCGGGGGCCTGCTCCATCGCTAGCCGAGTTTCTTCGCTGCGCGGCGCGCTGCCTGGGTGGCCTGTTTGCGCACGGGGGTGGCGCGACCGGTGACCTCTTTGCGCGCCTGTTTGACCAGTTTTTCCAGCTCGCGCAGCATCGAGTCGGTCTGTTTGCGGCCCCGTTTGACCAGGTCGCTGAGCATCTTCTCGGCGTCGCCGCGGGTCATCCGGCCGCGCTTGACGGCGTCGTCAACGACCTCCTGCAGCCGGTCGCGGCTGAGCGTGACGCTCTGCTCGAGGCTCTCGCGGAACTGGGCGACGCTCTTGTCGAGGCCGCTGGTCGCTTTGCTCGAGGCGCTGGCTTTGCCGGCGGACCGTTTGACAGCCGGTTTTTTCGTCGCTTTTTTGGGAGCGGCTTTTTTCGCAACCGGTTTCCTAGCTTTGGCGCTCGTCTTTTTCGCCGGAGCTTTTTTGGCTTTCGCTTTCGGTTTCGCGGCTTTCGCTTTGGTGCTCGATTTAGCGGCTTTCGGTTTTTTATTCGGGTTCTCGGCCATCTCGACTACCTCCGGGGAAGTTTTGCGCGCGGACTTCGCCGCGACTATGTCAACTCCGCAACATCCGTGGCTCCGCCGCGGCAAATCGTGCCTGCAAAGGTGCGTGATCGGAGAGCCGCAGGGCCTTTCCCTCGAAAGGCAGCTCGCGTTGCTCGGGTGGCCAGGCGGTCGGCGGGTCGAGCACCTCGAGGTCGCGGACCAGCAGGTGGTCGATCGCCCGCGGCGCGGTCGGCGGGGCGAGGCCGAAGACCTCGCGCAGGCGCTCGAACACCTCTGGGTTCTCGGCCGGGCGCAGGTTGAGGTCACCGCCGAAGATCAGCGGCGAGCCGGCGGCGAACTCGACCGCGGCGCGGGCGGCGAGCAGGACGTCGGCGCTCGCCATCTCCGGCCGGTCGTTGGTCGCGTGCAGGTTGGCGACGCAGACGCCGGAGGCGGTCCTGGTCAGCGCCATCGCCCGCCGCTCCGGCGCCCCCTCGTGGATCGTCAGCTCGCGCCGCTCGGCGATCCCGCCGAGCTTGCCGGGGACGCGGACCAGGGTTAGGTTGGAGCCGCCCTCGCCGGAGGCCATCAGGTCGGGGTTCTGGCGGGCGAGCAGACCGCGCAGGGGACCGAGCGAGTTGCGCGAGGTCAGCGCCCGGTGGGCCTCGGCCCCGCAGGCCTTGGCCAGCGGCCCCTGGAAGCGCGGCGGGCACTCCTGCAGCAGGGCGACGTCCCAGGCGCTGCCGGCGAGCAGGGTCGCGAACTCGGCGCTGAGGTCGCGGTTGACCTGGATGTGGGTCGCGTTGCTCTCGTCGAAGCGGAGCAGCCGCGAGCGCCAGGTGCGCAGTCCCCGGTCGGGCGGAAAGTCGCGGCCGTGGAAGAGGTTCCAGGCGAGGGCGGTCAGCTCCACCGCCGTAGTATCCGCTGCTTGAAGCGGGACTTCCTCACCGGCGAAGAGCTCGGCGCTTTCGAGCTCGGCAAGCTGCTCGACCGTGCGGCCGAGCTGAAAGCCGGGCGCGGCGACCGGCTCGGCGCCGACTCGCTGGCGGGACGCAGCGTCGCGCTGATCTTCCAGAAGCCCTCGACCCGGACCCGGATCTCGTTCGAGGTCGGGGTGGTCGAGCTCGGCGCCCACCCGGTCGTGCTGCGCGCCGACGAGATGCAGTTCTCGCGCGGCGAGTCGATCGCCGACACCGCCCGCGTCCTCTCCCGCTACGTCGACGCGATCGTGATCCGCTCCGGCTCGCACGAGGACGTCGCCGAGCTGGCGGCGGAGGCGGATGTGCCGGTCGTCAACGCGCTGACCCCGCTGCACCACCCCTGCCAGGCGCTGGCCGACATGCTGACCATGCGCGAGCGCTTCGGCGAGCTCAGCGGCCGCCGCCTCGCTTACGTCGGCGACGGCAACAACGTCGCCCGCTCGCTGGCCATCGTCGGCGAGCTGGCCGGGGTCGAGGTCGTGATCGCGGCGCCGGCCGGCTACCAGCTTGAGCAGGGGCACGAGGCGAAGCTGACCGACGATCCGCGCGCCGCCGCTTCCGGGGCCGACGCTCTCTACACGGATGTCTGGATCAGCATGGGCGACGAGCAGGAGGCCGAGCGCCGCCGCGCCGACCTCGCCCCGTTCCGGCTTGACGCCGACCTCCTCGCCGCCGCCGGCAACGGCGCGATCGTCCTCCACTGCCTGCCGGCTCACCCCGGCGAAGAGATCGACGCAGATGTCCTCTATGGCGAGGCCTCCGCCGTCTGGGATCAGGCCGAGAACCGGCTGCACGCGCAGAAGGCGCTGCTGGAGACGCTGCTCGCCGAGTAGGCGCCCGCACCATGTATCCAGAGATCAACATCGGGCCGCTGACGCTGCAGACCTTCGGCCTGATGTTTGCCTTCGCCTTCCTCGCCGCCGGGGCGCTGATCTGGAAGCGGCTGGGGGAGATCGGCAAGCCGCCCGACTGGGCGTATGAGATGGGCTTCGCGGCGCTGATCGGGGGAGTGATCGGCTCGCGCGTCTACTTCCTCGTCCAGAACTACGACTCGGTCAAGGACGACCTGCTCGGCAACCTCTTCTCCGGGGCGGGCCTGGTTTGGTACGGCGGCGCGATCGGCGGTGCCATCGCGGTCCTGCTCTGGGCCTGGTACCGCGGCTTCCTCGGGCTCGCCCTGCTCGACCTGGCGGCGCCGGCGCTGGCGCTCGGCTACGCGATCGGCCGGGTCGGCTGCCAGCTCTCCGGCGACGGCGACTACGGCAAGGCCTGGGACGGGCCGTGGGCGATGTCCTACCCCGATGGCACCGTGCCGACCGAGGAAAACGTGCACCCGACCCCGGTCTACGAGGCGCTGGCGATGGGTCTCGTGGCCTGGCTGCTCTGGCAGCTACGCGACCGGGTCCGGGCCGGGATCCTCTTCGCCCTCTATCTCGTGCTCGCGGGAGCCGAGCGCTTCCTGGTCGAGTTCTTACGCCGCAACGACTCCGTAGCCTTGGGACTGACCACCGCGCAACTCGAGAGCCTCGCAATGGTTCTCGCCGGAGTGGCCTGGATCGCCGTTGTAAAGCGGCGTCACGGTACTCTTGCCCGTCCGGATGCCGCTGCCGAGGGCCAAACCGTGGCCTCGGCGTAGCGGCTGGAACGGTGTTAGTCTTGCTCAACAATTTTCTAGCGATCAATTCGGGGAGGCGTTGTAAGTAATGGCGGCTGTGGACATTCAGAGTCAGGACGGGCCCTCGGCCCGGACCGTCAGCGCCGTGCTCGACGCGGCCGCGGAGCGGATCGCGGCGGCGGGGGTCGAGAACGCTCGCCGCGACGCCGAAGTGTTGGTCGCCGAGGCGCTGGGCGTGAAGCCGGAGGAGCTTTCGGTCGAGAGCGCCGGCGAGGTCCCGGCTGATGTCGCGGCGAAGATCGAGGAGCTGGTCGCGCGCCGCGTCGACCGCGAGCCGATGGCCTACATCCTCGGCCGTGCTCCCTTCCGCAGCCTCGAAATCGCCGTCGACGAGCGCGTGCTCTGGCCGCGCCGCGAGACCGAGCTGCTGGTCGAGGTCGGCGCCGAGCTGCCCGAGGGGGCGCGGGTGCACGAGGTCGGCACCGGCTCCGGGGCGATCGCCCTTGCCCTGCTGGCCGAGCGTCCCGACCTCAAGGTGACCGCCTCCGACCTCTCGCCGGAAGCGGTCGAAGCCGCCCGCGAGAATGCCGAGCGACTGGGGATCGAGCTCGAGGTCAGCGTCGCCACGGGCATCCCTGAGGGGCTCGAGGACGTCGACCTGGTGATCGCCAACCTGCCCTACGTCACCGACTCGACCATCTTCGAGCGCTCGCCCGAGATCCAGAAGGAGCCGCGGATCGCGGTCACCGGGGACTGCGGCGAGGACGGCCTCGGCGTTATCCGCGGCCTGATCGGGGAAACGCCCTCCGGCTGGAAGCTGGCGATGGAGCACGACACCCACCACGGTCCGGCAATGCGCGAGCTGCTTGGCGACGCGACTACGCTTCAGGACTATGAAGGTGACGAGCGGGTGACTGTCGGCTTCGCACCGTGAAGCTGACCGCAGGCGAATGAGCGAGGCCCCCGAGGCCGAGCGGACCGAGGACGCGGCGCCCGACACGGGCGATCGCTCCGGTGCCGCCAGCGAGGCGCAGCGCCGCGCCAAGGTCGACCGGCTGCGCGAGGCGGGGGTCAATCCCTACCCGCACTCGTTCGAAAACCGCGACCACGCGGTCGAGATCCACGGCGCCCACGACCCGGCCGAGCTGGGGGAGGGGGAGCACGAGCAGTTCACCTACCGGGTGATGGGCCGGGTCACCGGCAAGCGCGGCCACGGCAAGACCGCCTTCTTCGACATCCGCGACATCACCGGCACGATCCAGGGCTACGCCCGCCGCGACGCGCTCGGCGACGAGGTCTTCGGCCGGGTCGAGGAGCTCGACATCGGCGACCTGGTCGGGATCGAGGGGCCGGTCTACGTGACCAAACGCGGCCAGCTCGCGGTCTCGGTGCGCGAGTTCACGTTGCTGGCGAAGGCGCTGCTCGACCCGCCCGACCTCTTCCACGGCATCTCCGACCCGGAGCTGCGCTACCGCCAGCGCGAACTCGACCTGATGGCGAACGAGCAGTCGCGGGAGATCTTCAAGAAGCGCTCGAAGCTGACCCTGGCGATCCGCAACCACATGGACGCGCGCGGCTGGGTCGAGCTGGAAACCCCCGTCTTGCAGCGGCTCACTGGCGGCGCCGCGGCGCGGCCGTTCGTCACCCACCACAACGCACTCGGCCGTGACCTCTTCCTGCGCACGGCGACCGAGCTCTACCTGAAGCGGGCAATCGTCGGTGGCTTCGAGGACGTCTACGAGTTCGGCAAGTTCTTCCGCAACGAGGGCATGTCGCCCCAGCACAACCCCGAGTTCACGATGCTGGAGATGTTCGTCGGCGGCGCCGACTACAACGGCGTGATGGAGTTCATCGAGGTGCTCGTTTCCTCGGTGGTGCAGGAGGTGATGGGGACGACTGTGGTCGAGCGCGACGGGGTCGAGATCGACTTCGCGGCGCCCTGGCCGCGGGTCAACCTGCGCGACGAGCTGCTGAAGGAGACCGGGGTCGACATCTACGCGGCGAGCCGCGACGAGCTGGCCGAGCTGGCCGGCGACGACGCCGAGGAGACAGACGACTGGGCCGGCCTGGTCGACACCCTGCAGGGCAAGCTGATCGAGCCGAAGCTGATCCAGCCCACCTACATCACGGTGCTGCCGATCGACATCTGGCCGCTGGTCAAGGTCCACCCGGACGACCCCAAGGTCTGCGAGGCCTTCGACGGGATCGTCGCCGGGATGGAGATCGTCGGCGGCGGGACCGACCTCAACGACCCGGTCGAGCAGCGGGTCCGCTTCATCAAACAGCGCGAACGGCAGGAGTCGGGGGCGGAGGAGGACCCGCACCCGCACGACGAAGAGTTCGTCAAAGCGCTCGAATACGGGATGCCGCCGGCGAGCGGCTGCGGTCTCGGGATCGACCGGTTGCTGATGATCATGACCGGCTCGAAGACGCTGCGCGACGTGATCATCTACCCGGCAATGCGAGAGGCGGGAGGCGAGTAATGGCGGTCAAGCTGCACAGGTGTTCGCTGATGTTCATCAAGGCCGATTTCCATCCCTGCTGGAAAGTCCAGAAGGCGCTCGACGAGCAGGGTGTCGAGTACGAGGTCGTGAAGGGGCCGCTGCTGCCCGGCAAGCGCAAGGAGCTCGAGCAGCTCTCCGGCCAGAACAAATATCCGGCGATCGAGCTCGAGGACGGCAGCGTGTATCGCGAGGAGTCGAAGGACATGGCGGCGAAGATCCGGGCGGGGGAGCTGCGGGCCGGCTAGTACGACTTCGGTCGAGTGGGGTTCCGGCGCGCCGGGCCGGTGCTTAGACTGCGCGGCCGTGTCGGCCACCCGCTCCGCTCTCGCTGCTGTCTTGGTTGTCGCTGCGCTCGCGCTCGCCGCGAGCGCTCCGGCCTCCGCCGAGATCCGCTACGCGGCGCCGGGCGGCGGCGTCGCCGAGCCGTGTAACCCGACGCCGTGCTCGCTCGCGAAAGCGGTGGATGGCGCCAAAGCCGGCGACCAGGTCGTTCTCGCGGCCGGCAACTACACCGCGAACGCCGACCTGCTGCTGAACAAAGCGATCGACGTTGGCGGGGCGCCGGGGGCGGCGACCAGCGTCGACTTCGTCGGCGGCAGCGCCGCGATCGTCGAAAACGCGGCGGCCACGCTCCACGACGTCCGCCTCTCGTTCGCCGAACCGACGATGGGCTACGTGCTATCGCTCGAGGCGGGCACGGTTGAACGGGTCTACGCGGACGGGACCAACGGGATCGCCTGCCAGATGGACCAGGGACTGCTGCGCGACAGCGTCTGTTTCGGAGAGCTGTTCGCGACCCCCTACGGCGCCGGCAACTACAACGGCGCCATCGTCAACGTGACCGCGAATCAGCTGATGGTGGGAGCGCACGAAAAAGCGAAATTCACCGCCACGATCACCAACTCGATCTTGCTCACGGAGGAGGGTGGGATCGGCGAGCTGTCGATCAACGTCGGCGACGGGGCCTCTGCCGCGGTGACCACCACCAACTCCAGTTTCGCCGCGGTCGACACCACGCTCAGCGCCGGCACCGATTTCACTTTCACGCCGGCCGGGACCAACGGCAACCAGACCGTCGCTCCGCAGCTGGTGGATCCGGCCAACGGGGACTTCCGGCCGCTCGCGTCTTCGCCGACCGTCGATTCCGGCACCACGCTGGCGCAGTTCGGGTTGCTCGACCTGGCGGGCGGGCCGCGCCTGCAGCCGGCCTGCATCGGTGGCCCGCCGATGCCGGACATCGGCGCCTACGAGTTCGTGCCGACGGTCGTCTGCCCCGGCTTACCGCCGGCGCCCGAGGACCCGTCCGCTTCTGTGTCGGCTCCGGCGCCGAAGCCGGCGATCGGCTTGCTCGACTTCGGCAAGCTGACCCGCGACCCGGCCAAGGGCACGGCGACGCTGCCGGTCGTTCTGCCGGCCGGCGGCGAAGTGGTGATGCGGGGAGAAGGGCTGGTGAGGCGCAAGGCCGGATCGAGCCGGGCCGCGACGCTGAAGCTGATCGTCAAAGCGAAGGGCGCCAAGCTCGCGAAGCTGCGCGAAACCGGCAAGGTGAAGCTGTGGCCCGCGTTCGTCTTCACGCCGAGCACCGGCGGCGCGCCCCAGACCGTGGTCAAGCCGGTCACCCTGAAGCTGGCGGCCGAGCAGCGCGCTCAGTAGGCCGAGCGCAGCAGGCCGCCGTCGATCGGGATCACGGTCCCGGTGATGTAGGCGGCGCGCTCGGAGCAGAGGAAGGCGACCAGGTCGCCGTACTCCTCGGCCGTGCCGAGCCGGCCGGCGGGGACTTCGCGGCGCGCGGCCTCTTCGGCCGCCTCCAGCGAGCCGCCGGCATCGGCGAGCCGTTCGGTCGCGAAGCGCCCGGTGGCGACGGTGTTGACGGTGATCCCGTCGCCGGCGACCTCGCCCGCCAGGGTCTTGAGGAAGCCGACCGCGGCCATGCGGTGGGCGTTGGAGAGATTGAGCGCCGGGTTCGGCTCGCGGGTGGTGTTGGAGCCGACGTTGACGATCCGGCCCCAGCCGCGCTCGCGCATGCCGGGGACGACCGCCTCGGCGAGCACGCGCGGGGCGAGGACGAGCGAGCGATAGGCCTGCTCCCACTCCTCGAGCCCGTGCTCAAAGGCGCCCCCGAATGGCGGGCCGCCCGTATTGGCGACGAGGATGTCGACCGGCCCGAGCGCCTCCGCCACCTCGCCCGGCAGCGCCGCCAGCCGCCCGGAATCGGCGGCATCCGCCACGAACGGCACCGCTGCCAGACCAATCTCAGCCGCCGCCTCCTCGAGCCGCCCCAGCGACCGGCTGACGATCGCCACCCGCGCCCCTTCCCGCACCAGCACAGCCGCGATCCCCCGCCCGAGCCCCCGGCTCGCGCCCATCACCAACGCGACACGCCCCTCCAGACCTAGATCCATGTCCAGACCCTAGCCAGGCGGCAATGCTCAAACCCCTTCCCGCGGGTACGATGCCCGATAGGCGCCCGTAGCTCAGTGGTCAACGGGTCCTTTCGGGGGCCCAAAGAGCGTCGGTCTTTCAAGCCGAAGGTCGCGGGTTCGACTCCCGTCGGGCGCACTCCTCGCTGTTCCGCTCAGTGCCGGGGATAGCCCGGTACAGAGCCAAGTCTTCGGCTTGGTGCCGGAGAGGCGCTCCGGTGGGTGCCACGCGGTTCCGGAGCGTTCCGCCGTGCCTGTGTCTCATTTCTGTCTCATCCGACCCTGTGGCCGGAGAGGGCTATTCGTGCTTCTCAGCGCGCTTCGCCAGCTCGGCCATCGAGACGCCGAGCGCGGCGGCGATCCCCTTCACCGTCGCCCAGGTCGGGTTGGAGAGACCGCGCTCGATCACGCCGAGGGTCGCGGTCGTGATGCCGGCCGCGTGGGCCACGGCTTCCTGAGTCGCGTCCCGGTCGATTCGCAGTTGGCGAATCGCCGCGCCGAGCGCTGGCTGAGGTTGTTCGGAAGGGGCCATGTGGGCACGGTCTCAGCTTCCGATGGTCTGGTCTAGATAGTTAGCTAGTGGAGATATATCTTTGATCCTGCTAGCTTCGGGACATAACGCAAAGCGGCCCCCGGCCGGCGGTGGAACGCCAACCGGGGGCCTGACCACAAGGAGACCACGCTCCTCATGGCTGATCAGAACCCTACGGGTCGGGCATCGCTCGATCCCCTCTCCCCGGCAGGGGAGGACAAGAGAACCGAGAGCGCCGTCCTGGCTCTCCTCCTAGCCGAACACCCGACCCGACTGACGATGGATGAGCTGATCCTTGTCCTGCACGCCGACCCGGACCGAGGCGACCCCGAAGACGCTGGCAGCCGCGCAGTGCGCGAGCTGGTTGGTGCTGGACTCGTGCATCGCGAGGGACGCTTCCTCGCGCCCTCGCGGGCGGCCCTGTACTTCGCGGCCTTGGGCCTGTCCTAATGGCCGCTGTAGATCTCGCCCGCTGCTTTGGCGACAACGTCTGCCTGGCCCGCCGCACAGCCGATCTGACCCAGGAGGAGCTGGGGTTCCTAGCCGCGCTTCACCGGACCGAGATCAGCCAGCTTGAGCGCGGCATTCGTCTGGCGCGAATCGACACGCTGATCAAACTCGCGGGTGCCTTGCAAGTCCCGCCCGGTGACCTGCTCAAAGGCATGGCGTGGACGCCGCGCCGGGTGCCGCCGAGTGGCCGGTTCATCGTCCGTGTGGAGGCCGGCTGATGGATATCGCCGCTCAGTTCGGCGACAACCTCGCCCGAGTCCGCCGAGGGGCGGATATGTCCCAGGACGAGCTGAGCGTCCGCGCCTCCGTCCACCGCACCGAGATCAGCCAGCTTGAGCGCGGGTTGCGGGTCGCTCGCATCGACACGTTGGCGAAGCTCTGCGCGAGCCTTGAAGTCGATCCCGCCGAGCTGATGGCGGGGATCAACTGGACGCCCGGCGACGTGCGGCGGGGGCGGTTCGGATGAGCGCGGCGTCGATGATCGACCTCCCGAGAAGTTCGCAGACGATCTCCTCGTCACCGGACCTTTGCTGTGTCCCGAGCAAGCCAGCCCTTCGATTTCTCCTCAATGGAGAAATCGACATGAAAGTGAGCACGTAGAGGCACCCCGAACACGCTCCGCAGCACCCAACCGCGACCCCCGACACATTATGAACCCGAACAGGAGTTCGCTTTTCGTGCCTGAAGCCGGCCATCTAGTCGATCCGCGTCATTTGACCTTCGGTCGGCCTCCCCACCGCCGATTGTGGCGCGGCTGCGCCGCGCATTTGGCGGGTGGGGAGGGCCGTCCAAGGAGTGGCCTCAGAGGAACGCAGAGGAATCTCCGGGGACGTTCTGCCTGCTCGCCGGACGTAGCTGGCATGAAACGGAAAACCGACTTGCCAGCCTTTTTCACCGAGCGCAGCCTCGCCAGCTATCTCGCGGTTTCGGATCGCACCGTCCGCAACTGGATTCGCCGAGGCGAGCTGCCCAGCTACAAGCTCGGCGCCGCTCGCCGGATCGATCCCGCCGACGTCGAGCACTTCCTCGCCCGCAACCGGGACGAAGCGGCATGAGGCACGAGTCGCCGATCAGAAGGCGCAATCCCTCCGGCAAGGTCGTATGGGTCGCCCGCTACACCGGCCGCGACGGCAGACACCACATCGCCAAACCGAGCTGGAACCGAGGCAAGGGCACGTTCGCCAGGAAGGGCGAAGCCCAGAAAGCGATTGACGAGGCGTATGGGCTCTCCGACCGACCCGACACGCTGGGCGACTACTTCGAGACGTGGACCGAGCGCCACCCGCGCTCCGAGCGCACCAACGACACCTACAATCACCGCATTGGCCGGGTCGCCGACGTTGTGGTCGAGGGCATCGCCCTCAAGGACTGGCCGCTGCGCGAACTGCGCCGCCGCCACACCCTCGCCCTAGTCGACCACATGCTCAAGGTCGAAGGTCGGGCCACCACCGGCGCGGTCGGCATCCTCCGCTCCCTCTCGGCGATGGCCGAGGACGCGATCACTGACGAAGTCTGCGACCTCAACCCTTTCAAGGGCATCCGCATCCGCGCCAACGATCCGAGGGCGAGGAAAAAGCCCCGCCCGATCCGCGTCTTCACCTTCGAGGAAATGCACGCTTTCGCGAAAGCGGCCGGCCGCTACGAGACCTTGGTCCGCGTCTTCACCGACTGCGGTCTGAGGCTGGGGGAGGTGCTGCCCCTTCGCCGCGAAGACTTCAACGGCGAGACCCTCCAAGTCCGCCGCACCGCCCACGAGGGCCGGATACTCGAGGGCACCAAGACCGACCACGGCGAGCCCGACGCCGGCCGGGTCGTCCCGGTGCCGGCGACCCT
>DASUNU010000205.1:0-2944 GCA_036276995.1 Solirubrobacterales bacterium
GATCGGGGCCAGCCGCGTAAAGCCGAAGCGGGACGGCGCTAGGCGGGGGGAGCGCGGCCGGAGATCGAGAGGGCGAGCAAGAGCCCGCCGGTGGGAGCGGCGCAGCGGGGCCGCGGCGGCTCCCAGAGCCGCGAGGCTGTGCTCCGCAAAGCGCGCAGGCCAGCGGCGATCCACGCGGAGAGGCGGACGACCGCCTCGCACCCGGGATAGCGGCGAAACAGCAGGCAGACGATCAGCGCCAGGAGCGGCGCTGCCGGCAGGAGGAAGGCGCCAAGCTCAGCCACGGCGGCCCAGGATAACGTCCGGGGGTGCGCCCCGGCCGAGAAAACATCGCCACCCCCGACCTGCCCGAGGGGATGGCCTGGATCGGGCTCGAGCCGGAGTCGATGCCGGCCCTGACCGCGGGCGGTCCGGCGCTGGTCCACTTCATCGAATTCGCCCAGCTCAACAGCGTGCGCACGCTGCCCTACGTAAGCGAGTGGGCGCGCCGCTACCGCGAGGCCGGGCTGAGCGTGATCGGGGTCCAGTCCCCGCGCTTCCCGTTCGGCGCCGACCCGGCCGTCGTCGCCCCCGGCCTGACCGTGCTCGACGTCGAGTTCCCGGTCGCGATCGACGCCGAGCACGACCTCTGGGCCGCCTACGGCTGCGGCGGCTGGCCCAGCCTCTTTCTCTGGAGCCTCGGCGGCTCGCTCTCCTGGGCGCACTTCGGCGAGGGGGAATACCTGGAGACCGAGATCGCGATCCAGGAAGAGCTGCGCGAGATCGACGCCCTGCGGGAGCTGCCGGAGCCGATGGCGCCGCTGCGGCCGACCGACGCGCCCGGGGCCCGGGTGATGGCCCCCAGCCCCGAGGTCTTCCCGGGCGGGTCCTGGGAGCGGCCCTGGGTCGCCGGCGAGGACGGCGAGGAGCTGGCGCTCGAGTACGCGGCCGGCGGCTCCTACGTGACCGTGGAGGGGGCCGGCGCGATCGCGATCGAGCTCGACGGCGAGGCCGCCGGGACCGTCGCCGTCGCCAACCCGGCCCTGTATCCCCTGGTCAAACACCCCCGCCACGAGGCACACCGGATTAACCTCCGCCCCACCCCCGGCCTGCGAATCTGGTCAATCAGCTTCGCCGCAGGCATCCCCTAACCCGAGGAGGAACGATGATCAGCAAGCTCGATTTCGTCGGCGTCCCGTCCACCGACGCCGACCGCACCCGCGCCTTCTACGTCGAGACGCTGGGCCTCAAACCGGACCCGAAGAGCGACTACGAGTTCTGGGTCGGCGAGACCTGCTTCGGGATCTGGGAGCCGGCGAAAATGGGGATGGAGTTCGTCCCCCAGAAAAACGCCCATCCCGCCCTGCACGTCGACGACGTCGCCGCCGCCCGGGCCGAGCTGGAGGCGAAGGGGGTCGAGTTCAACGGCGACACCTTCGACACCGGCGTCTGCCACATGGCCCTGTTCTGCGACCCCGACGGCAACGACCTGATGCTGCACCACCACTACGCCGACTAGGCGCGCGCCGCGACCTCCTGGCGGATCTCCTTCGGGAGCATGAAGCGGACGTCCTCGTGGACGGTGCGCAGCTCGGAGACGTCGTCGGCGCCGCGCTCGCGGAAGAGGGTGACGAGGCTCTCGACCAGCTCCTCGGGGGCGCTGGCGCCGGAGGTGATGCCAACGGTCTCGACTCCCTCCAGCCACTCCTCCTGGACCTGGCTGTGGTTGTCGATCAGGTGCGAAGCGGCGCCATGTTCGCGCGCGACCTCGACCAGGCGGTTGGAGTTGGAGGAGTTGGTCGAGCCGATCACCAGGACCAGGTCGCACTCGCGGGCGAGCTGCTTGACCGCGATCTGGCGGTTGGTGGTCGCGTAACAGATGTCGTCCGACTTGCTGCTGACGATGCCGGGGAACTTGGCGCGGAGCGCGGCGATCACCTCGGCGGTCTCGTCGACCGAGAGCGTGGTCTGGGTGATGAAGGCGACTTTGTCGGGGTCGGGGACCTCGAGCGACTCGACCTCGTCGGCGGTTTCGATCAGGACGATGCTGTCCGGCGCCTCGCCGGTCGTCCCTTCGACCTCCTCGTGGCCGTCGTGGCCGATCATCACGATCGTGTAGCCCTGGGCGGCGAAGCGGCGGGCGGAGACGTGGACCTTGGTCACCAGCGGGCAGGTGGCGTCGATCGTGCGCAGGTTGCGGGCGGCGGCGTTGTCGTGGACCGCGGGGGCGACTCCGTGGGCGGAGAAGACGACGATCTCGCCCTCCGGCACCTCGCTCTCCTCCTCGACGAAGATCGCGCCGCGCTTGGCCAGCTCCTCGACCACGTGCTTGTTGTGGACGATCTCCTTGCGCACGTAGACGGGCGCGCCGTGCAGCTCGAGCGCGCGCTCGACGGTCTGCACCGCGCGGTCGACGCCCGCGCAGTAGCCGCGCGGGGCGGCGAGCAGCAGCTTGTCGGGAGCAGCGGTCACTGCCGCCAGAGTGTACGAACGAGCTGCAGCACTGCCTCGCCGGTCCTGTCGAGCGAGCGCTCGCTCACCGCCGACATGTCGTCGCAGCGCTCGTGCCAGCAGACGTACGGCCACTGGATCACGTCGATCGCGCGCACGCCGCGCTCGAGGAACGGCACGTGGTCGTCGGTGACCCCGGCGCTGAGGCTGCCGGACGGGAACGCCGTGCCGGCGCCGACCTTGCGCGCCGCCGCGCGCAGCTGCCGCCAGAGGCGGCGGTCGGAGTTGCGCTCGCGCCGGATGCTGAGGTCCTTCGCGGCGATGAAGTCGAGCAGGATCAGCGTCCCGATCTCGCCGTCGTGGCGCCTCGCGTATGCGGTCGAGCCGCGCAGGCCGGTCGCGCGGAACGGGCGGCTGTCGTCGGTCGCCTCCTCGCCGTCGAACAGCAGGAAGCGCAGCTGGGGCGCGCCGCGCGGCCGCTCCATCGCGCGGAACGCGCGTGCCAGCTCGATGA
>DASUNU010000206.1:0-3932 GCA_036276995.1 Solirubrobacterales bacterium
GAGTAGTGACTGAGCAGGGCGCGAGGGCCGGAAGCCAGAACAGCCGCCATGCACCACCCCTCGTTCGAGAGGCGCGCGTGCCCTACGGCGTAGACACCCTGTCCCAACCGATGCAGGCGACCGGCAGCAACTTCCCGAGAGATCTTGCTCCTCGAGAAGCCGATCAAGCCCACCAATTGACGAACCGAGACGACACCATGCTGCCTCTCCGCCAGCCCCCGCAGCGAAACCCCTTGGCGTGGTCGACCTTTGTCCCGCATAGCGGCATAAAGGTCGACCACCCAGCGGGTTCTCCCCCGCGGGGACGCGCGGTGGCCGGAAAATGCGGAGCTCGCTACGCGTCGGTTGCTGCGACTCGGCCGGCGGCGATCGCGGTGACCAGGGCGGCGTGGTCGCGCTCGCTCTGGTCGGCATACCCCTCGGCGAAGGCGGTGATCGCGCGGTCGAAGGAGTCCCCGCCGCCGAGGTAGGCGGCGATCGCGACGCGGTCACCGGAGCGGGCGTGGGCGCGAGCCAGGGTCCAGCCGCAGATGCGGGCGTAGAGCGCGAGGCCACGCGGGGTGAGGCGCTCGACTTCGGCCGAGCGCTTCCAGTCCCAGAGCTGGCGCACGTAGAAGTCGCGCTGCTTGCCATCGATGCCCACGGCGGGGCACCAGCCGAGAAAGATGTCGCTGGCCGCCTGCATCAGCCGCTGGCCCTCGACCACGCGGCGACCATGATTCTGAAAGCGACTGGCGCCGACGTAGGGCTCGAACACCGAGGCCTCGGCCTCCTTCGCCTGTAGGAAGAGCGGGTCGCCATCGTCGCGACCACTCAGCATCACGACCCAGGCGCGGGTGCCGACGCTACCCACCCCGACCACCTTGCGGGCGATGTGGCGGAACTCGTAACCGTCGAGCAGGTGCTGGCGGTCGCGGGGCAGCGAGTCGCGGTAGGAGGCGAGCACCTGACGCAGCATCTGCACGAGGTCGTGGGCCTCGGCCTCCGGCAGCAGCTCCTCGGCCGGAACCAGCAGCGGCGGCCGACTGGCGAAGCGCAGTTCGCCGTCGACCTCCACGGTCAGCTTCTCCAGCGCCCGCAGGCTGTCCTTGGCCTGGGCCTTGGCGATGCCCTTGCGCACCTGCTTGACCGACTTCGGGTCCTCGGCCTCGATCTCGCCCAGCACCGCTTCGACGTCGAGCCGCGCGTACCAGACCTCGAGATTGCCCTGGCCGGCAAATTCTCGCAGCGCCTCGCGGTAGGCGCGCGCCGCGGTCAGCGTCGCCCCCTCACGCTCCTTGCGCCCGAAGCCGTTTTCGCGGCCGGCGATCGCGAAGCTGGCGGCAAGGCGCTTGAGGTCCCACTCCCAGGGACCCGGCAGCGACTCGTCGAAGTCGTTGAGGTCGAAGACGAGGCGGCGGTCGGGAGCTGCGAAGGCGCCGAAATTGGAGAGGTGGGCGTCGCCGCAGGTCTGCACCCGCAGGCCTGAATCAGGAGTGGTCGCGAGGTCGGCTGCCATCACCGCCGCGGCGCCGCGGAAGAAGGCGAAGGGCGACGCGGCCATCCGCCCGTAGCGGATCGGCACCAGCTCCGGCACCCGCGTCGCCGCCTGGCGCTCGAGGATCGCGACCGGGTCCTCACGGCCGCCTGCCGGCTCCCAGCCGGCGTGGGCCGAGCGAGGAGAAACCGAGCGCGCCGCCTTACCGTGGGCGACGCGCTCGGAGACGTTCATGAGCTAGACCGTAGCGGCTGCCTGGTCGCTCTGGCTCTGCTCGGAGGCCTGAGCCTTGGCATCCGGCGCGGGGGCGTCTTCGGCCTGGCGCGGGATCAGCACTTCTTTGGCGATGACCAGACGCTGGATCTGGCTGGTGCCCTCGTAGAGCTGCATGATCTTCGCGTCACGCATCAGTTTCTCCACCGGGTACTCCTTGATGAAGCCGTAGCCGCCGTAGACCTGGACGGCGTCGGTGGTGATCTCCATCGCCGAGTCGGCGGCGAAACGCTTGGCCATCGAGGAGACGCGGCTGGCGCGGATCCCCTGGTCGAGCAGGAAGGCGGAGTTCCAGGTCAGCAGGCGGGCAGCCTCGACCTTGGTCGCCATGTCGGCGATCATGAACTGGATCGCCTGGTGCATCGCGATCGGGACGCCGAACTGGACCCTTTCTTTGGAGTAGTCCGTGGCGTACTCGAGCGCCGCGCGGCCGATCCCGACGGCCATCGCCGAGACCCCCGGGCGGGTGCGATCGAGGGTCATCATCGCCAGTTTGAACCCCTTGTTTTCCTCGGCCAGGAGGTTCTCGGCCGGGACCTCGACTTCGTCGAAGGAGATGGTCGCGGTGTTGGACGCCCGCTGGCCCATCTTGTCCTCCTTCTTGTCGACGCTGACCCCGGCGGAATCGGCGTCGACGACGAAGGCGCTGATCCCGCGGTGACCGGCCTCGGGGTCGGTCTTGGCGAAGACAGTGAAATAGTCGGCGTAGGTGCCGTTGGTAATGAAGCACTTGGAGCCGCTGAGGACGTACTTGTCGCCCTTCTTCACGGCCTTGGTCTTCATCCCGCTGACGTCGGAGCCGGCATCCGGCTCGGTGAGGCAGAAGGAAGCCAGTTTCGGGGATTCGCAGAGCGCCCCCAGGTACTTCTTTTTCGTCTCCTCGGAACCACCCAGCGTGATTGGCGCGGAGGCGAGGCCGTTAGCCGCCAGCGAGGTGCCGATGCCGGAACAGCCCCAGCCGAACTCCTCCTCGATCAGGCAGCCGGAGAGGTAGTCCAGGCCCGGACCGCCGTAGGCCTCGGGGACGTGGGTATTCATCAACCCGACCTCCCAGGCCTTCTCGATCACATCCTGCGGCCAGGTGCCGTCCACGTCGTACTCCCACGCGACTTTGCGCATGTCTTTGTCGGCGAAGCTGTGGGCCAGCTCGCGCAGGTCCTTCTGCTCATCGGTCAGGGTGAAGTCAACCGCCACTCGGTGCTCCTTTTCCGTAGTGCTTAAGCCTTTTTCGGGAGCGCCGCCAAGAGCGGGCGTTCCACCGATTGACTGGTCAGTCAACCAAGCGAAGGGTAGCGAATGTGCCCGCCTTCATGGGCGGTTTACCCTTCTTTCATGCCATGGGTGACGAGCGCGGTGGCGATCGACAACGGCACCGTCCTGGTGCTGATCGCCCTGATCGCCGTCCCCTTCGCCACCCTCGCCTTCTCGCGGGCCGGCGAGGCCTACCGCTCGATCGGCAAGGGAGCGCTCTCGATCGACCAGGATCTGACGCTGCCGCGCTACCTGCGCAGTCCCGAGCTGACGGTCGATCCCGCAGTCCAAGCGGCCGAGGTGCGGCAGATGCTGGAGGCGAAGGCAAGCCGCCTGCGCCGGCGCGGCGAGGACCCGATCGACGTCGAGGCGGAGGCGGAGCGGCTGCTGCGCCCCGCCGCGCCGGCCGCGCCGCAGGAGCGACAGCTGGCGACACTGCGGACAGAGGTCCGCCAACTGGTGGTCAGCCGCAACGAACGGCGGATGCGCCAGGGTCTCCAGCCGCTCGACGTCGAGGCCGAGACCGAGCGCCAGCTCGCCGATCTCATAGGATCGCGCTGATGGCAGGTGCGGAGGACAATCTCTACGAGGTCGAGGAGCTGCTGGTCCAGCCCGGCACCTACTTCAACCCCCAGACCGAGGTCGTCGTCGTGGTCGACGACTCCGCCTCGATCGACCAGGAGGTCTTCAACATGGAGGCCTACGAGGGCGCCGACTGGGTGCGGATCTCCGACGAGACGCCGATCGACGAAGACGGCCGCGACCGCCTGCTCGAGAGCTTCCAGACCCACTACCACCCCGGCTCGCGTGGCTCGGTCTCAGGCACCGCGCTCGAGCAGGGCGACGACGAAGAGGACGAGGGCGAAGACGGGCAGGATCCAGGACGGGAGGATTAGGACAGTGGCCGGATACAAGCTCGCGACCCGCGAAG
>DASUNU010000207.1:0-9666 GCA_036276995.1 Solirubrobacterales bacterium
TGGCCGGGAGCACGACCCTCGGACGGCCACCCCCGACCCAGCCAGGTAGGCGAGTGAGAGGGACACCCCGCCCCTCCACCCTCACGCCCACCCCTACTCCACCTCGGCCAACCAAAGCCTTTCGATTTGTCCTTGCTTTCCTGAACGCCTGGGATAACGTCATTTCGTAACCCCGTCAGTTCCCGACATCCGACTGGTAAGCCTCACCAAGCACTATGGCGAGGTCGTCGCTGTCGCTGGAATTGACCTTGAGATCGAGCGCGGGGAGTTCTTCACGTTTCTCGGTCCTTCCGGCTCGGGGAAGACGACGACGCTGCGGATGGTCGCCGGGTTCGAGGATCCCAGCGGGGGGACGATCGAACTTGCGGGGGAGGACGTCAGCGGGGTCCCTCCTTATGAGCGGGCGGTGAACACGGTCTTCCAGGACTACGCCCTGTTCCCGCACATGACGGTGGGCGAGAACGTCGCCTACGGGATGCGGGTGGGCAGGGTGGACAAGGGCGAGCGGGCGAAGCGGCGCGACGAGGCGCTGGAGATGGTGCGGCTGCCCGGCTACGCAGAGCGCAAGCCGGGCGAGCTCTCCGGTGGCCAGCGACAGCGGGTGGCGCTGGCGCGGGCGATCGTCAACCGGCCCAAGGTGCTGCTGCTGGACGAGCCCCTGGGAGCCCTGGACCTGAAGCTGCGCGAGCAGATGCAGGTGGAGCTGAAGACGATCCAGGGCGAGGTCGGGATCACCTTCGTCTACGTCACCCACGACCAGGACGAGGCGCTGACGATGAGCGACCGGATCGCCGTCTTCAACGAGGGGCGGATCGAGCAGGTGAGCCCACCGCGGTCGCTCTACGAGCAGCCACGGAACGAGTTCGTCGCCGGTTTCGTCGGCGTCTCCAACCTGATCGAGCGCGAGGGCAGGCGGCTGACGATCCGGCCCGAGAAGATCCAGCTGCTCGACCCCGAGGCGGTCGCAAACGGACTGCACAGCGAGCGCGGGCGGGTTACCGAGGTCGCCTACGCGGGAATGGTCACCCGCTACACGGTCGCGCTCGAGGCCGGCGGCAGCCTGCAGCTGGTGCGGCAGAACTTGGAAGGGGCGTCCACGGGGACGGCCCCCGAGCAGGGGAAAGAGGTCCTGGTGGGATGGCGACCGGAGCACGCGGCCGCCATTCAGGGGAAGTCCAACAACGAGGAGGTCTCACCATGAGGAGAAAGGACGCTCACTCAGCCCGCACCGCGTGGCTCGTCATCGCCGGTCTGGTCGTATTCATGCTCGTTCTCGCCGGTTGCGGCTCCAGCGACGACAGCACCACCGGTGGCGGCGAAGAGCTGCAGCAGGTCGGCAAAGGCGAGGGTCAGGTCGACCTGATCTCCTGGGCCGGCTACGTCGAACCGCCCTGGTCCAAACCGTTCGAACAGAAAACCGGCTGCAAAGTCAACAACACCGTGGCCGGCACCTCGGACGAAATGGTGAAACTGATGGAGAGCGGCGAATACGACGGTGTCTCAGCCTCCGGCAACGCCTCCGCCCGGCTCGTCGCCGCCGGCGCGGTCGACCCGGTCAACGTCGACCTCGTCCCCAATTACGAGACGGTCTTCGACGACCTCAAGGACCAGCCCTACAACACCTTCGACGGGAAGCCCTACGGGATCCCGCACGGCCGCGGCGCCAACCTGCTGATGTGGAACAGCGACGACGTCACGCCCGCGCCGACCTCCTGGGACGTCATCCTCGACCCGAAGAAAGCGGCCCAGTACAAGGGCAGGATCAGCGTCTACGACGACCCGATCTACATCGCCGACGCGGCCGTCTACCTGAAGATGCACGAGCCCGATCTGGGAATCGAAAACCCCTACGAGCTCAACGAAGAGCAGTTCGAAGCGGCGGTCGACCTGCTGAAAGAACAGCGCCCCAACGTCGGCGAATACTGGTCGGAAGCGACCAAGCAGATCTCCGCCTTCGCCAACGCCGATGCGCAGGTCGGCACCACCTGGCAGTACCAGTACTTCGAACTGAAAGGCGAAGGGGCCCCGGTCGCGGCCAGCCCGGCGAGCCAGGGCTTCCTACCCAAAGAGGGTGCGACCGGCTGGTCGGACACCTGGATGATCAGCTCCGAAGCCAAGCATCCGAACTGCATGTACGAGTGGATGAACTGGATCATCGAACCGAAAGTCAACGCCGAAGTGGCCGAATACTTCGGCGAGGCGCCGGCCCAGAGCCTGGCCTGCGACGAGACCGCAGATAAAAACTTCTGCGGGAAATACCACGCCGACAACCCCGCCTTCTGGGAGCGGGTCTACTACTGGGAGACCCCGCTCGCCGACTGCGGCAACGGCGAGGAAGATTGCAAGGACTACAACGACTGGGTCCAGGCCTGGACCGCGATCAAGGGGTGAGCGAGCGGTCGTGAGCGATGGCGGCTGAAGCCGTCATGCGGAGGAGGTCGGTGGGCCGCAGGCTCGCCGGCCTCTTCCACGGCCGTCCCCGCCTGCAGGCGGGGACGCTGCTGGCGGGGCCGATCGGTTGGCTGGTGGTCGGCTACCTGGGCTCGCTGGCGGTGATGCTGATCGCCGCCTTCTGGTCGGTCGATCCGCTCAGCGGGCAGGTCATCCAGGACTTCAGCCTCGAGAACTTCAAGACGCTGTTCGAGGAACCGGTCTACCGCGACATCGTCGGCCGCACCGTCCTGATCGCCGCCCTGGTCACGGTCACCGACGCCGTCCTCGCCTTCCCGATCGCCTTCTACATGGCCAAGCTGGCGAGCCGCCGCGGCAAGGCGATCCTCGTCGTCGCCGTGCTGCTGCCGCTCTGGTCCAGCTACCTGGTCAAGGTCCTCGCCTGGCGCACGATGCTCTCCAACGACGGCATCATCAACTGGGCGCTGGAGCCGTTCGGCCTGCACGGCCCCGGCTACGGCAACGTCGCCGTCTGGCTGGTGATGAGCTACCTCTGGCTGCCGTACATGATCCTGCCGATCTACGCCGGCCTGGAGCGGATCCCGAACTCGTTGATCAGCGCCTCCGAGGACCTCGGCGCCCACCCCTTCACGACCTTCCGGCGGGTGATCCTGCCGCTCGCCTTCCCGGCCGTGGTCGCGGGCTCGATCTTCACCTTCGCCCTCACCCTGGGCGACTACATCACCCCGCGCCTGGTCTCCAACAACCAGTTCATCGGCAACGTCATCTTCAACAACATCGCCAACAACCTGCCGCTCGCGTCCGCCCTCGCGCTCGTCCCGATCGTGGTGATGATCGCCTACCTCCTGGTTGCCCGCAAGCTGGGCGCCTTCGAGCACATCTGATGCGGCTCTCGAGGCGCGCAACCGCGCTGCTGCGAATCGGGGTCGGGGTGGGCCTCGCCTTCATCTACGTGCCGCTGGTGGTGGTCGGGATCTACGCCTTCAACGCCAGCAACATCATCAAGTGGCCGCCGCCCGGGCTCACCCTCGACTGGTTCCCGAAGGCGATCGAAAACGAGGCGGCCCGCGAAGCCTTCCTGACCTCGATCAAAGCCGGCCTGGCGGCGACGGCAATCGCCGTCGTCCTTGGCACCCTCGCTTCCCTGGCGGTGGCGCGGCACCGCTTCTTCGGCCGCGAGACGATCTCCTTCCTGGTCGTGCTGCCGATCGCCCTGCCGGGCATCGTCACCGGAGTCGCGCTCAGCAACACCTTCACCCAGGTGCTCGGCGTCGACCTCGGCCTCTTCACCGTGATCGTCGGCCACGCCACCTTCTGCATCGTCGTCGTCTACAACAACGTGCTCGCCCGCCTGCGCCGCAGCTCGGCCTCTTTCGAGGAGGCCTCGGCCGACCTCGGCGCCGACACCTGGCAGACCTTCCGCTTCGTCACCCTGCCGAACATGCGCAGCGCCCTGGGGGCCGGTGCGCTGCTCGCCTTCGCGCTCTCCTTCGACGAGATCATCGTCACCACGTTCACGATCGGGGCCGGCACCGAAACCCTGCCGATCTGGATCTTCCGCAACCTTTTCCGCCCGACCCAGCTGCCGATCGTCAACGTCGTCGCCCTGCTCGTGGTGCTGCTCTCGATCGTCCCGGTCTACCTCGCGCACCGGCTCACCCGCGAGGAAGGCGCCGCGGTCGCCGGCAAAGGCGGCCGCGCGGTCGAGGCCGAGGCGACGGCCGTGCCCTAGAGGCGCGGCTCAGGACTGCTGGGCGAGGCGCGCGGCCTCCTCGCCCCCGAGGTAAGGCGCCAGGGTCAGCTCGACCAGGTCAGGCAGCAGCGCCTCGAGCCGGTCGGTACGGCCGGCGTTGATCTCGCGCACGATCAGGGAGACGATGCCGCCGACCAGGGTCGCCTCCGTCGCCTCCGGCAGCGGCCGCTCGCCGCTGTGCTGGGGTCGGCCGGCCTTGAGGATCTCGACGAAGCCCTGCATCGACTCACGGTGCTTGGCGGCGATCTCGCCGCCGGCGGCGATCGGCTCGATCATGCAGACCCGGGCCAGCTCCGGCTCGCCGGCGAGGAAGCGCAGCATCGTCGCCAGCGCCGCCCGCACCTGCTGTGGCCACTCCTCGAAGGCCGCTGCCGCGGTCTGCATCGACTCGCGGATGTGGTCGGCGACCATTTCGTAAGCGGCGAGGAAGCAGGCTTCCTTGTCGGCGAAGTGCTCGTAGAAGGTGCGGCGCGAGACCGAGGCCGCTTTGGTGATGTGGGCGACGGTGGTGGCGTTGTAGCCACGTTCGGCGACGGTGTCGACCAGCGCCGTGATGATCCGCTCGCGCTGGTTCTGGGCGATGAACTCGCGCGGCAATCCGTGCCGCCCGGCCGGTAGCCGGGGAGCCGCCGCAGCTTTCTCCGGCGCCTGCTCAGCCGCCTTCTTGCCCTTGCCTTTTGCCGCCGCTTTCGCCACGCCCCGACGATACTCGACGCCCCCGCCGCCGCCCGGCCTCAGAGCTGCGTGACGAAGAGGCCGACCAAGGCAAGGATTGCCGCCCCGCCGAAGCGAAAGATCAGCAGGTAAAGCTGGTCGAACTTGCGGTCGAAGCGGTCCATCATCGCTTCGACCTGCTTGTCGCTCCTGTCCATCATCGCTTCGAACTGTTTGTCGGTTCGATATTTCGCCGCTTCGAACTTTTCGTCGATCCGGTGCTCCAGGTGTTCGAAGCGTCGGTCCTCCTCGCGGAAGCGCTCGTCGATTTTGTCGAAGCGCTTGTCGATCTTGTCGAAGCGCTTGTCGACCCTGTCGAAGTCGTCGCGGACCTCCTGCCTGAAGTCGTCGAGGCGCTCGTCGGTCCAGCTCTCTCTCATCACGTGCATTCTCGCATCGTAAGCTTCTGTCTGCACGAAACAAGGCCCTTTCGGGCCAACTCTCGCGCGACTCTGTGCCAATTTCGGCCCGAGCCCTAATGGAGCGGCTGGACCAGCAACTCGTCCTCAGCGGCGCGGGCGCCGAGGTAGGGCATCATCGCCATGTAGACGAGCTCGGGGAGGAATTCCTCACCGCGCTCGATCGCGCCGTCGCGGACCTTGGTCATGATCGTGCCGTAGATCGCCCCGGCGACCATCTCGGCGGTGCTTCGCGAGACCGACTCCGGTTCCTCGAGCTCGCCGCGGCCGGCGTCGATCATGTCGGCCAGCCCCTGCAGGACCCGATCGCGACGAGCCTGGGCGCGGGCGCCGGCGCCGTTGACCGCGACGACGAAGAAGCGCGCCCGCTCGGCGTCCTCCTGGAGGAAGCGCATCGCCGCCCAGGCCCCGGCCCAGATCCGGTCGTGCCAGGCGCGCGGTCCAGTGAAGGAGGCGCTGGTGCGCTGGCAGAACTCCAGCGCGATCTCGCCATGGACCCGCAGGAAGCAGTCTTCCTTGCCGCTGAAGTTGGCGTCGAAGGCGGCGCGGCCGACCCCGGCGCGTTCGCAGACCTGCGCCACCGTGGTGGCCTCGAGGCCCTGCTCGGCCGCCAGCTCGATCATCGCCGTGGCGATCCGCTTGCGGACCGGGTCCTCGGCGACGTTGACGTCGGGCTCGATCCCGCTGCTCACATCAGCCGGCCCTGCCCCCTGCACTCGTCTCCGCTCAGGCGGCCACCCGCGCCTGAGCCTCGTCGGCGGCCCGGCCCGCCTCCACCTCGCCGACGTACGGCGTCAACGTCACTTGCAGCATCTCCGGCAGCAGCGCCTTCAGCTCGTCGACCTCGCCGGTCACCAGCCGCTGGTGCACCAGCCAGGCGATCCCGCCGGCAATCGCCACCTCGAGCCCGTCCGGCAGCCGACTCGACCGCGGGTTGAACTCGCGCCCCTCGCGCAGCTTCGGCGCCACGCTCTCCAGCATCCCCTGATAGCGGGCCAGCGAGGCTGTGCCGGCAGCCTGGGCCTCGACGATGCAGAGCTTCGCCCGCGCCTGCTCTTTCACCACCATCTCGAGGAAGATCTCGATGCCGGCGGAGATCTGGTCCTGCCAGGCGTCCTCGGGGTCGAGCAGCTCGGCGAAGACCTCCTGGGCCGCGGCGACGCTCTCGTCGAAGGCGGCGAGGAAGCAGTCCTCCTTGCTGGAGAAGTGCTCGTAGAAGGTGACCAGGGCGACCCGCGAGGTCTTCGCGATCAGCTCGATCGTGGTCTTCTGGTAGCCGCGCTCGGCGACCAGCTCCGCCGTCGCCAGGAGGATTCGCTCGCGCTGGTTCTGGGAGACGAAGTCGCTGGGGACCAGGTGTCGGCCCGGCGGCAGCTTCGAGAGCCGCTCGGAGAGGGGGCGTTGCTCCTTCGCCATACCAACAAGATACCAGAACGTTCACCTGATGTCTAATTTCCTTTTCTACAGAAACTTTGGCGTTCTGGTCACCGGTGTCTCTGAAAGCTGCTATATCTAGACAAAAGGTGACTGTTTTCAGAAGGGGAAGGCGATGCCAGAACCAGCTCCCATAGCCGTCGAGCACAGCGACACCGGCGCCTCGGTCGTCCCCTTCCCCACCCGCCCCGGCCGCCGCAAGCGCCCCGCCCGCGAGCGCCTGCTGGAGGCGATGCTGCTGGCCAGCGGTGAGCGTGGCTACGAGCAGATCTCGGTCCAGGACGTGATCGAGCAGGCCGGCGCGAGCCGGGCGACCTTCTACAAGCACTTCGAGGACAAGGACGACTGCTTCGCGCAGGCCTACCGCGAGGCCGCCGGCTGGCTCTACGCCCGCCTCACCGCGGTCGCCCAGCGTCAGCCGGGCTGGCGCGAGGGCCTGCGGGCGGCGCTGGCCGAGCTGCTCGAGTTCTGCGCCAACCAGCCGGCGATGGCCCGCGCGCTGCTCGTCGAGGTGCATGCCGCGGCCGGCGCTGCACTCGCTGAACATGATGTTGTGATGGAGCGCCTCTCCCACGCCATCGACGGCGCGCGCCGCGAGATTTCCTCTCGCCAAGCTCCACCTCCAGTAACGGCGACCTTCATGGTAGGGGCAATCGAGACTCTTGTGCGAACTAAATTGATGAGCGACGATCCCGAGACGGCGCCGGAGATGCTGCCGGGGCTGCTCCATTTCGTGGTTATGCAGTTCTTTGGCGAGGATGCGGCCTGGGACGAGCTGACCGCGGCGCCGTTGGCTACTTGGGCTTCGAAGCGCGAGGCGGCGACCCGCATTCCCTGATTCTGAAGGGGTTTGAGAGGAGGGCCGGTGCGCCCCCGCTCACTAAACTTCCGCGAGTAGCGGTGGCGGCCCGTCCGAGATCGTGCGCCGGACGCAAGGAAGTCAATACGTTCGCGGGGGCGCACCGGCCCTCCAGCAATCGAGCTCCTGAACTCCCCCGAATAGGGGATACGCGAGCTTTGCGGTCAGAGGCCGAAGCGGTTGAATGCTTCGAGGCGGATCAGCCGTCTGGCTCGCGGAGCTTCTGTGCTTCGAGCGGCCCTTCCGAACTCAGCCACTTCTGTGCTCAAGGAATATCCAGCTCCGGAGGCGAGCCAGAGGAGGGGGTGGTGACCCCGCGAACGTATTGACTTCCTTGCCTCCGGCGCACGACCTCGGACGGCGGGAGCACGAACCTGGCGGAAGTTCAGTGAGCGGGGTTACCACCCCCTCCTCCGCTACCGCGCTACAGCGGAATATTCCCGTGCTTCCGCTTCGGCTGCTCCACCCGCTTGGTCTGCAGCATCCGCAGCGCCCGGATCAGCTTCGGCCGCGTCTGCCGCGGCTCGATCACGTCGTCGATGTACCCCCGCTCCGCCGCCGAGTACGGGTTGGCGAAGTGGGCTTTGTAGTCGTCGATCAGTTTCTGGCGGCGCTCGTCGGGGGTCGGCGAGTTGGCGATGTCCTTGCGGTAGATGATGTTGACCGCGCCCTCGGGGCCCATCACCGCGACCTCCGCCGTCGGCCAGGCGACGTTGTAGTCGGCCAGCATGTGCTTGGAGGCCATCACGTCGTAGGCGCCGCCGTAGGCCTTGCGGGTGACGACCGTGAGCTTCGGCACGGTCGCCTCGGTGTAGGCGTAGAGCAGCTTGGCGCCGTGGCGGATGATCCCGTTCCACTCCTGATCGGTCCCGGGCAGGAAGCCGGGAACGTCGGTGAGGGTGAGGATCGGGACGTTGTAGCAGTCGCAGGTGCGGACGAAGCGGGCCGCCTTCTCGGAGGCCTCGATGTTGAGCACGCCGGCGAGAAAAGCAGGCTGGTTGCCGACGATCCCGATCGGGAAGCCGTCGAGGCGGGAGAAGCCGCAGACGATGTTCTTGGCGAAGTGCTCGTGGACCTCGAAGAACTCTTCGTCGTCGACGATGCGGGCGATCACGTCGCGCATGTCGTAGGGCTTGGAGGGATCGTCGGGGACGATCGAGTCGAGCTCCTCGTCTTCGCGCTCGGGGTCGTCAGCGGGCTCGAAGCGGGGCGGCGCCTCGAGGTTGTTCGAGGGCAGGAAGCTGAGCAGGTAGCGGGCGTCCTCGAGGCAGCTCTCCTCGTCCTCGGAGGCGAAGTGGGCGACGCCCGACTTCGAGTTGTGGCTCATCGCCCCGCCGAGCTCCTCGAACTCAACTTCCTCGCCGGTCACCGTTTTGATCACTTCCGGACCGGTGATGAACATGTGCGAGGTCTCCTTGACCATGAAGATGAAGTCAGTCATCGCCGGCGAGTAGACGGCGCCGCCGGCGCAGGGACCCATGATCAGGCTGATCTGCGGGATCACTCCGGAGCATTTGACGTTGCGGGCGAAGACGTCGCCGTAGGCGCCGAGCGAGACCACGCCCTCCTGGATCCGGGCGCCGCCAGAGTCGTTGATGCCGATCACCGGCGCCCCGACGTCGGCGGCGAGGTCCATCACCTTGCACATCTTCTCCGCCATCACCTCGCCGAGGCTGCCGCCGAAGACCGTGAAGTCCTGCGAGAAGACGAAGACCGTGCGGCCGTCGATCGTGCCGTGGCCAGTGACGACGGCGTCGCCCCAGGGCCGTTTCTTCTGCATCTCGAAGTCGTAGGTGCGGTGGCGCACGAAGGTGTCGAGCTCCTCGAAGGAGCCGGGGTCGAGCAGCTTTTCAACCCGCTCGCGGGCGGTCATCTTGCCCTTCGCGTGCTGCTTCTCGACCGCCTCCTCGGAGGCGGAGTTGATCGCGGACTCGCGCAGCTCGCGCAGGTAGGCGAGCTTCTCCTCGTGGGTGACCGGGTTCTTCTCGCGCATCAGCAGTGGGGGAACTCGTGACTCAAGGGCGGCGCGGGATTCTATTTACGCGAGCCGCGCGGTGTCCTGAGACGCCGGAGGG
>DASUNU010000208.1:0-2640 GCA_036276995.1 Solirubrobacterales bacterium
AGATCGCGGCGGCGCGGGGGCAGGCCCCAACGGCTCACTTGTCGGGCAGCGGGATGAACTCGTCGTCGTTCGGCACCGGCCGGAAACGGCCCGCCTTCCAGTCCGCTTTGGCCTGCTCGATCCTGTCCTTCGTGCTGGCGACGAAGTTCCACCAGATGTAGCGCGGGCCATCCATCGGCTCCCCGCCGAGGAGCATGAATCGCGCCGGCGTCACCGCTCTGAGCGTGACCTCGTCGCCCGGGTGGAAGACCAGGAGCTGGCCGGCCTCGAAGCGGGTGCCCGCGATCTCCAGGGCGCCATCGACCAGGTAGAGACCCCGCTCCTCGTGCTCGCACTCGAGCGGGAGCGATGCGCCTGGCTCGAGCGCGCAGTCGGCGTAGAACATGTCGGAGAAGGTCGGAACCGGCGAGCTCTCGCCGTAGAGCGAGCCCGCGATCAGGCGAACGTCCTTGCCCTCGGCCGAAATCAGGGGCAAGGCAGCCTTCTCGTGGTGCGAGAAGTCGGGATCGCGCTCCTCGTCGTGCCGAGGCAGCGCCACCCAGGCCTGGATACCGAACAGCTCCTCGTGCCCGTCGCGATGGTCCGGCGGGGTGCGCTCCGAGTGTGCGATGCCCTTGCCGGCGGTCATCCAGTTGACCTCGCCCGGCCGGATCGGCAAGTCGGTGCCGAGGCTGTCCTTGTGCGCGATCTCACCGCGAAACAGGTAGGTCACGGTGGCGAGCCCGATATGCGGATGCGGGCGGACGTCCATGCCGCGCCCGAGCAGGAACTCGGCCGGGCCCATCTGGTCGAAGAAGATGAACGGACCGATCATTTGCTTCTTCGAGGACGGCAGCGCCCGCCGGACCTCGAAATCGCCGAGGTCGCGCGCCCGCGGCACGATCACGGTCTCGATCGGGCTGCGTTTCTCCGTGATCGTCTTGCATTTGGGGTCTTCGGCCTTTAGCCAGCTCATGGGAACCTCCGCTTCGTTGGCCACGTCAACTGTTGGCGACGATGTAGCTCAGGTCGTCGCCCGCACATCTCGAGGCGTAACCGGCGTCGCTTCAGCGACAAAGGCGCTCGCGCTTTCGATCTCCTCCGGCGCCAGCTCGTGGCCGCCGGGATGGAACAATAGACGGCTTCGAGCCCCCTGCTGCTCAAAATAGCTGTGCAGGGACCGTGACAACGCGGGCGGACAGACGGGATCTCGCTCGCCTGCCGTGATCAGGACCCGGTTGCCGGCGAGCCTCGGATTGGCGGGGGGCGCGAAGGGGATCAAGGGGTGCATCAGAACCGCGGCGGGCGCTACCGACGCGTCCCTGAACAGCATGCTGGCCAGGATGTTAGCGCCGTTCGAGTAGCCGATGCCGATGAGCCCCGTGCGGTGGAGCCCATAGTGACGGACTGCGGCGTCGATGAAGGCGATCAGCTCGGCGGTGCGGCGTGCGAGATCCTCCATGTCGTAGACGCCCTCCGCCCGGCGGCGGAAGAACCGGTTCATGCCGTTCTCCCGGGCATTGCCGCGGACACTGAGCACGGCGGCCTCAGGTGCCATCAGCGCGCCGAGCCGGCTGAAGCTCTGCTCGTTGTCGCCCGTGCCGTGCAACAGGAGCAAGGTGCGTGGATCAGCCTTCAAGCTCGGCTTGAAGAGGTGGACGTGGGTGTCGAGCGGGTCGGCCATGGTGGGGCTCCGGCGCGGCTCTAAAACATTCCCGCGCGTGCGCGGATTATCAGACAGCGAGCGGCGGCAGCACGCGCTCGATCTCGGCGCGCCGTGGCTCGTGCTGCTGCGGCAGCTTGAGGTTGCGGCCGAGCTCCGTGACCGGCTCGTCGACCGTGAAGCCAGGTTCCTCGGTCGCCACCTCTAACAGGACCCCGCCCGGGGAGCGGAAGTAGATCGAGAAGAAGTAGTTGCGATCGATCTGCGGCGTGACCTGATAACCCGCATGCACCAGCCGGTCGCGGACTTCTGCCTGCGCCGCCCGGTCCGCCACCGAGAAGGCGACGTGGTGGACGCTGCCGCCGGCTTGTAGCGCGGGCTGGCCGCCCGGCAACTCGACGATGTCCACGAGGCGGGCAGAGCGCGCGGGCGGCATGGCATACCGGTAGGTGTTGCCCTCCTTGCCGGCTGCTTCGTAGCCGAGCAGCGCAGTCAGGAGCTCGGCGGTCGCGGTGTGATCGGCGAGGGAGAGGGTCACGCCGTGAAAGCCACGGATTGCGCTATCCTCCCCGATCTCGCTGGTTGTCCAGGGCGTTCGCTGGTCACGGTCGGTCGCAACCACAAGGGCCGCCTTCATGCCATCCGGGTCCTCGAACACCAGACGCTCCTCGCCGAATACGGCGGTCGGCCCGGCCACCGGCGCCCCGGCCCGCTCGAGGCGCTCCCGCCAGAACGGCAGGCTGCCCGGCGGGATGGAGAACTGCGTGAGCGAGGCCTCGCCGACGCCGCGCCGGCCGAGCCTCATGTGCTCCCAGGGAAAGAAGGTGAGCACCGTGCCGGGCGTACCGACCTCGTCACCGTAGTACAGGTGATAGACGCTCGGATCGTCGAAGTTAACCGTCTTCTTGATGAAGCGCAGCCCCAGGACATTGGCATAGAAGTTCAGGTTGCGCTGGGCGTTGCCGCTGATCACGGTGATATGGTGAAGGCCGCTGATG
>DASUNU010000209.1:0-7599 GCA_036276995.1 Solirubrobacterales bacterium
GGCGCGTCGGTCGATGTCTTCGACGAAGACGGAGGCGGCCAGCACCTGCGCGCCGAGGTCACCGCCCCCCAGTTCGAGGGGCTCTCCCGCATCGACCAGCACCGCCTGGTCAAGGCCGCGGTCAAAGCGCGCTTCGATGACGGCACGATTCACGCACTGTCCGTCAAGACTTCTTTGCCGTAGACAAAAAGTTACACTTCGGTTCGCCACGCGCGCGACCTTGATCCCTAGCATCCGGAGCATGGAGTCAATGCGATCGACCTGGACCGATTCCCGCCTCGACGACCTGAATGGGCGGTTCAACGAACTCAGCGGCCGAGTCGGCGAGCTGAGCGGCCGGATCGACTCCCTCCAGCACACGATCCTGCTCGTCGGGGGCGGCCTCTTCGCCGCGTTCATCGCAGTTCTGGCAGCGATCACCGGGCTGATCGCTACGCAGCTGTAGGCCGAGCTGCGCCGCTCCCTAGAATGCCTCCCATGGCCGACCCAGAGCTGAAGTCAAAAGTCCAGGAGCTGATCGGAGCCAACCCGGTCCTGCTCTTCATGAAAGGCACGCCGGAAGCACCGCGCTGTGGCTTCTCGATGCGGGTCGTCCAGGTGCTCGACCAGATGGACGTCGACTACGGCGCGATCGACGTGCTGCCGGCGCTGCAGCCGCTGCGCGAAGTCACCGCCGAGATCTCCGACTGGCAGACCTTCCCGCAGCTCTACGTCAACGGCGAGCTGCTCGGCGGCGCCGACATCGTCGAGGAGATGTTCGAGTCCGGCGAGCTGGCCGAGGCCCTCGGCGTCGAGCAGCCGGCCACGGCATCGGCGCCCGCGGATGGCCTGCCGGCGCAATCGCCGCCGCTGCAGATCGAATAAGCCAGCCGCCGGCTGGCCAAGCAGATCCAGGACGCAGGGAGCGTGGCGTGCTCTGCACGCGAGCGACCGAGGACGCCGAGATGCGCCGGTCAGACGGCGGCTGGGGCGTCGTCTTTCACCTGGAAAGACGATCCGCAGCCACAGGCGGCGACGACGTTCGGGTTGTTGACCTGGAACCCGGCGCCCTGCAGGCCTTCGATGTAGTCGACCTCGGAGCCGAAGACGAACTGCATGCTGACCTTGTCGACGACGACGGCGACGCCGTCGACCTCGAAGACGTTGTCGTCCTCCTTCGGCTGATCGAAGGCGAGCGCGTACTGGAAGCCGGAGCAACCGCCGCCGCGGACGGCGACACGGAGGGCCTGCTCTTGGCCCTCCACCTGCCCCCCGAGCAGCTCGCCGATTTTCTCGACGGCCTTGTCGGAGAGGGTGATCGCGGCTTGCGGCGTCTCAGTCACTTCACAAAGTGTAGCGAGCGGCGTCGGAAGCTCCGGCGAACGGGTCTGCGAGAATTGCCCGGTTGAACGCGAGCGCCCCGACCGCCGTCGTCTGCGACACCACTGCCTACCTTCCCTGCGACCTGGTGAAGGAACGGGGGATCGAGACGATCAGCCTCTACGTCTCGGTTGACGGGGACCAGCAGCGCGAGCTCGACATCACCGATTACGCCGCGTTCTACGAGCGCCTGCGTGCCTCCGAGAGCGGCGCCACCACTTCGCAGCCCTCGATCGGGGATTTCCTCGCCGTCTACGAGCCGCTGCTCGACGCCGGCAAGGAGATCGTCTCGATCCACATCTCCGCTGGCATCTCCGGCACCTTCGAGGCCGCCAACCAGGCCCGCCAGCGCTTGATCGACGAGGGCAAGGGCGGCGAGCGGATCCGCGTCATGGACTCGCGCTCGGCCGCGGGCGGGATGGGCCTGGCGGTGCTGGGGGCCTCCGCTGCGGCTGCCGCCGGCGGCGACGCCGGCGCGGTCCTGGCCCGGGCCGAGGAGACGCGTGAGGCGCTGAAGATGTGGTTCGCGATCGACACCCTCGAGTACCTGCGCCGGGGCGGCCGCATCGGTGGCGCCCGCGCCTGGATCGGCGGCGCCCTGAAGATCAAGCCGATCCTCACCCTGGAGGAGGAGATCACCCCGGTCGAGCGGGTCCGCACCCGCGCCCGTTCGCTGGAGCGGCTGCGCGACTACGCCCGCCAGCGCCACGAGCAGGGCCTCGACGGCTGGGTCGTCCAGTACATCCAGGACGAGGAGACGGCCAAGGGTCTGATGGACGACGCCCGCGAGAT
This sequence comes from Solirubrobacterales bacterium, assembly GCA_036276995.1. Classification (GTDB taxonomy): domain Bacteria; phylum Actinomycetota; class Thermoleophilia; order Solirubrobacterales; family 70-9; genus VAYN01. The sequence goes on from DASUNU010000209.1 coordinate 2,152, forward strand.
CTTCGGCTGCGAGCCCGTCTTCACCTCCGAGATCGGCGCCGTCCTCGGCGCCCACGTCGGACCTGGCCTGCTCGGGATCGGCTCTGTTCCGACAGAGCTGGTCGAAATACCCTGAGGCGCTGCTAGCGGCGGCGGCGCTTCAGCATCGCGCGCACGCCGATCGCGAAGCCGACCACAGCGGCCGCGGTGACCAGCTGGCTGCGGTGCTCCTCGACCTGACGACGCCAGTCGGTGAGCTCGGTGACGCGACCGCGCAATGCCTCGACCGAGCCGCCGAGCTGGCGGCGCTGGATGTCGATGTCACGGCGGATCTCAGCCGCCGAGCGGCCCGGCGTGCCAGGACCTGCGGCGGGCCGGGACGGGTTGACGCTCATTTTCCGCTCCCTTTGACGACGCTGTGCTCGACCGCCTCGGCGGTCCGTTCGGCCTCGCCTTCGAACATGGTTTTGGTCAGTTTCGCCTCCTCAATCGCCTGCTGCGGGACCGGCGGCGAGCCCGCTTTGACCGCCCGGTAGGCGATCAGGCCGGCGAGGGCGGCGACGAGCAAGAAGAGCGCAGCCTCGATGAAGAAGCCGGGCCAGGCCTTGCCGTCGAAGAGCTCTTCGTTGAGCAGCCAGGCGAACCCCTCCATGATCAGGATCAGGGCGAGGAAGGCGAAGACACCGGCGGCGACGCCAACCACCGAGCCGCGCAGGAGCTTGCCGACTTTCTCGCTGACCTCGGCCTTGGCCAGTTCGAACTCTTCACGGATCAGGTTCGAGGTGCCCTGGGTGACGTCGAAGACGAGATCGCCCAGCGGCTTCTTGTCAGCGTCCGGCGGCGGCACCTGCGGGGGGGTCTGCGGTTGCGGCGAGCTCGGGGGGGTCGGCGGTTGCTCGGGCATCGGGGCCTCCTACTCGGGGGGGTCTTCGTCGAAGACGCGGCGCCAGACGATCGCCGCCAGGCGCGTGGCGGCAATGCTGGCAAGGGCGCTGCTGGCCGCCAGCACCCCGCTCCACAGCAATCTTCTGACCATCTCGTTGTCCATACCCGCTCCCGACCCTATCTATCGTGGCTCGAGGCCGTCGCAGATCGTCGTCACCACAAGTTCCTTGGCCTGATCGAAGTCGGTGTCGGAGGCCGGGATGACGTCGAAGATCCAGCCCGAGAGCAACTGCTCGATCGCGCCGTAGAACGACATCGAGGCGAACATCGGCGCTACGTCGTCGCGGAAGGCGCCAGCCGTCTGTCCGTCCTCGACGATCTTCGCGATCGACTGGTAGGCGCGACGGATCTCCGGCAGGTGGGTGCGGCCGAAGGAGTTAGCGGCGCGCGTGACCTCGACGATGATCACCTTCATCAGCTCTGGGTCATGGCGGTAGGAGTCGACGATGAAGCCGGCCACGGCGGCGAGCTTCTGGCGCGGGGTCTCCCCCGCCCGGTCGGTCTCCTCGATCGCGCTCAGCAGCAGCGACCAGCGCTCGACGAAGAGCTCGTTCAGCACCTCATCCTTGGAGCGGAAGTAGTGGTAGACCAGCCCGTAGGCGACCCCAGCCTCGTCGGCGATGTCGGAGACCCGGGTCGCGTGGAAGCCCTGGCGGGCGAAGACGCGGACGGCAGCGTCGAGGATCTGCCGGCGCTTCTCGACCGGCGGCGCCTTCGCCATCAGGCGCGAGCCTCCAGCAGCTGCGGCCAGGTGTAGGCGCCCGGGCGGCGGTTGGCGAGCGAGGGGAGCGACTCGCGGACCTCGTCCTGAGCGGTCAGGTCGAGGTCGGCGGCGACGAAGCACTCGCCCTCGGGGGCGCTGGCGAGAACCTTGCCCCACGGGTCGACGATCGCCGAGTGGCCGAAGGAGTCGAAGTGCGGCGGCGCCGTCCCAACCTGGTTGGGCGCGACGACGAAGGCCTGGTTCTCGATCGCCCGCGCCCGCAGCAGCACCTCCCAGTGGTCGCGTCCGGTGGCGGTGGTGAAGGCCGAGGGCAGGGTCAGCACTCGGGCGCCACGCAGGGCGAGGATGCGGAAGAGCTCGGGGAAGCGCAGGTCGTAACAGACGGCGAGGCCGGCGATCAGCTCGCCGACCGGGGCGGTGACGACCTCCGAGCCCGGCTGCTCGTGCTCGGACTCGCGGTAGGAGACGCCGCCGGCGTCGACATCGAACATGTGGATCTTGCGGTAGACGGCGAGGTCCTCACCATCGGGGCCGATCAGGACCGAGGTGTTGGAAGCCTTCTCGCCCTCGCCGCGCTCGGCGATGCTGCCGGCGAGCAGGTGGATGCCGAGCTCGCGCGTCCAGGCGCGGGCGGCACCGAGGCTGGGTCCGTCGAGCGGCTCGGCGCCCGCCAGCAGCTCCTCGCCCCCGGCCAGCAGGTTCCACTTCTCCGGCAGCGCCACCAGCTCGGCACCGTCGGCGGCGGCAGCACGGACCAGGCGCTCGGCCGCGGCCAGGTTCCGTTCCTTCTCACCGCCTGAGTTGAGCTGTACGGCCGCTGCGCGCAACGCTTCCTTTCCAATCCCTCACTGGCTGATTGACCAGTCAATCGGCTTCGCCAGTATAAGAGGAGAGGCTGCGGCTGGCGCAGGGCGGCGTTCAGTCGAGGCGCATCTGGCGAGCCACGATTCTGTCGAATACCCGGGTCGGGATCAGCAGCTTGAGCCGGGCCTGAACCTTGGCGTCGAGGCCGACCAGATAGCGGGTGCGCGGGCGGTTCGACTCGAGCGCGTGGGCGATCGCCGCCGCCACCTTCTCGGGCGGGATCCCTTTCTCCGCCAGCTTCTTCACCACCTCGCGGAAGCGGGCAATCGCCTCACCGTAGAGGGCCTCCTGATTGGGGTGGGAGCGAGCTTCGATCTCCTGCGCGTTCTGCTCGCCGCGCTCCCAGATCGGGGTGTCGATCGTGCCGGGCTCGACCACCGAGACCGAGATCCCCCAGGGCCGCAGCTCCTGGCGGAAGACGTCGCCGACCGCCTCGATCCCGAACTTGGCAGCGTGGTAGGCGCCGTTGAGCGGGAAGGCGATGCGGCCGCCGATCGAGGCGATGAAGACGACCCGGCCGCGAGCCAGTCGAATCAGCGGCAGCATCGCCTGGGTGACCGCGACCTGGGCGGTCAGGTTGACCTCGACCTGACGGCGGAAGTCGTCCAGCGGCAGCGTCTCCAGCGGCCCGGGGATGGCAATGCCGGCGTTGTTGACGAGGCCGTCGAGCCCGCCGGGCGACTCGGCCTCGATCCGCCCGGCCGCAGCCGCGATCTGGCCCGCGTCGGTGACGTCAAGGGTCAGCGGCTCGAGCCGCTCGGAGCCCGCCGCGCGCAGCGCCTCGGCGTCCTCCTGCCTGCGCACCCCGGCGTAGACCCGCCAGCCGCCGGCGTCCAACCGCAGCGCCGCCGCGCGGCCGATCCCGGTCGATGCTCCCGTGATCAGGACGGAGCGCATCGGTCCAGGCTACCTGTGGTCGACATTTGGCCCGGATAGCGGGACAAAGGTCGACCACCCGGGGGAAGTCGCGGCGTAAGCTAGTTCGAGTGATCGAGACGCCACGGGACGAGGCCGAGCGCAAGCAGGTGACGGTGCTGTTTGCCGACGTCAGCGGCTCGATGGACCTGGCCGAGGGGCAGGACCCGGAGGAGTGGCGCAAGATCATGCAGCGCTTTTTCTCGATCCTCGCCGACGCGGTGACCAAGTTCGAGGGCACCGTCGACAAGTTCACCGGCGACGGGATCATGGCCGTGTTCGGCGCGCCGGTCGCGCACGAGGACCACGCCCAGCGTGCCTGTTACGCCGCCCTGCAGATGCTCGACGACGTCGCCGAGTACGCGGCCGAGCTGCGGCGCGGTCCGGGGCTGAACTTCTCGACCCGGATCGGGATCAACTCCGGCGAGGTCGTGGCCGGAGCGATCGGCCAGGGCGCCGATAGCGAGTACACGGCGATCGGCCACACCGTCGGCCTGGCCCAGCGGATGGAGGCGCTGGCCGAGCCCGGCAGGGCCTACCTGACCGAGCACACGGCCGAGCTCGCCGCTGGCTTCCTCGACCTCTCCGACCTCGGTGAGTTCGAGATCAAGGGGGCGAGCCAGCCGGTCCGGGTCTTCGAGCTGGCCGGAATCGGCAGGGCCCGCTCCCGTCTCGACCTCTCCCGCGACCGCGGCTTCACCCACTTCGTCGGGCGCCGCGAGGAGATGGCCGAGCTGCAGCGGGCGCTGGCCAGGGCCACGGGTGGAGACGGCAGCGCGGTCGGAGTCGTCGCCGAGCCGGGTGTCGGCAAGAGCCGGCTCTGCCACGAGTTCGCCGAACACTGCCGCCGCGAGGGATACGAGGTCTTCGAGGCGCAGGCCCAGGCGCACGGCACCTCCAGCCCCTACCTCCCGGTCCTGCAGATGCTGCGCTCGTTCTTCGCGATCGGCGACGCGGACCCCGACCAGCAGGTGCGCGAGAAGATCGCCGGCAGGACCCTGCTGCTCGACCCTGAGCTGGTCGGCGAACTGCCGCTGCTGTTCGAGTTCCTCGGGGTTCCGGACCCCGAGCGCTCCCTCCCCCAGCTCAGCGCCGAGGCGCGCCAGCGGGCGCTGACCGACCTGGTCTGCGGGATCGTCAACGCGCCGAAGCGGAGTCAGACGCTGGTGATCGTGGTCGAGGACCTGCACTGGATCGACCCCGGCAGCGAGTCGATGATGGTGACCCTGCTGGAAACGATCGCGACGACCAACACCCTGCTAGTCGTCAACTACCGGCCCGAGTACGAGCCCGAGTGGCTCGGCTCCCCGGTCTACTCGAGCCTGGCGCTGGCACCGCTGGAACAGAGCGATAGCGGTGAGCTGCTGCGCCATCTCGCCGGCACCGACCCCTCGCTCGACGGGCTCGACGAGCCGATCCACGAGCGCACCCAGGGCAACCCGTTCTTCATCGAGGAGCTGGTCCGCGAGCTGGCCGAGTGCGGCCACCTCGAGGGCGAGCGAGGCGCCTACCGGCTGGTCCGCCCGATCGACGACCACGGCGTGCCGGTCACCGTTCAGGCGGTCCTGGCCGCCCGGATCGACCGGCTGACGCCGGAGGCCAAGCAGCTGCTCCAGGTCGCCTCGGTGGTCGGCAAGGAGATCAGCGTCGAGGCGCTGGGGCTGACCGCCGGGCTCGACGAGGAGCAGATCGACGCGGTACTGCGCGAGCTGGTCGGTGCCGGCTTCCTCTACGAGGCCGAGCTCTACCCGCGGCGCACCCTCGCCTTCCGCCACCCGCTGACCCGAGAGGTCGCCTACGGGACCCAGCTGGCCGAGAGCCGCGCCAGCACCCACGCGGCGGCGGCGCGGGCGATGATCGAGCTCGAACCAGACCGGCACGACGAGCTGGCGGCGCAGATCGCCAGCCACATGGAGGCGGGCGAGGAGACGCGGGAAGCCGCGCGCTGGTCGGCGCGGGCGGCCTTCTGGGCCGGGCACCGGCGGCCTGCCGACGCGCTGCGCCTGTGGCAGGACGTGACC
>DASUNU010000210.1:0-3069 GCA_036276995.1 Solirubrobacterales bacterium
TTTCGGGCGAGCTGGAAAGAGCAAAGCGAGGCGCCGCGAAAAGGGGGAGCGCTTCCGGGCCCTGCACGAGGGTGAGCCGTTCCTGATCCCCAACCCCTGGGACGCCGGCTCGGCGAAGCTACTCGAGGGTCTCGGCTTCGAGGCGCTGGCGACCAGCAGCAGCGCCTTCGCCTTCACCCTCGGCCGCCGCGACGGGGAAACCACGTTGCAGGAGGTCGTCGACCACGCCGGCGCGATCGACCGCGCGACCGAGCTGCCGGTCTCGGTCGATCTCGAGAACGGCTACGGGCCCTCGCCCGAGGACGCGGCGGCGGCGATCGGGCTGGCCGCCGCGGCCGGCGCGGCCGGCGGCTCGATCGAGGACTACGACCCCGAGGGCCGGATCTACGATCTCGCCGAGGCGGTCGAGCGGGTCACGGCCGCGGCCGAGGCAGCGCGCGCACTCGAGTTCCCGTTCACGTTCACGGCGCGGGCCGAGAACCACATCCGCGGCAACCCCGACCTCGACGACACGATCGCCCGCCTGCGGGCCTACGAGGCGGCCGGTGCCGACGTCCTCTATGCGCCCGGCCTGCGCGACGGCGCCCAGATCCGCGCGGTCTGCGAAGCGGTCGAGCGCCCGGTCAACGTGCTCGCCCACACCGAGCTGACGATGGCGATCGCGGTCGAGCACGGGGCGCAGCGGGTCAGCGTCGGCGGCAGCCTCGCCTGGACGGCGCTGCGGGCGATGAGCGAGACGGCGGAGGCGATGCGCGACCGCGGCGACTTCTCCTCGCTCGCCGGCTCCGCGTTTGTGCGCGAACTGCTGGGGTAGCCTGCGGGCATGAAGATCCTCCTGGCGCCGATCAGCATTCTCGCCGGCCTGGCGGCCGGGATGGTGGCGCAGAAGTTGTTCGAACGGCTCTGGGCGGTGTTCGACGACGAGGAGGCGCCGGCCCCCGATCAGCGCGAGGTCGCGATCCCGAAACTGGTTATCGCCCTGCTCGTCGAGGGGGCGATCTTCCGCTTGGTCAAAGGGATCACCGACCGCGGCGTGCGCAGCGGCGCCTCTCGCCTCACCGGCCGCTGGCCGGGCGAGGAACGGGCCGAGCCGGCCTAGAGGAAGATCGGTTTGGCGCCGCAGGTCAGGGCCAGCTCGCGCCAGGGCTCGATGTCCCAGTAGCGGCGGGCCGCGCCCGAGGTGGAGGGGAGGACCCAGAGCTCGGCCCCGCCGAGCAGCTCGTCCTGGGGGCCGAAGGCGACGTCGCGTTCGAGCGCGCCGCGGGCGGCGTTCTTGCCGTTGAAGGCGAGCCGGGCCGGTTCCGCCGCGGCGACGCGAGCCTGCAGGCCGTCGATGTCGAACTCAGCCGTCCCGACTTCGGCGTCGGAGCCGTGGCGGACCTTGCAGATGTCGGTCAGCCCGATCCCGAACTCGGGCAGGCGTTCATATTCGTCCGGCAGCAGCAGCTCCGGCGTCAGCCCGGTCTCGTACAGGGTCGGCCAGAAGGCGTTGCCGGGGCCGGCGTAGTAGGCCCTGGCTCGGGCCGAGGCGGTCCCGGCCGCGGTCCCGCAGAAGGCTACCTTCAGGCCCGCCGGCAGCAGGTCGGGCAGGACGTCCGTCATCGGTCCTCGCGGTGGACCTCGGTGGCGCTGGCCTGGTCGCGCGGCCGCACCACGATCTCGTCGACGTTGACGTGTGCGGGCAGGGCGACCGCCCAGCGGATGCACTCGGCCACGTCCTCGGCCCGCAGCGGCGTCATCCCCTCGTAGACCCGCGCGGCGGCCTCCTCGTCGCCGCCGAAGCGGACCAGCGAGAACTCGGTCGCGACCATGCCGGGGGCGACCTCGGTCACCCGCACCGCCTGGCCCAGCAGCTCCAGCCGCAGCGCCCGCAGCAGCGAGCGCTGGGCGTGCTTGACCCCGGTGTAGCCGGCGCCGCCGCGGTAGCTCTCGAAGGCGGCGATGCTGGTCACCCCGACGATGTGCCCATCCCCGGACTCGACCAGTCGCGGCAGCAGCGCCCGCGTCATCCGCATCGTCCCCATCACGTTCGCCTCGTACATCTGCCGCCAGAGCTCTTCCTCGGTCTCATGTACCGGGTCCAGCCCCAGTGCCCCGCCAGCGTTGTTGACGAGCACGTCGCAGCGCGTCACCGCGGCCGCGAACTCCTCCACCGACCCGGGGTCGGCCACGTCCAGACGCAGCGCCCGCCCGCCGACCTCTGTGGCCAGCGACTCGACCCGGTCCAGGCGCCGCGCCCCGAGCACCACCTCGAAGCCATCTCCCGCCAGCGCCCGCGCCGTCGCCGCCCCGATCCCGCTCGACGCCCCGGTGATGACTGCGACTCGACCCATTGGCCCAGACATTAGGCGCTACGCGACCCGCCGGCCTTGCGGAGAGAGACGGCGAGCGCGCGGCTTAGCCGACCAGGGCGGCCGCCAGGGAGCCGCCCGCGGCGGCGGCGAGCAGAGCCGCGATCCGGTGCGCCGCCCGCTTCGGTTTCAGGCTCAGCTTCTCCGCCATCACCGCGACCGTCAGGATCGCCATCCAGGCGAACTGCGCCGGGCCGGTGATGGCGGCCATGGTCAGCATCAGCGCCCAGCAGGAGACGAGGCAGGCGCCGCCGTTGAGCAGGGCGAAGCGGCCGACCCCGGTACTGGCGCGCCAGCCGCGCGGTGGCAGCGGCCGGGTCCGGTGGCAGGCGCGCAGCGCCCGCTCCTTCCACGGCGTCACCTGCCAGAGGGCGGCGAGGCCGAGGAACGCGGCGGCGACCAGGGCCGAGTCGGGCGGCAGCCGCGAGGCGAGCGGGGCGACGACGGCGATGCTGAAGGCGACCCAGATCGCGAGGAAGACGAGCGTGAACTCGGTCATCGCCCGCCGGCGACGCCAGTAGAGGCTGTTGAGGCCGACGTGCTTGACCGCCGGCAGCGCCGTCGGCAGCATCATCGCCGTCGCCATCAGCCCCCACATCGGCAGGCCGGCGATGGCGACCTCCGGAGCGGGGAGGAGGGTGCCGCCGGCCGCCGCCGCGCTCGGCGCCACCCCAGACACGTCCAGCGTGCAGACCCAGAGCGAGTCGGAGCTGAGGCC
>DASUNU010000211.1:0-4224 GCA_036276995.1 Solirubrobacterales bacterium
CGAAGAACTGCCCCGACGCCTCGATCTATGGCCACGCCTCGGCCAAGTCACCGCTGTTCGACCAGACCCTCGAAGGCCCGGTCTACCTGCGGTCCTCGAGCAACCCGCTGCCGGACCTCGTGGCAACCCTGAACGGCGACATCAACGTCGTCCTGGTGGGGCGGATCGACTCGGTCAAGGAGCAGATCCGCAACTCCTTCGACGTCGTCCCCGACGCCCCGGTGACCCAGTTCACCCTGCAGATGCAGGGCGGCAAAAAGGGCCTGCTGGTTAACTCGAGGAACCTCTGCAAAGCGCCGGCCCGGGCAGACGTGCGGATGGTCGGCCAGAACGGCAAGCGCTCCAACACGAAACCGCTGGTCGTAGCCGAGCGCTGCAAGAAGAAGGCGAAGAAGGGCAAGAAGGCAAAGCGCGCCGCCAAGGGCGCCAAGCGCTAGCCGATGCGTAAGGCCAGGCTGAGAAGGGCAGCCGCCGTCACGGCGGCTGCCCTTTCCTTCTCTTCTCCCATCGCGCTCGCCGAGGTCGTCCAGAACGGCACCCTGCGCGTCTCCTTCGAGGGCAAGGTGGCTCCGAAGCAACTGCCCCGCGGCACCAAGGCTCCCGTGGCGGTCACCCTCGCCGGCAACATCAAGACCACCGACGGCCAGGACCCCCCGCAGCTGCGCACGATCACGATGGCGATCAACCGCAACGGCAAGCTCGACTACAAGGGCCTGCCCCGTTGCAACTTCCACCAGATCCAGCCTGCCTCGACGATCGAAGCGAAGGCGTCGTGCAAGAAGTCCCTAGTCGGGACCGGAACGTTCAAAGCCAGCGTCGCCCTCCCCGACCAGAGCCCCTTCCCTTCCAACGGCCAGATCCTCGCCTTCAACGGCAACCTTCACGGCAAGCCCGTCGTCTACGCCCACATCTACGGGACCGAACCACTGCCGACCTCCTTCGTCCTGCCGTTTCAGATCAAGCAGGGAGGCGGCAACTACGCGACGACCCTGGTCGCCGAGCTCCCCCAGGTCGCCGCCGACTGGGGCTTCGTCCAGGGCGTCTCGCTGACCCTGCAGCGCCAGTTCTCCTACAAGGGCCGCACGCACAGCTACCTCTCCGCCGGCTGCCCCGCTCCCAAGGGCTTCCCCGGGGCGGTGTTCTCCTTCGCCCGGGCCTCCTTCGGCTTCGAAGACGGGCGGACCCTGAGCTCGACGATGACGCGGGACTGCAAGGTCAGACCTTAGAAATACCACGTGCGTATCTTGACATGTACGAACTGACGTGTTTGTATGAACTGCATGCCCTCTTCTGAGAACGGCGCGGGTATCCGCAAGCCGCGCGCCTCTCGTCGTCGGCCCGACCTGCCGCCGCCCAAGGTCGAGCGCCTCCGGCCCCGGTCCGGCATGTCGCGCTCGGAGGTCGTCGCCGACCAGCGCCGCCGCGTCCTCGCCGGGCTCGCCGCGGCGCTCGCCTACCACGGCTACGAGGACACGAAGATCACCGACATCGTCGAACTCTCCGGGGTCTCGCGGCCGACCTTCTACGAGCTCTTCGAGGGCAAGGAGCAGTGCTTCGCCGCCGCCTACGCCGACGGGGTCGAGCGACTCTCGGCCGCGGTCGAGACCGCCGCGCGGGCCGAGCGGGGCCGGGTGCCGCGGCTCTCGGCCGGGCTGCGGGCCGGGCTCGAGTTCCTCGCCGCCGACCCGCCGCTGGCCCACCTGCTGCTGGTCGAGTCGCTGGCCGCCTCGCGGCCGGCCCGGCTCGAGCACGAGCGCTCGCTGGGGCGGCTGGCGCAGGCCCTCTGCCCGGCGGACGCCGGGCTGCCCGGCGCGCCCGCGGAGGAGACGGGACGGCTGCTCGCCGGCGCCCTCGCCTCCCACCTCTCCGGCCGTGTCCTGGCGGGCGAAGCGAAGCGGCTGGCCGAGTCGCAGGAGGTCCTGCTCCAGTACCTGCTGGTCGCCCTGCCGGCGGTCACCTCGCCCGGCCTCTCCGAGCAGCGCGCCGCCCACGGCTAGCCCGGCGATGGCGCCGGCCGAGCCGCTGCCCGCCGGCAAGGGGTCGGAGCGCTTCGATCCCGAGGCGCTCGGCGACCTCCCCACCGAGCTCGCGCTGGCCCGCCTGCCGCCCGGCCGCCACGGCCTGCCGCGCACCTTCGTCGCCCACAACCAGCGGCTGCGCATCGTCGCCGCGATGCTGCAGGTGCTGCCTCGGCACGGCTACCCGGCGACCACGATCGGCCACATCACCCGCGAGGCGGGGGTCTCGCGGGCGGCCTTCTACCAGCAGTTCGCGAGCAAGGAGGAGTGCTTCCTGGCGACCTACGACCTCGCCGCCCGCTGGTTCTGCGAGAGCGTCGAGCGGGCGGTCGCCGGCGAGGAGGACTGGCGCGAGCGGATCCGGATCGGGGCGGCCGAGGTCCTCCGCCTGCTCGGCGAGAACCCGCTGATCGCGCACCTCTCGGCGGTCGAGGCGCCGCAGGCGGGGCTGGCGGCGCGCCAGCGCCAACAGGCGATGCTCGGCCGCTTCGCCGCCGTGCTGCGGGCCGGCCACCCCGGCCGCGCCGGGCTCCCGGACGACCTCGCGAACCTGCTCCTGGGCGGCGTCGTCTCGCTGATCGCCCGCTACGTCGACGACGGCCGCGCCGAGCGCCTGCCGGAGGCGACCGCGACCCTGGTCGAGTACCTGCTGATCCCCTATCTCGGCGGGGAGGAGCCGAGCGCTACGCTGGCCTGAAGCGACGGAGGAGGTCGAGATGGCAACGCAGACGGTCGAGGCGACGGACCACAAGCTGCTGGTCGCGGGCGAGTGGGTGGAGAGCGGCGAGTGGGGCGAGGTCAAGAGCCCTTACGACGGCAGCCCGGTCGGCCGAGTCGCGCTCGGCGACGCCGCCACCGTCGACCGCGCGGTGCGCGCCGCCCGCGAGGCGTTCGAGGCCGGCGGCTTCGCGCAGCACGAGCGCGCCGCGGTGCTCGACCGCGCCGCCGAGCTGGTCGGCGAACGGACCGAGGAGCTGGCGCTGACGATCTCGGCCGAGGCCGGCAAGCCGATCAAGACGGCGACCGTCGAGGCGCAGCGCTGCGTCGACACGCTCACCTTCGCCGCGGTCGAGGCGCGCAAGCTGACCGGCGGCACGGTGCCGATGGACGCCTCCGCCAGCGGCGCCGGCAAGCTCGGGGTGATGCTGCGCGTCCCCTACGGCGTGGTCGGCGCGATCAGCCCCTTCAACTTCCCGCTCAACCTGGTCGCCCACAAGCTCGGCCCGGCGATCGCCGCCGGCAACGCGATCGTGCTCAAGCCCGCCGGCCAGACCCCGATCTCGGCCCTGAAGCTGGCCGCAATCCTGTCCGAGGCCGGCCTGCCGGACGGCTGGCTCAGCGTCATCCCCGGCCCCGGCGGCGAGGTCGGCAACGCGATCGTCGAGCACGAGCTGACCGCGGCGATCACCTTCACCGGCTCGGCCAAGGTCGGCTGGGACATCCGCAGCCGCGTCCCCCACAAGAAGGTCAACCTCGAGCTCGGCTCGAACGCGCCGCTGATCGTCAACGACGACGGCGACTGGGAGACGGCCGCCGACAAAGCCCAGATCCACGCCTTCTCCCACGCGGGCCAGAGCTGCATCTCGATCCAGCGCATCCTCGTCCACGAGGCCCTCGCCGACCGCTTCGTCGAACGCCTCGTCGCCAAGGTGGAGAAGCTGACCGTCGGCAACCCCTACGACGAGGGCACCGACGTCGGGCCGCTGATCACCCCCGGCGACCGCGACCGGGTCAAGGAGTGGGTCGACGAGGCGGTCGCCGCCGGGGCCGAGCTGCTCACTGGCGGCGAGCTGGTCGACGAGGGCCGCTGCCTCGCCCCGACCCTGCTCAAGGCGCCGCCGAAAGAGGCCAAGGTCTGGTGCGAGGAGATCTTCGGCCCGGTCGCGACGGTCGACACCTTCGCCGAGTTCGGCGAGGCGCTGGAGCTGGCCAACGACTCCAAGTTCGGTCTCCAGGCCGGCGTCTTCACCCGCGACATCGGCCGCGGGCTGGAGGCGGCGCGGACGCTCGAGTTCGGCGGTGTCCTGATCAACGAGGTGCCGACCTTCCGCGCCGACCAGCAGCCCTACGGCGGCGTCAAGGACTCCGGCAACACCCGCGAGGGCCCCGCCTTCGCCGTGCAGGAGCTGACCGAGGAGCGCTTCGTGACCTTGCAGGGCTGAGGTGCGGCCTGCGGGGGTCCCCTGAATACCCTAAAGGCTCTTTC
>DASUNU010000212.1:0-2791 GCA_036276995.1 Solirubrobacterales bacterium
GCGCGGAGTGGCGCCACACCCGGCCGTACTCGCCCCACACGAACGGCATGGTCGAGCGCTTCAACGGCCGCGTCGGCGGCGAGGTGCTCGGTGTCAATCGGCGTCCAATCGGGACCCACGATCGGCATGCAAAGGGGACCCACTCGCGAAGCCCGGAACGGGCCGCCGGCGGGACGCCGGGCCTAGCCGCGACGAGCCGCTGACGGCTCCCGCCGGGCGCGGGTCTTCAGCCGCCAGCTCGTGTTGCCGGTCTCCGGGATGTCGCAGTGGTGCGTCAGCCGGTCGAGCAGCGCGGTGGTCATCTTCGCGTCCCCGAACACGCTCGGCCACTCCGCGAACGGCAGGTTGGTCGTCACGATCACCGAGGTGCGCTCGTAGAGCCGGCTGATCAGGTGGAACAGCATCTGGCCGCCCGCGCGCGGGAACGGCAGGTAGCCGAGCTCGTCCAGGATGACGAGGTCGGCGCGCGACAGCTGCGAGGCCAGCCGCCCCGCCCTCCCGGCCCGGGCCTCGGCCTCCAGCTGGTTGACGAGGTCGACCGTGTTGAAGAAGCGCACCCGCGCCTCGCGCTCCCGCAGGCAGTTCGCCCCGATCGCGATGGCCAGGTGCGTCTTGCCCGAGCCCGTCCCGCCGATCAGCACGGCGTTGCGCCCCTCGGAGAGGAAGTCGCCCCGGTGCAGGTCGCGCACAAGCGCCGCGTTCACCGGCGAGGCGGCGAAGTCGAACTCGCCCAGCCCCTTCATCACCGGGAACTTGGCGTTGCCCATGCGGTAGGCCGTGGCCCGGGCCTGCACGTCGGCGAGCTGCGCCGCCAGGAGCTCGCCCACCACCCGTTCGGGCGGGTGCTGGCGTTTGGCCGCCAGCGTGATGACCTCGTCGAAGGCCGCCCGCATGCCGCGCAGCCTCAGCTTGGCCATCAGCTCGAGGATGGCGTGCCGCTCCATCAGGCGCCCGCCCACGAACGCAGCCCGTCGTAGCGGGCGCAATCGGCCGCCGGCTCGAGGCCGAGCGTGAGGGAGGCGGGCGTCAGGACCGGCGCGGGCGGGTCAGGCTCGCGACCGCGCGCCAGCAGGTTCAGCACGGCGTCGGCGCTGAACAGGCGCGCGGACAGTGCCTCGGCGCAGGCCCGCTCCACGGCGGCGAGCCCGGCCTCGGGCACGGCCGAGAGGATCTCGACGAACTGCCGGTCGCCGTCGCCGTGCCCGGCCAGGCGCCGGCGGATCTGGCCGAGGGCGTCCGGCAGCTCCCAGTTGCGGAAGGGCTCGCCGTTGCGCAGCGCCCCGGGCTTGCGCGCGAGCACGGGCAGGTAGTGCCAGGGGTCGTAGACGGTCCGGTCGCGGCCGAAGCAGCGGGGGTGGGAGCCGACGGTCTCGCCGTTGAGGAAGACGAGGATCCGGTCGGCGTAGGCGCGCAGCTGCACGCGCCGGCCCGCGGCGCGGGCGGCCACCGAGTAGCGGTTGTGGTCGTGGCGCACCAGGCTGGTCTTCGACACGGGCACGTCCGTCTCGTGGAAGCCGTCGAAGGGGCCGGCGTAGGGGACCAGCGCCGGGCGCTCGTCCGCCTCGAACACCTCCTGGACCGTGCGAGCCTTCTGCACCGGGTGGGCGGCCGTCCTGGCCCAGGCCAGGCAGCGCTCCTCCAGCCAGGCGTTCAGCTCCGCCAGGCTCTCGAAGCGGGGGACGGGCGTGAAGAAGCGCCCGCGGACGGTGCGCACCTGGTTCTCGACCTGCCCCTTCTCCCAGGCGGCGTTGGGCGCGCAGGCCGTCGGCTCGACGAGGTGGTGCGAGCACATCTGCAGGAAGCGGCGGTTGAAGCTGCGCTGCTTGCCGACGAAGATCGCGTCCACGGCCGTGCGCATGTTGTCGTAGATGCCGCGCCGGCAGGCGCCGCCGAAGAAGCGGAAGGCGTGCTCGTGGGCGTCGAAGACCATCTCCTGGGTCTCGCGCAGGTAGGCGCGGACCAGGAACAGGCGGCTGTGGCAGAGGCGGATGTGGGCGACCTTGATCTGGCAGGTCGTGCCGGCCAGCCGCGCAGTCTCGTGGCTCCAGTCGAACTGGTAGGCCTCCCCGGGCGCGAAGGCGAGCGGGATGAAGACGCCCTGCGCGCCCGCGCTGCGCTCGGCCATCCAGCGCCGGGCGTAGCGGCGCACGCTGTCGTAGCCGCCGGCGTAGCCCTCCTCGCGCAGGCTCTCGAACAGGCGCAGGTAGCTGAGGCGCTCGCGCCTGGGCTTGGCGTGCTCCTCGGCGAGCAGCGCGTCGAGGCGCGCGACGTGGCCGCCGAGCCGGGGCCGCGGCTGGCGCAGCCGCTTGTAGGCGAAGGCGGTCTTGTCGGAGCGCAGCGCCTTGCGCACGACCTTGCGGGAGAGCCGCAGCTCCCGCGAGATCTCGCGGATGCTCTTGTGCTCGTTGCGGAAGAGCCGCCGGATCTTGGCGATGGTCTCCACGATCAACATCCCCGGCTGGCCCCCTGGCTCTGATCCGCCGGGAGCATTGGATAGGAGCTGCCGGGGTGGGTCCCGTTTGGACGCCGATCAGCCCCTCAGCCGGGTCCCTTTTCCACGCCGATCTCCACATGTGACGCCGCGGGTGGGCGGCCCTCCACCAGCAGCAGTTCGGCGGCGGGGGCTACGCGCAGATGAAGACGTTCCGCCAGCAGTTCCGCGAGGCGCTCGACCTCGCCCTGGCGGTCTATCCGGATGCGGCGCGGCGCGGCGCGGGGTCCGGGTCATCGAAGACGGTCTGCTGCTCGCCCCGGCGGACCCGCCGGTCGCGCCCCGGAGCATGCGGTGAGG
>DASUNU010000213.1:0-2560 GCA_036276995.1 Solirubrobacterales bacterium
TCAACAACGTCCGCGACCTGGAAACGGACCGGCGGGCGGGCAAGATGACGCTGGCGGTGCGGATCGGCCGCCACAACGCGGTGATGCTCTACCGGGCGCTGATGCTGGGTGCCTTCGTCGTGCTGCCGATCGCGCTGCTCGCCGGCGAAGCGAGCGCGCTGCCGCTGGTCGGGCTGCTGGCGCTGCCGCTGACCTTCGCGCCGATGCGGGCGATGACCAACCGCAGCGACGGCCCGGCCCTGAACGGTGCGCTGGCCGCGACCGGCGCCGTGCTCGGCGTCTACAGCCTGCTGGTCAGCGCCGGCCTGCTGATCTCCGCCTAGCCCCCGCGGGCCGGGACGGGTGCGAAGCTGTGGGGGTGCGCATCGCCTCCGTCGAGGTCATCCCCTACGCCCTGCCCTTCCGCGAGCCCTACGTGACCGCGCGCGGCAGCCTCGAACAGCGCGAGATGGTGCTGCTGCGGCTGCGCTCCAAGGACGGCTTCCACGGGCTCGGCGAAGCGGTGCCGCTGTCGCTGCGTGGTGGCGCGACGCTGCGCCAGGTCAGCGACGAGCTGCGGCTGCTGAGCGAGCTATCCGAGCTCGACGAGGCAGGCCTGATGGGCGGCATCGCCAACCTCTCCGCCCCGGCCCGCTGTGCGGCACTGACCGCGCTGATGGACCTGCGCGGGCGCCGCGCCGCGGCCGAGGGCCACGCCCGGGCCGGGACGCCGGCGCCGGTCCGCTGCAACGCGACCCTGGTCGCCGGCGAACCGGCGGCGGTGGCGGCAGACGCCGAGCGCTGGGCGGCCGAGGGCTTCTCCACCTTCAAGCTCAAGCTCGGGGTCGGCGACGACGCCGGTCAGGTGCGGGCGGTCCGCGAGGCGTTGGGGCCGGCGGCGCGGATCCGGGTCGACGCCAACGCCGCCTGGGACGTGGAGCGGGCGCTACGTGTGCTGGCCGAGCTGGAGGCGCTCGACGTCGAGCTGGCCGAGCAGCCGGTGGCGACGCTGGAGGAGGCCTCCGAGGTCGCGGCCGCGACGTCGATCCCGCTCGCCGCCGACGAGAGCGTCGAGAGCCGCGCCGACGCCGAGCTGGCGGTGGCGCTACGCGCCTGCCGACTGGCCGGGATCAAGCTCTCCAAGGTCGGCGGGCCGGAGGAAGCGATCGCGATCGCCCGGGTCCTTCCCTCCTACCTCTCCAGCGCCCTCGACGGCCCGGTCGGGATCGCCGCCGCGGCCCAGGTGGCGGCGACGCTGGCCGAGAACGCGCCGGATGACAGCCTCGACCTGGCACACGGCCTGGCCACGCAGCGCCTGTTCGCCGCGACGGTCGCCGCCAGCGAGTGCGAGCTGCGCGACGGGATGCTGCACCCACCCGCCGGCCCCGGCCTCGGGGTCGAGATCGACGAGCGCGCGCTGGAGCTGCATCGCCTCTAGCCTGCGCCTTGACTCCCCGCGCTGTTGACTTTTGTCGCCCAGAGGGCGACAAAGTGCATAGGCGCCCTGGATACGCGCTCCTGTGGACACGACCAACGCCAACACCGCCCTCGCCTCGGCCTTCGTCGAGGAGCTGGCGCGTGGGGGGCTGCGACACGCGGTGGTCTCCCCCGGCTCGCGCTCGACGCCGCTGGCGGTAGCGCTCTGGCGCCAGGCGGAGATCGAGGTGACGGTGATCGTCGACGAGCGCTCGGCCGCCTTCTTCGCGGCGGGGGCGGCGCAGGCGAGCGGCGAGCCGGTGGCACTCCTCTGCACCTCCGGCAGCGCCCTCGCCAACTACCACCCGGCGGTGCTGGAGGCCGACGAATCGGGGCTGCCGCTGGTCGTGCTCAGCGCCGACCGGCCGCCGGAGCTGCGCGGGATCGGGGCCGGCCAGACCGTCGACCAGATCAAGCTCTTCGGCAGCTCGGTGCGCTGGTTCTGCGAAGCCGGCACCCACGACGCCGACGACGAGGGGCTGCTGCACTACCGCTCGCTGGCCTGCCGGGCGCTGGCCCGGGCGCGCGGCGAGGTCCGGCCCGGCCCCGTCCACCTCAACCTGCCCTGGCGCGAGCCGCTGGCGCCGCTGCCGGTCGAGGGAGCGGTGACCGCTACCGACCCGCTCGCCCTGGAGGGCCGCCAGGGACGGCCGCTGACCGCGGTGACCCGGGTCGACCTCGAGCCCTCGACCTTTCTGCTGGAGGAGATGGCGGCGCACATCGGCGACGCGCTCGCCGGCGTGATCGTCGCCGGCCGCCAGCTCGACCCCGAGCTGCGCGAGCCGCTCACCCACCTCGCCCGCGTCGCCGGCTTCCCGATCCTGGCCGAGCCGACTTCGCAGCTGCGCAGCGGGCCGCACGACCGCTCGCAGGTGATCGCCGGCTACGACCTGCTGCTGCGCGACGGGCGCTTCGCCCGCTCGGTCGTCCCCGACTTCGTGCTGCGCTTCGGCGCGATGCCGACCAGCAAGCCGCTGCGGGCCTGGCTGGCGGCGAGCGGCGCCAGCGAAATCGTGATCGACCCCTACGGCGGCTGGAACGAGCCCAGCAACCGGGCCGCGGCGATCCTGCGCGCCGACCCGACCGAGCTGGCGGCGGGCTGGGC
>DASUNU010000214.1:0-13226 GCA_036276995.1 Solirubrobacterales bacterium
CGCGCGCCCTAAAGGGCGCAGCTCCCTCATGTTGGTGCGCCCCTATGGGGCGCAGAAATTAGATTGCATATCGCGCGCTTCGCGGACATTCGCCCACGGACACCCCCGGCTCCCGCAACACGTCCCGGCGAATGGACCGGACCAAGGTCGAGCTCTGCAGGGAGAGAGCGGCGGCCGATTGTGGCGTTCCCGCTGCGAGTCATCGCTTTCGCTGCTTCGGAAGCGCTCGTACCTCGACTGAAGCAAGCAAGACGCTGGTGGGGGGAGGGCCGACCTTCTCTGGCGGAATGTTGCCCGAAGGGCGCGGAAATGCAATCCGATTCCTGCCCGCCATAGGCGGGCACCAACATCCGGAGCTGCGCCCTTTAGGGCGCGCGACTGAATTCCGCCAGAGGAGGTCGGCCCTCCCCTCGCCAACGCCTAGAAGTACTTCAGTCGCCGCTGGTGGTGCCGCCGTCGCCCTTGCTGGGCTTCTCATCCGGCAATGAGAACTCGGACGGAGTGATGGGCACCTCGGGATTCTCGATATGCCCAAGCCGGTTGATCAGGCGCTCCCACTGGTCCGGTTTGAGCGCGGCGAACTGCTCTTCGAGTTTGGTGCTGGCCTCGTGGTAGCCGACGTGGACGTGGTCGTGATGGTCGGCCATCGCGAAGCTGGTCGGGCCGGGCAGGTCCTCGAGCGAGATCACCTGGTGCGGGTGCATCGTCCCCTGCAGGCGCAGGACCTCGCGGACCAGATCGCCGGTGACCGTCCCCGGTCCCTGGTTGCCGGTGACGGGGGTGCCGTTGATGGCGGCGATGTCGACCGCGTCGCCGGTGCTGTGCTCGGAAACGTTGCCGGAAGTGGTGAGCAGGCCATGGCCGCACTGCAGCGAGGTGATCGTCAGCTCGTAGCCTTTCGAGCGCAGGTACTCGAGCATCGCCAGGATGCGGCGGTCGATGTAGCCGGTGGCGATGTCTTCGCGGCCGCAGCCGTAGATCGAGAGGCCCTCGTCCTCCAGCACCCGCTTCTGCAGTGCCTCCTTGGAGAGCAGCAGGACCCCGGCGCCGCTGAGGCGGGAGGTGAAGGGGTTCTTGCCCTTAGCGCGGTAGATCGCGGTTGCCTCGAGCAGCTTCCAGCCGTCGAGGATCGGCTTCGGGTCGATCCGCGGGGCACCTTTGCCGGCCGGGCGGATCGAGAAGTTGATGTGCGAGTCGATGCCCTCCGAGCCACCGCCAACCCGGGCCAGCACGGTGCCGGCGATCACTTTCGAGCCGACCCGCAGCGAGCCGTCGGCACCGGTTGCCTGGACGCTTTCGGTCGGGGCGGCGGTGTCGCGCTCGTTCTCGGCCCGGCTCGGCAGCGCGTGCAGGCGAGGCCGCAGGTTCTGGCTTTCGAGCGGAATCCGTTTCTCTTTGCCGGTCGGCATCACGACCGTGCGGCGGTCGCGGACGATCTCGCCCAGCTTGGCGTAGGTGTAGCGATTGCCGTAGGTGTCTTCGAGGACGACGAACTTGCCCAGCTTCGCCGAGCTGCCGACCTTGCGGATGACGCCGTCGTTTACGGCGACCACCGGCGACTCCTCGGCGGCGAAGATGTTGATCCCGCGCCGGGTCGGGGAGGAGGAGATGACTTCGGCCGCGTTGCCGGAGACCCGGGCCTGGGTGCCGGAGCTCTTCAGCGCCGCCCGGGCCGAGATGTCGTCGGCGTAGCGAGCGTCGGCGGCGACCGGGAAGTGGGCGCCCTCGGTCAGCCCGGTCAGCGAGCCGACCAGGTCGGTCGGCAGCTTGCCGTAGGCGCGGGCGTAGAGGAGGACCTCCTGCACGTACCAGTCGGCGTGGTTGTAGGCGAAGATCGCGTCGTAGAGGTTCTCGTTGCCGCCGGCCAGCTTCAGGTAGTTGGCGGCGGCGCAGATCGCGTCGACCGGGTTGTAAGGGTCTTTGCGGCTGTCGCCGTTGGCGTCGACCCCGAAGGCCTCCCAACTGGAGGGGAGGAACTGCATCCAGCCGACGGCGCCGGCGCTGGAGACGTTGAGGTTGGTGCCGAAGCCGGTCTCGATTTTGTTGATCGCGGCCAGCACCTCCCAGGGGATCCCGTATTCAGTTCCGCAGGCCTGGTAGATCGGCAGCAGGAAGGGCGGGATCTCGAAGGAGTCGATGACGAAGTTGGGGACGCCGATCGGGGCGGGGCCGAACGAAGCGATCGTCGTCGTCGGGTTGGCGGTGGTCGGGGAGCCGCCGGAGCCGAAGGGGGAGCCGCCGTCGTCGCTGTCCGCGAGGGGCTGGTCGCCGCCGCCGGTGGCGCCCGGGGCCTTTACGGCTCCGTCGCCGCCGCTGCCGCTGGCGTCGCCCAGGTTCTTGTTGCGGACGACGCCGCCGCCGTCGCCGAGTCCGCTGCCGTCGATCGCGCTGCCTTGCTCGACTCCCTTATTAGAGGGAGTGGTCGCGGGCACCGCCGGCGCGGGGGTGGGGGCCGGCGCGGTTGCTTCCGGGGCCGGGACCGGGGTGGCCGGGGTCGGGGCGGCGACCGGAGCGGGAGCCTCGCTGACGCCGGTCGGGTCGGTGCAGTCCGGATCGGCGAGATCGATCAGGCCGTCGGCGTCGTCGTCGAGGCCGTTGGCGCAAGCCGGCGCCTGCAGCGCGGGCACCGCCGTGGTCGTGGTCGCGGCCGCCGACTGCTCGGTGGTCGGGACGCTTTCGGCGACCGGGTCGGCAGCACCGGCCAGACCGACGCCGAGCGCGGTCAGCGCCAGAAAGCTGGCGAGTACGAAGATCAGTGCGAGTTTGGCTCTCATCCCAGTGCGCCTCAGTGCCTGTTCCCACAAATTGCGGAGAAAATCCCCGTCACCTCCCTGCGCGACAGGCGAGCCGAGGCTACTTGTTCGGTCGGAGGGCTGCAACGAGATGCAGAGCCCCCCAACAAGCCCTTAATCAAGATTACCTTCATATCTCATCAACTTACTCAAGAAAGGCGCTCCGTGCGCAACCGGGAGAATTTCAGCCACTGTAGATGCGCTCGTTAAGCTGATGTCAACGACTCTGGAAAGGCGGGAGAAGTGAGTTTCGAGCAAGACGAGCAGGATGGCCTGCGGGCCCGCAGCGAGCAGGCGATTGGCGAGCTGGCCCAGGCCCTGATCGACAATCCGACCCTTCACAACGCGATTTCCGCCGCCTTCGGGGCGCGGGAGAAGGCGATCGAGGCACAGCAGGCGGCGATGGGGGCGCTCAACCTCTCCTCTGCCACCGACCTCGAGCGCCTGGAGCGGCGGCTGCGTTCGTTCTCGCAGCGCTTGGAGGACGTCGAGGAGCAGATTGACGATCTCACCCGCGATATCGGTGCGATTCGCCGGCAGCTAACTAAAAAACCGGCGAAAAAAGGCAAAGACTCACCCTCGACTTGAGGGTTAGAGTGAGCCTACTGCAGCCTTTCCCGCGCGTTTCGCCGCTTCCTCTAGTTCCTCGTCGCTGAGGCGCTTGGCCGTCGCCGTCTCGGTGACAATCAGGACCGCCGCCACCGCCACCTCGAGATCGCGGCCGCGACCGAACAAGGCCGCCGTCTGCATGTCGGCGGCGTCGCCAGCGGTGACCGGGGCGGGGGCGCCGCCGGCGTGGAGGGTGTCGAGGCTGGCGACGGTGGCAGCGATGGCATCGGCCCCGAGCCGCTCGCGCAGGCGACCGGCCAGATCTGCGTCTGGGTAGATCGAGGCGCCGGCGCCACCGCTGCCCCAGGCATGCGCCTCGGCGATTGCCAGCAGCTGTCCGCCGGCGAGCTCGGGATCGAGGGCGGTGCAGGTGCCGATCCGGATCGCCCGCCGCACCCCCAGCTCGGACAGGTCGGCCAGCACGAGCGCGGCGCTGGGGCCGCCCATCCCGGTCGACTGGATGCTCAGCTCCCGGCCCGCGGTGGTCATTCCCGTGTAGCCCCAGAGGCCGCGGGCGTGGTTGCTCATCTTCGGCTGCTCCAGCAGCTCTTGCGCCAGTAGCAGCGCTCGCCCGGGGTCGCCGACCAGGATTGCCTCAGCGGCGACTGAGTTGGTGGGTCGGAGTCGCGACGGCATCCTCATCCGAGCCTATTGCCAGCGACTCCTCGTGAGCGGCGATCGCCTTGCGCAGCTCGCGCTTGCGCATCCACTCGGCGGCGAAGTAGCTGCCGATCACGAAGACGAAGGCGAGTAGCTGCGCGGTCAGGGTCTCGACCGTCGGGTAGATGCCGAGCCAGGTGCCCATCCAAAGCGGCAGTTCGATATCGATCGGGTGGATCGAGAGCCAGCCCACGCCCTGCATCGTTCGCGCCGTGTTGCCGACCAGGACGACCAGGACCAGGGCGATCAGGACGCCGGTCACGATCAGCATCTTTTTGTAGGGCAGCTTGCGCTCGAGCGAGAAGGTGATGACGCCGACGATCCCGGTCAGGACGAGCCCGAGCGAGACGCCGGCGAGGACGACGCCGGTGCCGGAGCTGAGCTGCAGCGCCTGCAGGAAGAGCACGGTCTCGAAGCCCTCGCGGAAGACGCTGGTAAAGCCCAGCGTGTAAAGGCCGGCGACGGTTGCCACGCCCGCTCCGGTGGCGAGGGCCGCCCCGGTCAACACCTTGCCGCGGTCGCGGTGGCCTTTGATCCACTCGGTCCAGTAGACGCGGTGGAAAAACCAGTTCATGACCAATAAGAGGACGCCGATGGCGACGATCCCGACCACCGCCTCGAGCTTCTCGCCGTATTTGGAGAGCGAGTCGAGCAGCAGGATCGCCAGCACGAACATCAACATGCTGGCCGGGATCGCGAGCAGGGCGCCGCGGTAGATCGGCCGCCGCAGCGGCGCCCGCGGGCCGATCATGCTGGCGGTGATCGCGGCGATGATCAGGATCGCCTCCAGCCCCTCGCGGAAGACGATCAGGGCCGAGTTGGTGATCGTCGTGAAGGCGCTGGCGCCATCGCCGGTGATCGCCCGCGCGTCCGCGAGCTTTTCGTCGAGGTCGAGCCGGGTTTCGCGGATCTCGCTGAGCGGCGCCCGGTCCGCGACCAGGTTGGCGAGACCCTTGTCGCCGTCGGCGCCGTACCAGATCAACCCCTCCAGCTCGAGCGCCAGCTGTGGGTCGAAGGCACGCAGCTTCAGCTCGGGTCCGAACTCGAGGAAGCCGTAGGCGGCGAGCCGCGCCTGCTCGGCCGCCTGGTACTGACCGGCCCCGGCCGCGGCTTCGAGCTGGTCGAGCGAGACGGCGACGAGTTCGTAGTCGGCTTCGTCGCCGCCCTCGCGCCACTCCTCGGGCGAGATCCGCTCGATTTCCGTAGTGGCCCGCTCGGCGGTTGCGGTGACCGTCTCCTCGCTCGCCACCGCGCGTCCCTGCTGGGCATCGTCGACCTGCTGGCGCAGCGCCGCAAACTCGGTTCGGATTTTTTCCACCGCCGCCGCGTCGCGCTGGAGCAGGGCCGGCTCGAGGTCGGAGAAGGCGGCTTCGGTGCCGTCCATGAAGGCGACCGCCTCCTGGATCTCGAAGGCAAGCGTCACCCGTCCGTCGCTGACCCCTTTTTCGTACTCCTTCGGAACCAGGTCGAGGAAGCGTTCGAGCTGGCTGTAGCGGTTGACCTCCTCGTCCGGGGTCAGCGGCGCCGCCGTGAACCCGGCCAGGTCCGCTTCGACCCGCTCGCGCGCAGCCTCGAAGCGAGCGGCGTCGCCGGCCGCCGCGGCGGCCGCGAGTTGGGTGAAGTCGCGGCCGGCTTGGCGCCGTTCGCTGACGCTGCGCTGCTCGCCGTACTCGGGCGCGATCGCCCGCCAGTAGCCGAGCACGATCGCCGCCGTTTCGGCGAAGCGGCCGTCGAAGCCGCGTTCGGCCGCCTGGGCCGCTTCGTCGAGGTTGGTGATCAAGCGTGCCTGGAAGGTGTCGAGCAGGTCCTTTTCGATCTGCAGCACGGCTTCGTGGGGGGTGATCTCGCCGGCCGCGAGCTGCTGGATCGCCGCCGTGCCATCGACCCCGGGGCGGGTGAATCGGGTCGCCTTGCGGAAGTCGCGGATCTGCAGCCAGGCCCGGGCCCGGGCGGGTTCGTCGCGCTGGGCCGAGGCGACC
The DNA here is from genome assembly GCA_036276995.1 of Solirubrobacterales bacterium. Lineage (GTDB taxonomy): Bacteria > Actinomycetota > Thermoleophilia > Solirubrobacterales > 70-9 > VAYN01. The sequence continues at coordinate 6,041 of DASUNU010000214.1, forward strand.
GCGACCGCCATCGCCCCCCGCCGCAGGGCGGCGATCGTGCGCCCGCGCGCCGCCGCCAACCCGGCTTCGTCCAGTTGCGCCGCCGCCCGCTTGGCTTCGCCGAGTGCGGCTTCGACGGCGCGTAGCTCAGCCGGGGCATCCGTCCGCAGGCCCGCCCGCAGCGGCCCCTTGAGCTGGGCGCTCGCCTGGGCCACCGGCTGTCCGTCGCGTTCGCCGAACAGCAGCTGGGACTGCGCTTCGAACAGCTCGGCGCGGATCTGGTCCGCGGCCTGCCAGGGCGGGGCAGCGGCGCTCGCCGTGGCCGCCATGCCGATCAGCGAGCAGAGGAAGACCACCGCGGCCGCGAGCGCGGCAGCGGTGGTCTTGCCGGACGGGCGGTTGCCTCTCGGGCTCGCCGGGACCGCCTCCTAGCCTTCCTGCAGTTCGATTTCGAGCTGTTTCGCCGCCTGCGTCACCTGGCCGGCGATCGCCTCGGCCTGGGCCTGGGCCTGGGCGCCGAGCGCGTCGGCCTGCTTGGCGGTGAATTTCTCGCCTTCGGCCTCGCGGTCGCGCAGTTCGGAGGCGAACTCGACCAGGCTCTTCAGCTCCTTGCGGGTCTGCTGCGCCTGCTGCGGGTTCTCCGCCGCGATCGTCGGCTCGATCCCGTCGTAGGTGACGAGAATGCCGCCGAGGATGTCGGCGATGTCGGAGAGGCGCGAGGTGGCGACGAAGCCCTCTTCCTCGGCGTCCTCGCCGGCGATGAAGCGCGAGTTCTTCCAGGCCTCGAAGTACTCGCTCATGGTCGGGGTCATGACCACGATCGAGGTCAGCGCATCGGACGGGGTCGGTTCGAACTCCTGCGCGTCTTCGTCGAGGCTCTGCGCCTGCTTGGCGAATTCGTCGAGCGTCGCCTTGTAGATGTTCGCGTCCGGCAGACCCTCGCCGAACTCGACCTTGCCGTCGCCGTTGACGTCGGGCTCGACGCCCTTGGCGGCGACATCCGGATTGGTCCCGTAGAGCGCGGTCTCGGTCAGGAAGAAGAGGTTGCCGGGCTGTTTCAGCGTCTTGCCGTCCGGCGTCGTCAGGCTGAAGGAGACGGCGTCTTCGGGAGTCGAGGCGTCCGAGCCGGCGTCGATGTCGACGTCGTACTGGGCCAGTCGCGGCACGCCGGCGACGATTCCCTCCATCTGCTCGTAAGCCGGGTTGGCGACGACGAAGACCTGCTTCGAGTCGTCGAGGATCCGCGCCACCTCCTCGCCGTGCTCGGCCAGCAGCCGCTGGTAGTCGAAGTTCACGGACTCGGCCAGGTCGTAGTACTCGTCGGCGTTGGCCTGCAGCAGCCCGACCTGCTCGACCAGGTCGGCCGAGTGGTCGGTCAGGTACCCCTTCACCGGCTCCAGTTCGGCCGCGGTTGCCCCGCTCGCGGTCGTCTCGTCGCTGCTCTCGCCGCAGCCGGCGACCGGAACGGCCAGCGCCAGGGCGGCGAGCGTCAGCGCCAAGTGTGCTCTGGACTTCTTCAATCGTGCCTCCTGATTAAGGGGAGCCTACTTAGGGGTCCCTAATGCCTGGTTGGGCAACCCTATCGATTCCTAGTGGTGAGGTCGGATTTGCCAGGCGCCCCGCCCTGGGCGTCACCTCTCCACTCGTGAGAACCGGCCCGGGTGGATTTGCTCCAGCCGTCTAAACACAGCTTCTCAAGCCGAATTTACGGTCCCCTCTGGAATCGCTAAACCCGCGACCGCCGGAGCCAGCTCCGGCGGGTAGGAGGAATTTCGATGAGAAAGAAGATGGGGATCGCCGTCGCGTTGACGGCGTTTGCCGCCTTGATGCTGCCAGCGGCGGCATCGGCGGAAACGGTGGCCGAAACGGTCGCCGCCAAGGCCAGCGAGCTGGACATGGTCTGGGTTGCCGTTGCCTGTGTACTGGTGTTCCTGATGCAGGCCGGCTTCATGTTCTTGGAGATCGGCTTCTCTCGTCAGAAGAACGCCGGCACGGGCGTCGCCAAGATCCTCGTCAACTTCGCGATCGTGACGATTGCTTGGTGGGCGCTCGGATACGGCGTGGCCGAAGGCGGTGGTAACGACTTCTTCGGGACCAGCGGCTTCTTCTTCCACTTCGACCAGACGATCGGTCAGGGCGAAGAAGCGTTCCAGGTGGCCGGGGCCGACGCGATGCTGATGCTTTACGGCCTCGCCTTCTGCGCGGTCTCGCTGGCAATCGTCTGGGGCACGACCCTGGAGCGGATCAAGTTCGGCGCCTACGTGATCTACGCGATTGTCTTCGGCGCCATCATCTACCCGCTGATCGCGCACGCGGTCTGGGGCGGCGGCCTGCTCTCCGACATCGGCGGCAAGCCGGTGATGGACTTCGCCGGCTCCTCGGTGGTCCACCTCACGGGCGCGGTCGGTGCTCTGGCGGCGCTGCTCCTGCTTGGCCCGCGCATCGGCAAGTACGACGCCAACGGCAAGCCGCGGGCGATTCCAGGTCACTCGATGCCGCTGGTCGGCCTCGGCGTGATCATCCTCTGGATCGGGTGGTTCGGCTTCAACGGAGGCTCGACCTTCGAAACCGCGTCGTCGTTCTTCGGCGAGGTCATGCTGAACACCCAGCTCGCGGCCGCGGCCGGGGTGATCGGCGCCTCGCTCGCCGTCTATATAAAGAGCAAGTCGCTCGACGTCGGCATGGCCGGCAACGGCGCGATCGCCGGCCTCGTCGGCATCACCGCTCCCTCGGGCTTCGTCGAGTACTGGGCGGCGCCGATCATCGGCTTCATCGCCGGTCTGATCGTCGTCTATGCGGTGCTGGCGATCGACAAGCTCCTCGACGACCCGGTCGGCGCCCTCTCCGCGCACGGCCTGGCCGGCATCTGGGGCACCCTCGCGGTCGGCATCTTCGCCTCGCCGCGGTTGATCGTCGAAGGCGCCGGGCCGGGCATCTGGTACGGCATCTTCGGGGATGCCTCGATCAGCACCGCGTTCGGCCAGCTCGGCGTCCAGGCGCTGGCGGTCGTCTTCACCTTCGTGGTCGTGTTCGCGATCTCGATCGCCACGTTCGCCGCGATCAAGGCGACGATCGGGTTGCGGGTCCCGGCCGAGGAGGAGGACTCGGGCCTCGACATCAGCTCGCACGGGATGTACGGGTATCCCGAGCAGTTCATCCCGCAGCCGGAGTACTCGACGGGGATGCCGAGCACGCTGGGAAGCGGGGCCGCGATACCTGCGGCCGCCCCTGCCCAGATGACCGCTACCGAGACCAACTAGGAGGGCTGAACGCATGAAGAAGATAGAGGCGTTCATCCGCCACGAGGCGTTCGAGCCGATCCGGGCCGAGTTGCTCGACAAAGGATTCCCGTCCTTGTCGATCCTCGAGGCCAAGGGCTCCGGGCGTCAGAAGGGCATCGTCGAGCGGTACCGCGGCTCGACCTTGACCGTCAACGTCCGGCCCAAGGTGAAGCTGGAGATCGTGGTCGAGGACAAAGACAAGCAGGTCGTCGTCGAGACGATCCTCAAACACGCCCGCACGGGCGAGGTCGGCGACGGCAAGATCTTCGTCCTGCCGGTGGAGGAAGCGATCCGCATCCGCACCGGCGAGGGCGGGGAGCCGGTGCTGCAGCTGCACGAGGAGTCGGAGATCCCGACTTAGCGAGGCGACGGTTTCCGGGGAGGGATCAGACACCCCTCCCCGGAGACCGTTGCGCAGCCGGGGTGGGGGCCAGGGTCCGTAGGGCAGCGCTGGAGCCTCCGGGGAGGGGTGTCTGATCCCTCCCCAGTAGTGGTTAGCCTCGCTAGGTCATGGCCGACCAGCGAATTTCTCTTAGTGAGGCGGTGCGCCGTTCGGGCGTTCCCGCCAGCACGCTCAAACGCTGGGCCGAGGAAAAGATCGTGCCGGTGCGGCGGGGGCGCTGGACCGCGACGGCGGCGGCGCAGGCGCGGGTGGTGGCGCGGATGCGGGAGCGCGGCTACTCGCTCGAGGATCTGCGCGAGGCGGGGCGCGAGGGTCGGCTGGCCTTCGGCTTCACCGAAGAGCTCTTCCCGACCCCGGCGGAGACGTTCACGGTCGAGGAGGTCGCCGCCGAAACCGGGCTGGAGCCGGAGCTGATCGAGCGCATCCTGGTCATCCTCGGCACTCCGAAAGGACGCGAGCGCGAGCTCAACGCCGACGATGCCGCCGCCCTGCGCCACTGCGCCCGGGTGCTCGCGGCCGGCTTCCCGCTGGTCGCCTTCCTGCAACTGGTCCGGGTCTACGTGCAGTCGATGCGCCGCATCGCCGACGCCGAGGTCCGTCTCTTCCACCTCTACGTGCACGAACCGCTGATCCGCGACGCGGTGCCGGAGCTGGAGATGGCGGCGGAGATGGGGGAGCTGGCCGGCGACATCCTGCCGCTGGCGGCGCCGCTGACCGAGTACCTGCACAACCGCTACCTGCGCTTCTTCCTCGAGCAGGACGTGGTCGGGCACATGGAGTCGGGACTCGGCGCCGACACTGCCGAAATCGAGCTCGGCCAGGTGACGATGGCGCTCTGCTTCATCGACCTCTCCGGCTTCACCCGCTACACCGAGGAGGAGGGCGACATCGAGGCGCTCGACGTGGTCGAGAACTTCGTCGAGACGGTGGAGGCGACGATGCCGCCGGAGGCGGCGATCGTGAAGACGATCGGTGATGAGGTGATGGTGGTCTCGCCCGACGCCGCCTCGCTGACCGAGTGGGCGGTCGAGTTCCTCGGCCGCTTCCCGCAGCGCCCCCGTCCTCGCGTCGGGATCCATTGCGGCGAGGCGGTCTACCGCGACGGCGACTACTTCGGCAGCCAGGTCAACCTCGCCCACCGCGTGGTCAACCGGGCGCTGGCCGGGGAGGTGCTGGTCACCGACCGGGTGACGACCGCGATCGCCGGTCGCGAGCAGCTCGAGTTCGAGCCGATCGGCCAGGTCAGCCTCAAGGGCTTCCCCGACCCGACCGAGCTTTTCCTCGTTCGCGCCGCTCCCTCCTAGACTCGGGCGGTGGACGCGGAGCAGATGCTGGAGCGGGTGAAGGCGGAGGGGCTCGTCGCGCCGGGCGCTCCGGTTGTCGTCCTGCTCTCGGGCGGTCGCGACTCGGTCTGCATGCTCGACCTCGCGGTCCGGATCGCCGGCGCCGATGCGATCACGGCGCTGCACGTCAACTACGGCCTGCGCGACGACGCCGATGCCGACCAGCGCCACTGCGAGGAGCTCTGCGGCGCGCTTGGGGTCGAGCTGGTGGTCGAGCGCCCACAGCGTCCTGAGGGACCCGGCAACCTGCAGGCCTGGGCGCGCGACAGCCGCTACGCCGCCGCGGCGGCGATCGCCGAACGGGTGGGGGGGACGATCGTCACCGGTCACACCGCCGACGACCAGGTCGAGACGATCCTCTACCGCCTCGCCTCCTCGCCGAGTCGCCGCGCCCTGCTTGGGATGAAGCCCCGCGACGGCTGGCTCTCTCGTCCTTTGCTCGGCTTCACCCGGGCCGACACCACCGCCTATTGCGAGCAGCGGGCCCTCGCCTGGCGTGAGGACAGCAGCAACGCCGAGCCGGTCTACGCCCGCAACCGGATCCGCAGCGGGCTGCTGCCGGAGCTGGCGAAGATCCACCCGGCCGCGGCCGAGAACGTGCTGCGCACCGCGGCGCTCCTGCGCGACGAGGCCGCGGTGCTCGACGCCCTGGTCGAGGCCGAGGTCGACGGCGCTGGCGCGACCCCCCGCGGCAGCGTTGCCCTCTCCCGCATGGAGGAGCTGGCGCCGGCCCTGCGGCGGCTCGTCCTGCAGCGCCTCGCCGACGGCGCCGCCGGCCGCCCGGTCCCAGGGGCCGCCCGTTTCGCCGAACAGGTGACCGGCCTGCGCCGTACCGGCACCGCGATGCTCGACCTCGGCGGCGGCGTCCGGGCGGTGGTCGAGGGCGGCGTGCTCCGGGCTGAGCGCGACTGAGCTCTCTATATCTAGACTGCGCGAGTGCAGAGCGAAGGCGCATCCATATCTGACTCTCTGCAACTGAGCGAAGCGCGAGACTGATTTCTGTGAGCGACCCCGTGATCGGCGAGACCCTCGTCGCCAAAGAGGACCTGCAGCGCCGGGTCGCGGAGCTGGGCCAGGAGGTCAGCCGCGACTACGAGGGGCGCGAGCTGGTCATGGTCGGGGTGCTGAAGGGCGCTGTCCTGTTCCTGGCCGACCTGATGCGGTCGATCGACGTGCCCTGCGAGATCGACTTCATGGCGGTCTCCAGCTATGGCTCCCAGACCGACTCCTCGGGCGTCGTCCGCATCCTCAAGGACCTCGACGCCCCGATCGAAGGCCGCCACGTGCTGATCGTCGAGGACATCATCGACTCCGGCCTCACCCTGCACTACCTGATGCGCAACCTGCGCGCCCGCAACCCCGCCTCGCTCGAGGTCTGTGCGCTGCTGACCAAGCCGGAGCGGCTGCGGGTCGATCTCTCGCCCCGCTACATCGGCTTCGAGATCCCCAACCGCTTCGCGGTCGGCTACGGGCTCGACCACGCTCAGCGCTATCGCAATCTCGATTACGTCGCCGCACTCGCGGACTGAGCGGAAAAACCGCCCTGGTACGCTGATTTATTCTCTTGAGGCGTTTCTTCAAAAGCGCGGCGTTCCCGATCCTGCTCGTAGTGATCCTGGCGTTCATCGCCCAGAAAGTGATCACCAGCGGCGGCAGCGATACGTCGCCGAGCTACAACGAACTGATCAAGCCGAAAACCGGCCTCGTCGCCGAAGGCCGGATCGCCGAAGTCGACGTCAACGTCAAGGACAAAACCCTCGACGTCAAGAAGCAGAACGGCGAAAGCTTCTCGACCGGCTACCCGCCTGACGGCGAAGAAAGCCTGGTCAACCTGCTCGAGCGCAACGACGTCAAGACCGACGTCCACGGCACCGGCGGCTCCAGCATCCTCTCGCTGCTGACCTACATCCTGCCCTTCGTCCTCTTTTTCGGCTTCTGGATCTTCCTGATGAACCAGATGCAGGGCGGTGGCTCGCGGGTGATGAACTTCGGCAAATCGAAAGCGAAGCGGATGTCGGTCGACGCGCCGAAAATCACCTTCCGCGACGTCGCCGGAGTCGACGAGGCGGTGCAGGAGCTCGGGGAGATCAAGGAATTCCTCGAGAACCCGAAGAAGTTCCAGGCGCTCGGCGCCCGCATCCCCAAGGGCGTCCTCCTATACGGACCGCCCGGCACCGGCA
>DASUNU010000215.1:0-3161 GCA_036276995.1 Solirubrobacterales bacterium
GGCAGGAGGAGGGGCTGGGCGCCGACGGCGTCGTCACCGGGCTGGCCACGATCGGCGGCCGCCGCGTCGCCCTGATGGCCAACGACCCGACGGTCAAGGCCGGCTCCTGGGGCCCGAAGACCGTCGAGAAGATCATCCGCATCCAGGAGCAGGCGCTGGGCCACCTGGTGCCGATGGTCTACCTCGTGGACTCCGCCGGCGCGCGCATCACCGACCAGGTGCAGATGTTCCCCGGCCGCCGCGGCGCCGGGCGGATCTTCCACAACGAGGTGCGGCTCTCCGGGCAGGTCCCGCAGGTCTGCCTGCTGTTCGGCCCCAGCGCCGCCGGCGGCGCCTACATCCCGGCCTTCTGCGACGTCGTGATCATGCGCGAGGGCAACGCCTCGATGTACCTCGGCTCGCCGCGGATGGCGGAGATGGTGATCGGCGAGCAGGTGACGCTGGAGGAGATGGGCGGGGCGAAGATGCACACCGGCGTCTCCGGCTGCGGCCACTTCCTGGTCAAGAGCGACGAGGAGGCGATCGACCTGGCCCAGCGCTACCTCTCCTACATGCCCGAGAGCTGGCAGGAGGAGCCGCCCGCGGCGCCCCCGGCCGCGCCCGCCTCCGACGCCGCGATCGAGGCGATCGTCCCGGCCGACGAGAACCAGCCCTTCGACATGCGCGAGGTGCTCGACGTCCTGCTCGACGCCGACAGCTTCCTCGAGGTCCACAAGCGCTGGGCGAAAGAGCTGATCGTCGGCTACGGCCGGCTCGACGGCCGCGTCGTCGGCGTCGTCGCCAGCCAGCCGAGGCAGAAGGGCGGCGTGCTCTTCGTCGACTCGGCCGACAAGGCGGCCCGCTTCATCCAGACCTGCAACGCCTTCAACGTGCCGCTGCTCTTCCTCGCCGACGTGCCCGGGTTCATGATCGGGACCGCGGTCGAGCGCCAGGGGATCATCCGCCACGGGGCGAAGATGATCAGCGCCGTCTCGGAAGCGACCGTGCCGAAGCTCAGCGTGATCGTCCGCAAGGCCTACGGGGCCGGGCTCTACGCGATGGCCGGGCCGGCCTTCGAGCCCGACTGCTGCATCGCCCTGCCCAGCGCCTCGATCGCGGTGATGGGGCCGCAGGCCGCAGTCAACGCCGTCTTCTTCAACCAGATCCAGGCGATCGAGGACGAGGCCGAGCGCGATGCCTTCGTCGCCGCCAAGCGTGAGGAGTACGCGGCCGACATCGACATCCTCCACCTCGCCTCGGAGCTGGTCGTCGACGCCGTGATCGCCCCGGAGGACCTGCGGGCCGAGCTGATCCGCCGCTTCGCCCAGGCGGCCTCCAAGGACCGCTCCTTCGCGCGTCGCCGCAACCCGGTTACGCCCGCCTAGCTACCGTTTCCATGTGGCAGGACGCGTCAAAGCCCCGCTCGCGGCCTGGATCGGCTGCGCCGTCGCGCTCGTCCTCCTCGCCCTGGTCGCCTACGGGATCGATGCCGCCCAGCGCGCCGACGCCACCCTGCTGACCAAGTTCATCGCCCGCGAGGGCACGGTCGGCCCGCTCGCCGAGGCGATCGCCCACCTCGCCGACCCGCTGCCCCTGCTGCTGATGCTGACCGGCGCCTGCGCGATCGCGCTCCGGCGCGGCCGGCCGCTGCAGGCCGCCGCCGCGATCGCGGTCGTCGCCGGCGCCAACCTGACCACCCAGGTGCTGAAGGTGGCGCTGGCCCACCCGCGCTACCAGTCCGTGCTCGGCCCCGACCAGCTCGGGCCGGTCGCCTTCCCCAGCGGCCACGCCACCGCCGCCACCTCGATCGCGATCGCCTACGCGCTCGTCGTCCCGCCGCGCTGGCGCCCCACGGTGGTCGCGGTCGGCGCCGGCTTCGTGCTCGCGGTCGGCTGCTCGATCATGGTCCTCGCCTGGCACTTCCCCAGCGACGTGCTCGGCGGCGTCCTCGTCGCCTGCGGCTGGGGCTGCGCGGCGCTCGCCGCCCTGCGCTCGCTCGACGACGAGCGTGGCCTGGGCCGGCTCAGGCCCCGCTCGGGCCGAGCCCCGGCACCTTCTTACCGGGGTTGAGCAGCAGCTTCGGGTCGAAGGCGCGCTTCACCTTCGCCTGCAGCTCGACCGTGGCCGGGTCGAGCGCGTCGCGCACCCGGCCGGCCTTCAGCGTGCCGATCCCGTGCTCGCCGCTGATCGAGCCGCCGAGCCCGAGCGCCATGTCGAAGAGGTGCTCGGCCGCGCCCTCGGCCCGCTCCAGCTCCTCCGCCAGCTCGAGGTCGACGAGGAAGGTGGCGTGGATGTTGCCGTCGCCGGCGTGGCCCCAGGAGCAGGCCCGCAGCCCGTGCTCGTGGCCGATCTCGACCGTGGCCTCGATCGCCTCGGCGAGCCGGTCGAAGGGGACGACGACGTCCTCGGAGACCTTGCCGCCGCGCTGCGCGGTGACCGCGATCGAGACCCCGTCGCGCCACGCCCAGAGCCGCCGCGCCTGGCTCTGCTCGCTGAGCAGTGTCGGCGCCGCCACCGCGCCCTCGGCCAGCGCCTCGGCCAGCTCGGCGCCGACCCGGGCGACCTCGTCGGGGTGGCCGTCGGCTTCGGCCAGCAGCGCGAAGCCGGCCTGCTCGGGGGCGGGGAAGGGGAAGGAGCCGATGCTGGCCGCGAGCGCGCCGGCGTCGAGGTACTCGAGCGCGGTCGCCTGGATGCCGCTGGCGAGCACGGCGGTGGCGGCGGCGCAGCCGCTGGCGACGTCGTCGTAGAAGGCGACCACGATCGCCTGCGCCTCCGGTGCCGGCACCAGGCGCAGCCAGGCGGCGGTGACGATCCCCAGCGTGCCCTCCGAGCCGGTCAGCAGGTGGAGGAAGTCGTAGCCGGCGACGTCCTTGCGGATCGGGCCGCCGAGCTGGACGATCTCGCCCGCCGGCAGCACCGCTTCCAGCCCGGTCACCCAGTGGCCGGTGACCCCGTACTTGAAGGCGTGCGGGCCGCCGGCGTTGGTGGCGATGTTGCCGCCGATCGTCGACTGCTCGCTGGCCCCGGGGTCGGGCGGGAAGATCAGCCCGTTCTCGCGCGCGACCCGGTGCACGCGGGCGGTGCGGACGCCGGCCTCGGCCTGCATCCGCCACAGCTCCGGCTCGATCGAGCGGATCGCGTCCATCCCCTCCAGCGAGAGGACGACGCCGCCACTCGGGACG
>DASUNU010000216.1:0-24152 GCA_036276995.1 Solirubrobacterales bacterium
TCTCCCCCTAAGACTTCATCGACAACTCAGGCGAATCGCGAGTATATAAACGCGTTCAGCGCTCGGTCGCCACCGCTTGCGGCCCCTGGCCCTTCTTGCCGTGGTGCGTTTTGCCGTGTTTCCTCGGCTTCTTCACGCAGCGCTGCTTGCCCTTGACCCACTTCTTCCGCTGGTTCTTCTTGCACTTGAACGGCGGACGCGGCGGGTCGGTCGGGATGAAGGTGACTTTGACCGGCTGCGGGTCCGGCGGCTTCGGGCAGATGTCGACCACCTGACCGTCGATGCCGGGGATGACGCTCGGCGCGGTGACCGTGAGCGGAGTGGCGCCGGAGAAGCTGACCGAGCCTTTGTAGTACTGGGCCGAATAGCAGTCGCCGTTGAACGACCCGCCCAGGGTGTGCGAGAAACCGACCACGTAGGTGCCGGTCGGCCGGCCGCGGAAGGCGTAGCGGCCGGCGCTATCGGTCTTGGCGGGGAAACCCAGAGATTTTTCGGTCCCCGCTTTCAGCAGCGACACGTCCACCCCGGCCAGCGGCTTGCCGCTCCCGACCTCGGTCAGGGTGCCAGTGATTTCGACGCCGGGAAGGAGCGCGGCGTCGATGCCGGCCTTGACTTCTTTCGCGGCGACGATCGAGACCGGCGTCGCTGCGGCCAGGGTGTCGACGCCGTCGTAGTACTGCGGCAGATAGTTGAACTCGTCTTCGGAGAGGAATTCGACCTTGTAGTCCTCCGGCGGCAGGCCGTTGATCGCGTAGCTACCGCTGGGCTCGGTGCGGTCGCACCTGCCGACTTCGCCGAGCGCTGTGGGCGCGAAGGCGCAGACGAGGAAGTTGGCGACCGGACCGGCGCTGCCGGCGTCGGTGACCGTGCCGGCGATCGTGCTGCCATCGCTTAGCTGAGCGTCGATCCCGCTCAGTGCCACGTCGCCGCCGAGCTGAATCAGGTCCCCCGGGAAGGATTCTTTGTTGCCGTAGAACTCGTTGACGTAGGGGAGGTTGTTGCGATCGCCCGAGAAGCGGAGCGAGTAGGACGCTTCGGGTAGGCCGTTGAGCTGGTAGGCGCCGCTCGCGTTGGTTTCCACGCAGGCGGCTTCGAAGGTGTAGGGCTGGGGAGTTGGGCAGACTTCGACGCCCGCGATCGGGGCGCCGCCGTTCTCCGCCGTCACCGTCCCCCAGATCGCCCCCGCCGAGGCCAGCGCCGGAGCCACCGCTCCCAGCGCCCCGAACAGGCACAACGCCAACGTCGCCACACGCACCCTTGCCATCACGTCTCCCCCTGCTAGATGAACCGGTTTGGCCGTCTCAACCGGCCACTGCCTAAGAAGTTGCGGTCCCGCTCTCGAGCGCCTCGATCAATGAGGAAGCGTCATAGGCACCGAAGTGGCGCTTGCCGTTGGTGAAGAAGCTCGGGGTGCCGGTGGCGCCGCTTGCCTCGGCCGAGCGCAGGTCGCGCTCGACCCGCTCGCGGTGGGTGCCCGCGTCGATCTCCGCCGCCATCCGCTCGGCGTCGAGGCCGAGGTCGCGCCCGACCGCCAGCATCGTCTCGCGCGAGAGCTTGGGCTGGGCCTCGAAAAGGGCGTCGTGGTACTCCCAGAAGCTGCCCTGGGCGGCCGCCGCCTCGCTCGCCGCGGCCGCTTCCGGCGCCAGCGGGTGGCGCTCGGGGATCGGCAGGTGGCGGAAGCCGAAGACGAGCCGCTCGCCGAGCCGCTCGCGCACCCGGCGCAGGACCGACTGGGCGCCGAGGCAGAAGGGGCACTGGAAGTCGCCGAACATGACCAGCTCCAGCGGCCGCCCCAGATCGCCGCGCAGATGGTCGTCGTCGGCGAGCGGCGGTGTCAGCGTGTCGTCCACTCGGCAGGATGTTATGGGGCCATGAACAACGTCGAGTCGATCCTGATCCTGATGCTGGCGGCAACCCTGCTGGTGCGCGTGGCCGAGTTCGGCAAGGTGCCGGCGCCGATCGCGCTCGTGGTCGGCGGCCTCGCGCTCGCCTTCGTGCCCGGCCTGCCGACGATCGAGCTCGAGCCGGACACGATCTTCCTCGTCTTCCTGCCGCCGCTGGTCTTCTCCGCCGGCTGGCGCACCTCGCCGCGCGAGCTGCGCACGGTGATGCGGCCGCTGGCCCTGCTCGCGGTTGCCCTCGTCTTCCTCACCGCCGCAGTGGTCGCGGTCGTCGCCCACGCCACCGTGCCCTCGCTGAGCTGGGCCGAGGCGGCGGTGCTCGGCGCCATCCTCGCCCCCACCGACGCCGTCGCCGCGATCGCCATCTTCCGCCGCATCGGCGGCCCCGAGCGGGTGCGGCTGCTGGTCGAAGGCGAGTCGATGATCAACGACGGCACCGCCCTCGTCCTCTACTCGATCGCGCTCGGCGTCGCCACCGGCGGCGCCTTCTCGCTCGGCGACGCAGCGCTCGAGTACGTCGCCGTGGCCGCCGGCGGCATCGCCGTCGGGCTCGTGGTCGGCTTCCTCGCGATCTTCGCGATCCGCCGCCAGACCGACACCAGCCTCGTCGTCGTGCTCACCTTGCTGACCGCCTACGGCGCCTACATCGGGGCCGAGGAGCTGCACGTCTCCGGCATCCTCGCCGCCGTCGTGGCCGGCCTCTACGGCGGCTACCAGGCGCCGCGCGCGGTCGACGCCGAGACCCGGCTCAGCTCCGTCGCCTTCTGGAACGTGCTCATCTTCACCCTCGAGATGACCCTCTTCGTGCTGCTCGGGGTGCAGCTGCCGGAGATCGTCGACTCGCTCGGGGACAGCTCCTCCTCCGACGTTCGCGAGCTGCTCTGGCCGATCGCCGCGATCGCCGTCGCCTCGGTCCTGACCCGGCTCGCCTTCGTCTTCGCGATGCGCTCGGACGCCGGCGAAACGCTCGGCGAACGCTTCGCGGTCGGCTGGAGCGGCATGCGCGGCGCCGTCTCGCTGGCGGCGGCGCTGGCGGTCTCGCTCGACGTCCCCGCCCGGCCGCAGATCATCTTCCTCACCTTCGCGCTGATCCTGATCACCCTGGTCGGCCAGGGCCTCTCGCTGCCGTTCGCGATCCGCAAGCTGCACCTGGAGGAGCCGCGGCGCTGGAGCGACGAAGAGGCGGTGGCGCGGATGGAGGCGGCTCAGGCGGCACTCGACCGGATCGAGGAGATCGAGAGCGAGGAGCGCGCCTCGGACTCGCAGCTGCAGCGCTTGCGCGACCTCTATCGCGCCCGCTTCAAGATGTGCCAGCAGGTGCTCGGCGGCGAGGACCCGGAGACGATCGCCCGCGAGCAGCGTCTGGCCGACTACGGCGCCCTGCGGCGGGAGCTGATCGGGGTCGAGCGCGAGGTCCTGCTCGAGCTGCGCGACCGCGAACGCCTGCGCAACGCGACGATGCGCCAGATCGAGCGCGACCTCGACCTCGAGGAGGCCCGCATCCGCACCTAGGGCGCGAGGAAGTGGCGGGCGCGGTCGGCGACCAGCTCGGGCATCTCGTCGGCGATGAAGTGGCCGCAGCCGGCGACGAACTCGATCGCCAGGTCGTCGGCATGGCGCTCGGCCCCGGCCAGCATCTGCGGCCGCAGCACGAAGTCATCGACGCCGAAGACAATCTGGGTTGGCACCGTCAGCCGCGCGTCGGCGTAGCGGCCGCGCAGAATCGGGACGACCTCGCGCCAGTTGAAGACCCGGTACATCTGCACCGCGGCGTGTGCCCGCGCCGGCTCGGCCAGGTTGTCGGCGAAGATGCTCAGCGTCTCCTCGTCCCAGGCCTCTTTCACCTCCGAGCCGCCGACCAGGACCCGCTTGACGAAGTCGCCGCCGACGTGGAGGCGGTAGCCGACCCCCGGCGCCAGGACCAGCTGCTGGTACCAGAAGCGCCAGGCGTGACCGATCGTGCCGCGCAGATTGATCCAGGGCGGCACGATGTTGAGCACGAAGAAGCGCTCGAAGCGCTGCGGCGCCCGCAGGCAGAGCAGGAAGCCGACCCAACCGCCCCAGTCGTGGCCGACCAGCTTCACCCGCTCCAGCCCGAGCTCGTCGAGCACGGCGAGCACGTCGCTCGCCAGGTTCTCCTTCTCGTAGCCGTCGCGGGGCGCGTCGGACCAGCCGCAGCCGCGCAGGTCGAGCGCCAGCACCCGGTGGCGGTCGGCCAGCGCCGGCATCAGGTGGCGCCACTCGTACCAGTGCTGCGGCCACCCGTGCAGGCAGAGGACGGCGTCGTCGCCCTCCCCCGCTTCGGCGACGTGGAAGTCGAGGCCGCGCGCCCGCACGGTGCGGTGGCGGACCCCGTCGACGTGAGGCGGCTCGGTCACGGGGCACAGGCTAGGCGAAGGCGCGCGGACCCACGCGCCTGGCTTTCCGCGCACGGCGACCGGCTGCGCGCCGGGGCGCGCCGGTCACCCGCCCCCCCGTCCGTCAGCGCAGCGCGGCCGCAGCGGCCTGACGGAAGTCGGCGAGCATCTCCCCCATCGTCTCGACATCGCAGGCGACCATTTCCGGCCACTGCTTCTCGGGGTGATCTTGCAAGGTCTTGAGGCCGTTGCCGCTGATCACCGCGACCACGGTCTCGTCGGGGCCGATCCTGCCCTCCGCGGCGAGCCGCGCAGTGCAGGCGATCGTGGTGCCGCCGGCCGGCTCGGTCAGCAGCCCCTCGGTGGCGCCGAGCAGATCGATCGCGCCGAAGATCTCCTCATCAGTGGCGGTCGCCGCCGAGCCCTGGCGCGAGCGCACCGCGTCGACCACGAGGGCGCCGTCGCCGGGGGCGCCGATCGCGATCGAGTGGGCGGCCGTGTGCGGCGACTGCGGCTCGATCTCGCCGCCCTCGAGGATCGCGGTCGCGATCGGGCTGCAGCCGCCGGCCTGGGCGACGTTGATCCTGGTCGCGGCGGTCTCGGCCAGCCCGACCGTCTCCAGCTCCTTCAGCCCCTTGTGCACGCGCGAGGAGAGGGTCCCGCCGGCGGCCGGGATGACGAAGTGGTCGGGCGAGTCCCAACCGAGCTCCTCGACCACCTCGAAGGCCATCGTCTTCGCCCCCTCGGCGTAGAACGGGCGCAGGGTGATGTTGGCGAACTCGATCCCGCTGGCCAGCGAGAGCTCGCGGCAGGCGCGGTTGGCCTGGTCGTAGTTGCCGTCGAGCTGGCAGACCTGGGCGCCGAGCGCGCGGCAGGCTTTCGCCTTGCCCTTCTCCATGTTGCCCGGGTAGAAGATGTAGGCGCTGGCCCCGGCCTTGGCCGCCAGTGCCGCGACCGCGGTGCCGACGTTGCCGGTGGAGACGCAGCCGATCTCGTCCTTGCCCAGCTCCAGCATCCGGGCGACCGCCATGCTGACCACCCGGTCCTTGTAGGAGAGGGTCGGGCGGTTGGTCGAGTCGTCCTTGAGGTAGAGGTTCTTCAGCCCCAGCTCGGCCCCGAGCCGCTCCGCCTTGATCAGCGGCGTGTGGCCGGAGACCTGGCCGACCCTGGCCTGGGCGCTGGCGGAGACGATCGGCAGCAGCTCCTCGAAGCGCCAGACGTTGTCGGGGCGATCCGCGAGGCCACGCTCGGCGATCAGCTGCTTGGCGCGCTCGTAGTCGTAGTCGATGTCGAGGCCCTCGCCGCAGGCCGGACACTTGAAGGCCCGGTCGAGCAGGGGCGTGCTGTAACCGCAGTCGCGGCAGATGAGTTCGGTGGCGCAGGAGCTGGTTCGTGGACCGACAGGCCCTCCCAGATGCGGATCTACCGCGTCGCTCATAACTCCTCCTTTGCCACCGTCAGCCGAACCGGACCGGTCCGCACCCGCAACGGCGATATTCCAATGTTCGCGTGGGTATAACACATAGACTGATAGCGCTCAACGTCTCCTGCGTAAATATTCGGTGATCCGTGCTCGATCACCTGAGCCAAGGTAGCGGACCCGTTGCCCGTTACCAATGCAGATGCACGCAGCAGTTGGGAGCGCTCCACCACACAAAGAGGCTTCAAAGAGAAGGCTTTTGTCTATAGAGTGCCAGGCCTTCCGCACCGCAGTCCCCCGAATCATGACCCCCCAAGAGCGCTTCGCCGCAAATCTCCGCAGCGCCCGCACCAAGGCGGGCATCTCCCAGGAGGAGCTGGGCAAGCGCACCGAGCTGCACCGGACCGAGATCTCGCTGCTCGAGCGGGCCGGCCGCGAACCGCGCCTGGCGACCCTGCTGAAGCTGGCGGGCGCGCTGGAGACGACGCCGGCGGAGCTCTGCGAGGGCATGGGCTGGAACCCATCGAGGCGCCGCTTCGAAACGAAGCGGCCGCCCCGAGCCGGCGATTGAGCCTGGGCGCCCTGGATCGATGAAGTGAGGCGGGGCTGCGCCGGCGTAGCCGGCGGCACCAGGAACCGTCAAGGTCCTGGCTCGCGACTGGTCCTCCTTTGCCACCCCAAGGCGGTTTCCCAGTTCAGGAGAGCCCCGCCCACTTCACCGGTTTTGATCGCCCGGCGCTGCAATTCATAACACACCCCAATTAAACAATCAAGTCTCTTTTCCCAATGGGTGGACTTCCATTGGGCAAGAGCCTTGAATCGATGGAGACGAGGCGTCAGGAGGCCGTGGCAGACGCCTCGCCGGTGACGGGAATCGCGGCCGATTCGGGCCAGCGCGCCGGCAGCTCCCCCGCCTCCACCCTGCCCGAGCCGAGCAGCAGCTCCTCGGCGGTATGGGGCGCGAACGGGGCCAGCGTCTGCACCAGCAGCACCAGAGCCGCGACCTGGGCCTCGGCGTCAGCGCGGTCGAGCTGACCGCGCCGCTGCACGACCCGCTTCTCGAAGTCCTGGATCCGCTCGAAGAGGCGGGTGATGTTGCGGACCGCCTTGTGCATCTGCAGCTCGGCGACGTCGCCGGTGATCCGCTCCAGCCCGTTATCGCACCATTTGCGCAGGCGGTCGCGCATGTGCTCGGTGTCGGCTGCGGCCTCGGGATCGTGGGGAACCTCGTCCAGCACCGCGAAGCGGTCCTGCGAGTAGGTCCAGAGGTTGCGCAGGAAGCGGTTGGCGAAGCGCAGCGCCCCGTCGCTCCAGTTCAGGGTCTTGGCCGGGCCGGCGGCGTAGAGGATCGCCAGCCGCACGGTGTCGGCGCCGTACTGCTCGACCAGCTCGTCCGGGTTGACGACGTTGCCGAGGTGCTTGCTCATCTTGCGACCATCGGCAATCACCATCTCGTGGAAGAGGCAGCCGGCGAAGGGCTCGCCCGCGGCCATGAAGGCGAAGGGGCCGATATCGCGCAACGCCTTGGTCACGATCCGCTGGTCGAAGACGAAGCCACCGCTGTCGCCGCCGGCGACCAGGCGCTCGGAGGGCAGCCACTCCTGCAGGTCGGGGTGGGTGAACATCTGCTCGGCGCGGTCAGCGGGCGGGACGGCGGCCGGGACCCAGAGCCAGAGCGCATCGAAGTGGCAGTCGAGCGTGTCGGTCTCGCGCTTGGCGGGGGCGCCGCACTTGGGGCAGGCGACGTCGACGAAGTCGGAGCGCTCGGCCAGCGGGTTGCCCTCGCCGGTCGGTTTGATGTCGCGCGGCAGCACCACCGGCAGGTCGGTCTCGGGCACCGGTACCGCCCCACAGTCCTCGCAGAGGATGACCGGGATCGGCGTGCCCCAGGAGCGCTGGCGCGAGATCGAGAAGTCGTTGGCGCGGTAGCGCTTGGCCTCGCGCGCACCCTCGACCGGCGGCGCCGGGGGCGGTCCCTCCCCCTCCTCGCGCGGCTCGGGGTCGGGAACCCGGTCGAGGCGCCGGGCCAGCTCCGCGTCGGCCTCGTCGACCGCGGGGATGCCGAGCGCGGCGGTCGGGCCGTAGCGGGCGTCGACCAGGGGCGAGACGAAGACCGGCAGCTCCGCCCCGGTCGGGCCGGGGATCGAGGCGCCGGTGTCGACGATCGGCACCGAGCGGGCGTCGCGGGCGCTGCGCTCCCAGCCGCCGGAGCGCATCTGCTCGAGCTGCTCGCGCGCCGCCGCGTCGCCGGTCCAGGCCTCGACCTCCGGGTGACGCGGCGAGAGCAGGACGAAGCTGGCCAGGCCGAGTGCTCGCGGGTGCGGGCTGAAGACAGTCAGGGCGCGGCCGTCGCCGGTCGCGAGGTCGAGCTCGGCGCCGTCGCTGCGGCCGAGGATGTAGCGCTGGGTGGAGAGCGCGAGGTCGTCCCACTTGCCGCCCGCGGCCAGGTCCTCGGTGTTGCGGTCGTTCTCCTCCAGGTAGGGGGTGATGCGGAGGAACCAGGTCGGCCGGCGGATCAGCCGCACCTCGTTGTGGCAGCGCCAGCAGCGGCCGTCCTCGACCTGGATCGTCGCCAGGGTCGTCTGGCAGGTGTCGCACCAGTCGACGGTGGCGTCGTCGCGGTAGATCATCCCCGCCTCGAGCAGTTGCAGGAACAGCCACTGCGACCAGCGGTACTGGCCCTCGTCGGAGCTGTAGAAGACGCGGTCGTAGTCGAAGGAGAAGCCGAGGCGCTTCATCTGGCCGAGCATGCGCTCGCCGCACTGAGCGACCCAGTCGGCCGGTGGCACCTGGCGCTCGATCGCCGCCAGCTCGGCCGGCAGGCCGAAGGCGTCGAAGCCGAAGCCGAGCAGGACGGCGTCGCCGCGGGCGCGGCGGAAACGGGCGTAGGCGTCGCCGATCGAGTAGTCGCGGACGTGGCCCATGTGCAGGTTGCCCGAGGTGAACGGGCTCGAGGGCTTGACGTAGACGCGGGCCTGGCCGGGCCCGGGCTGCGGCGCCTCGTAGTCGCCACGCTGCTCCCAGGCCGCCTGCCGCTCGGCCTCGATCCGTCCCGCCTCGTAACTGGGCTTTTGCCTGCTCATCGCCCGCCAAGGCTAACTGAGCGGTATCTCGGGTCCGCGGACGGTATCTCGCGTCCGGAACCGACCATACGCTCGCCGGGTCCATGCAGAAAGCGACCCCGACGGTGCACTAACACCCCGGGGCCTGGCCGAGACCTAAGAGGGGGTCCCAACGTGGGGAAGAGTAGAGAACGACTGGTCCTCGTTCCAGACAATCGCTACGCGAACGCGTACGAGGAGGTCTACGCAGAGGCGGAGCAGGCGCCGGACTCGCTGCGGGCGGGGGTGGAAGCGATCGTCGCGATCGCCGAACAGCACCCGGTCGACGCGCGCGAAGGGCTGTGGCGGCTGCAGGGCGACTGGAAGACATGGGAGCTGCTGGAGCCCTACTTCGACGGCGGTCCCGATCAGCTCGCGCTGCGGCTGGGGGCGGCGATCCAGGTGGCGCGCTCGGAGCTGGCCTCACCGCGCCCTCAACTGCGGCAGCGGCTGCCCGAGCTGCTCGAATGGCTGGGGGTCAGCCGCAGGCCCTAGCTAGGCAAAGGTCCAGAGCTTGTTGCCGAGGAAGTTGAACGGCATCGCCACAGCGACCGCGATCGCCTGCGCGGTGAGATCGCCGACGCTGCCGGAGGAGACCAGCGCCTCCAGCACGATCAGGTTGAGGCCGAGCGAGGCGACGCTGACGGCGAAGAAGCGGGCGGCCTGAAAGCCGGCGGAGCTGTCGCCCGGGCCGAAGGTCCAGTGGCGGTTCCAGAGGAAGTTGTTGGTGACGGCGACGCAGAAGGCCCCGATCGCGGCGGCGCTGTGGTGGAAGCCGAGGCTGCCGACGAGCACGGCGAAGACCGCGAGGTTGATCAGGTAGCCGGAGCCGCCGACGATCCCGAACTTGACCAGCTGCCACCAGCTGGCCGGACGCCGGGCCGCGGCACCGAGCCGAACCGCGAGTTCCGAGGCACTCATCCGCAGGCAGGTTAGTGGGCTCGGCGGTCGGGGGTTGCGCGTAACCTTCCCCGCCCGATGCCGAACCGAACCGCAACCGTGGCCGCACTGGCGGCGATCGCCGTCGTCGCGGTGGCGATCCTGTTCCTCTGGGAGGGCTCCGACTCGCCCGCCAAGAAAACGGTCGACCCGGACGTCGTCCCGGGCCGCCCTAGCGTCGAAATCGTCTCGCCCCGCAACGGCGCCCGCCAGACCAGCCACGCGGTCGTGGTCAAGGCGATCGTCCACAACTTCCGCCTCGCGCCGCGCGCCTTCGGCGGCGAACCCCGCCTCGGCGAGGGCCACCTCCGCTTCAGCCTCAACCGCGTGCCGGACTGCGTTGACCCGAAGAAATTGCTGGACGCGATCAACAGCCCAATCGGCAACGGCCGCCTGGTCGGCGCCTCCTTCGACTATCCCCAGTACTCCGGCCCGAACGGGGTCCTGGCCGAGCAGATCGGCTCCGCCGGCAGCTACTCGCCGGGGACCCGGCCGGAGATCTTCTACCGCGGCCTCCTCCCCGGCTTCTACCGTCTGATCATCAACCTCGCCCAGAACAGCGGCGCCACCAGCTCCGCCCACGCTGTTACCAACTTCCAGATCCTGCCCCGCCCCGGCCACGGCCCGAAGCCCTGCGAAAAGGGCAAGGTCCCGAGCGCCAAAGCGGCCGCCCGGCTCAGCGGTTAGCGCCGCCCGGGGGCGCCCACCGGGACGCCTGAGTTCAATACTTCACTTTGTATAGTGGTGCCGATGCGCACTTATCGGCGCCTGATGGGCTTCCTGCGTCCCTACCGCCCCCAGCTCTGGGGGTCGCTGGTCTTCGCCTGGGCGGCGATGGGGATGACGGTGCTGATTCCGTGGCTGATCGGGCGCGCCGTGAATGCGATCGAGGCTGGCGACAGGCCGGACCTGCTGCCGCTGGCGCTGGCGATCTTCGCCGCTGCGATCCTGCGGCTGGGGCTGACGGTGGTGCGGCGCCTGGTCGCCGGCAAGGTCTCGCTGGCGGTCGAATTCGATCTGCGGCAGGTGTTCTACGCGCACCTGCAGCGGCTCGAGCTCGGCTTCTTCGACGGCCAGCAGACCGGGCAGCTGATGTCGCGGGCGACCGTCGACCTCGGCGCGATCCGTTTCTTCCTCGGCTACGGGCTGATCTTCATCACCCAGAACCTGCTGACGATCGTGCTGGCCAGCGCCGTGATGTTCGCGCTCGACCCCTGGCTGGCGCTGATCGCGCTGGCCCCGGCGCCGCTGATCGTCTACACCGCCTCGCGCTACAACCGGGTCTCCCGCCCGGCCCAGCAGGAGGTCCAGCAGCGGCTGGCGGAGCTGACCGCGGAGGCCGAGGAGAACGTCTCCGGGATCCGCATCGTCAAGGCCTTCGCCCGCGAGGAGCACCAGCTGCACCGCTTCAACCGCGCCGTCGCCCGGGTCTTCGACCAGAGCATCTACTCGACCAAGCTGCAGGCGTTCTTCTCGCCGCTGATCGGGCTGCTGCCGCAGCTCGGGATCGCCCTGGTGCTGCTGATCGGCGGCCGCCAGGTGATCGAGGGCAGCCTCAGCCTCGGCGACTTCACCGCCTTCTACACCTACCTGGTGATGCTGGCCGGGCCGATGCGGATGCTCGGGGTGACGATGGGGATGGCGCAGCGGGCGATCGCCTCCGGCAACCGGCTCTTCGAAATCCTCGACCGCGAGCCGCGGATCGAGAGCCCGCCGGACGCGCCGGCGCTACCGGCCGGCGGCGGCCGGGTCGAGCTGCGCGACGTCAGCCTCCGCTACGAGGGCGTCGAGGCCTTGACGGGGATCGACCTCGAGGTCGAGGCCGGGCGCACGGTCGCGCTGGTCGGACCCTCGGGATCGGGCAAGACCAGCCTGGTGGCGCTGATCGCGCGCCTGTATGACCCCAGCACCGGCGCCGTCCTGGTCGACGGCGTCGACGTGCGCGAGGTCGAGGTCGCCTCGCTGCGGCGCGAGATCGCCTTCGTCGCCGACGACAGCTTTCTCTTCACCGCCAGCGTCGCCGAGAACATCGCCTACGCCGATGCTGACGCGACCCGGGAGCAGATCGAAGCGGCGGCGCGGCGGGCCCAGGCCGACGCCTTCATCCGCGAGCTGCCCGACGGCTACGACACCCGGGTCGGCGAGCGTGGCCTCACCCTCTCCGGCGGCCAGCGCCAGCGGGTCGCGATCGCCCGGGCGCTGCTGGCCGACCCGCGGATCCTGATCCTCGACGACGCCACCTCCTCGGTCGACGCGACCACCGAGGCGGAGATCAAGTCCGGCCTGCGCGAGGCGATGGCCGGCCGCACCACCTTCATCATCGCCCACCGCCTCTCCACCGTCTCCCTCGCCGACGAGATCGTCGTCGTCGACGGCGGCCGCATCGTCGACCGCGGCACCCACGCCGAACTGATGGAGGGGTGCGGCTTCTACCGCGAGATCGCCGAGCACGGGCTCGCCGACAGCGTCTTCCTGCAGCGCGACCTCGAGCAGCGCGAGGAGATGGCGCGGCTGTGAGCGCCCCCGAACCAGAGCCCACCCGCAGTCGCCTGGGCAACATCGTCCTGCTCTTCCGGGCGCTCTGGCGACTGGTCCGCGGCGAGGACCAGCGCGGCCGCAAGGTGCGCTGGCTGGTCGCGCAGCTGCGGCCCTACCGCGGCCGCGTCGCGCTCATGTTCGTCGGCCTGCTGGCGGCGACCGCGGCGGGGCTGGCCCCTCCCTATCTGGCGGGGAAGGCGATCGACGCGGGGATCCAGACCGGCGACCTCGCCGCCCTCGACCTGATCGTGCTCGCCTTCGTCGCCGTCGCGGTCGTCTATGCCGCCGCCACCTACCTGCAGACCTACATGGTCGGCTGGGTCGGGACGCGGGTGCTGCAGGACCTGCGCGCCCGCGTCTTCACCCACCTGCAGTCGATGTCGATCGGCTTCTTCACCCGTCGCAGCCCCGGCGTCCTGATCTCGCGCATGACCAACGACATCGAGGCGCTCAACCAGCTCGTCACCACCGGCGTGGTGACGATGTTCTCCAGCACCCTGACCCTGCTCGGGGTGGTCGTGATCCTGCTGGTGCTGGACGTGCAGCTAGCGCTGGTCACCTTCCTCACCTTCCCGCTGCTGCTGATCGCCAGCGTCGTCTTCCGGATCGTCTCCCAGGGCGCCTACCGGGCGACCCGGGAGCGGATCGCGGCGATCACCGCCTACCTGCAGGAGTCGCTGAGCGGGGTCCGGGTCGTGCGCAGCTTCGGCCAGGAGCCGCGCCACCTCGACGAGATGACCGAGCTGAACGAGGCCAACCGTGAGGTCAACATGAAGACCGTCTACCTCAACGCCTCCTACTTCCCGGCGGTCGAACTGCTGGCCGCGGTGGCGACCGCGACGATCCTGCTCTACGGCGGCACCCAGGCGATCGACGGGGCGATCCAGATCGGCGTGATCGTCGCCTTCGTCGGCTACCTGACCACCTTCTTCGAACCGATCCAGCAGCTCTCCCAGCTCTACACGACCTACCAGCAGGGGATGGCGGCGCTGGACAAGATCTTCGACCTGCTCGACACCGAGCCGGACATGGTCGACGCCGAGGGCGCGACCGACCCAGGCCCACTGCGTGGAGAGATCGAGCTCGACCGCGTCTGGTTCTCCTACAGCGACGCGCCCGAGCCCGGCGAGGACGCCTGGGCGCTGCGCGACGTCGACCTGCACGTGCCGCCGGGCCAGACCCTGGCCCTGGTCGGCGCCACCGGGGCCGGCAAGTCGACCTTCGCCAAGCTGGTCGCCCGTTTCTACGACCCGCAGCGGGGCCGGGTCCTGGTCGACGGCCACGACCTGCGCGGGGTCCAGCAGCGGGCGCTGCGGCGCCAGCTCGGGATCGTCCCCCAGGAGGGCTTCCTCTTCTCCGGCACGGTGCGCGAGAACATCGCCTTCGGGCGGCCCGAGGCGAGCCTGGAGGAGATCGAGGCGGCGGTCGCCACGGTCGGCGCCTCCGAGTTCGTCGCCGGCCTGCCGGAGGGGATCGAGACCGAGGTCGGCGAGCGCGGCGTCCAGCTCTCCGCCGGCCAGCGCCAGCTCGTCGCCTTCGCCCGCGCCCTGCTCGCCGAGCCCCGCATCCTGATCCTCGACGAGGCGACCTCCAACGTCGACGTCCGCACCGAGCGCACGATCGAGAAAGGGCTGGAGCGCTTGCTGCAGGGCCGCACCGCGATCGTCATCGCCCACCGCCTCTCGACCATCCGCCGCGCCGGCAAGATCGTCGTGCTCGAAGACGGCGGCATCGCCGAGCAGGGGACGCACGACGAGCTGATCGCCGCGAACGGCGTCTACGCGGGACTGTACGGCGCCTGGGCCGAGTCGTCAGCCGCTTGAACCCATCGCTAGGGGAGCAGGCAGTGTGCCCCTCTCCCAGAGACCGTCGCGCAGCTGGGTCCGCCTCTAGGGCTCAGGGTCGGGGCCCTGGAGCCTCTGTGAGAGGGGCACACACCCTGCTCTACAAGCCGAGGAGTCGGACGGCCGCTGACTTAGCCGAAGCATCAGGACCCACGTAGACGTCGCGAGACGCTTGAAGCTAGGACGCTTGAGCCAAAGCGAGTGCGCGGAACTAGAGCGAATCCTTTGAGCTGAGGCGAGCTGCATGAAGCGCTTCGTGAGCCCAGGGCGTCATACCCTCTCGCAAAGGCTCCAGTGCCCCGACCAGGACCCTAGAGGCGGACTCAGCTGCGCGACGGTCTTTGCGAGAGGGTATGACGCCCTGGGCTCCTCGCGGTCTTTGAGAGAGGGGCACTACGCCCCAGGCTCTCGCGACCTGCTCAGCCAGGCCCGACTCCACCGGAGCTGCCGCCGCCGGTGCCGGTTTCAGGAGCTGGTTCTTCCACGCCGCCTCCTGCGCCACCCGCGCCGCCGGTTTCAGGGGCCACTTCTTCTGGCGCAGCTTCTTCTGGCGCGACTTCGATTTCCGGTTCTTCCGGCACCACTTCGACGCCGCCTTCTTCGGGCGTTTCTTCGGCGCCGACGCCGGAGCCCGAGCCGGTCGGGGCCGGGGCGCTGGGGCCTTCGCTGCACTCCTCGAAGCCGTAGTCGCCGGCGACGCTGGCGAATTCTTCGAGGATCGGGGCGGCCCTGGTCGCGGCTTCGCCGAGCGCCAGGGTGTCTTCACGTTCAGAGGCGAGTTTGACTTCGCCCTCGACTTTGGCCAGTTCTTCGCCGGCGGCAATGAATTCGGAGTAGCCGTCGGCTTCGGCCGGGGTCCCCAGGTCCTTGATCCGGTCGACCATGCCGATGTAGAGGTTGGCGACTTCGACGATCTGCTCCGGCACTTCCGCTTCCGAGGCCCCGGTAGCGCCGACGGCGGCGTTGACCTCGCCGCAGATCGCGTTGCCTTGGGCGATCAGCTCGGCTTTGGTGAGCGCAGTCGTGGTTTCCGTCGCCGTCGTTTCGGTCGTCTCGTCGTCGCCACCACCGCCGCAGCCGGCAACCAGCGCGGCCAGGGCCAGCAGGGCGATCGCGATCGTGAGGAGCTTGGGAAGTCTCATCAGAGAGTCAAAGAAGCTGCGGCCCAGGGACTCGAACCCCGACTACCTCGTCCAGAGCGAGGCGTGCTGCCATTACACCAGGCCGCAAAGACAGAGAAATGAAGGATATCGATGGCCGGGGGGAGAGAATCGGCCGCCCCAGGACTTAGGCCGGTCATGCACTCTCATAGCGGATGTAGACAGAAATGTAGACTTGCCTCATGGGGAGCGTGGAAACCACCACGATCAGGGTGCGTCGCAGCACCCAGCAACGGCTTGCCCGTGAGGCCGAACTCGCGGGGAAAAGCGTGACCGCCGTGCTGGAGGCCGCCGCCGACCTGCTCGAAGAGCAGCGCCTGCTGGACGGCATGGCCCGCTCGCACAATCAGCACGCCGAGGCCCTGCGGGCGGAGATGGCGATCTGGGACGGAACCCTCGCCGACGGCCTTCCTCCAGAGGACTGGTCCGACGTCATCCCCGACGAGGACTGACATGCCTCACGCCACTCCTCGCCGCGGCGAGCTTTTTTTCGCGAATCCCGACCCCGTCGTCGGTCACGAGCAGGCCGGCTACCGCCCCTTCCTCGTCCTCTCGGTCGAGGACGTCAGTCAGACGGGCTGGGAAATCGCAATCGGGGTTCCGATGACGACGACCGACTGGAAAAACCCCCTGCATGTTCGCATCGAGCCGGCGGAAAGCGGCCTGCCGCGCGTTTGCTACGCAATGCCGGAAATGCTCCGCTCGATCTCGATTCGGCGCTTCCGCAGCCGCGCGGGTCGGGTCCCGATCGAGGTTGCCGACCTCACTGCGCAGCGCGTGGGCGTCCTCCTCGGACTCGGCCAGACCCGCTTCTAGCGTTCTAGGAGATCGACGAGAGGTCGCCGTCGGGGTCGGCGATCGTCTCGCGGGCACCCGAAACGTCGACGCCGTCGGCGAGCAGGCGGCGGGCCTCGGCCAGGTCTTCGGAGCGCTCGACGCTGAGGGCGCCGGCGACGCGGCCGTCCTTCAGGTACCAGACCGAGAACTCGCCGCTCGCGCGGTCGCCGCGCCAGATCTCCTCGTCCCAGTCCTGGGCCGGGCCGACGTACTCGAGGCTGGCCCAGTCGGCGAGGTCGCTGAAGAAGTAGGGGACGACGTCGTAGTCGGACTCCTCGCCGAGCATCTGCTTGGCGACGTGGATGCCCTGCTGCATCGCCACGTCCCAGTGCTCGACGTGGATGCGGCGGCCGTGGATGACGCTCTCGTAGGAGCAGCAGTCGCCGGCGGCGTAGATTCCGGCGGCCGAGGTCCGCAACTGCGAGTCGCAGGCGATGCCGCCGTCGCCGACCTCGATCCCGGCCCGCTGGGCCAGCATCGCGTCCGGCCGTACGCCGGCGCCGACCACGACCGCGTCGCACTCGATGCTGAGCCCGCTCTTGGTGACCACGGCCCTGACCCGGCCGTCGCCCTCGAAGGCCTCGAGCTCCTCGCCGCCGTGAAACCCGACGCCGTTGGCCTCGAGCTTGCCCTGGAACCAGCGGCCGGCGTCCTCGCCGAAGGTGCGCGAGAGGGCGACGTCCTCCATCGCCAGGATCGAGCACTTAGTGCCCTGCGCGGTCAGCGAGGCGGCGACCTCGGTGCCGATGTAGCTGCCGCCGATCAGGACCACGTGCTCGGCCTCGGCCGCCTCCTGGCGGATCGCGTCGGAGTTGCCGAAAGCGCGTAGATAGTGGATGCCCTCGTTCTCGGCCCCCTCGACACGGAGGATGTTGACGTTGGCGCCGGTGGCGAGCAGGGCCTTGCCGAACTCGACCTCCTCCCCACCCTGGACTTTGACCGTCTTCGCCTCAGGGTCGAGCGACATCACATTGCGGCCGCTGAGCAGCTCGACCCCGTTCTCCTCGTACCAGGAGGGCTGGTTGACGTAGGCATCCGCCCGCTCGGCCTCGCCGCGCAGGTACTCCTTCGAGATCGGAGGCCGTTCGTAGGGCGGCTCCGGCTCGCGGCCGACCAGCAGGACCGAGCCCTCGGCGCCGCGCTTGCGCAGCTCCGCCGCGCAGGAAGCGGAGGCGAGCCCACCGCCGATAAGAAGAAAATCAACCTGGCGGTCAGGCACCGTTGCCGCCGTTGCTTTCCGGTCCAAAGAGGATCTTCAAGTCGTCCTCTTTACCCGGATCGAGCACGGCCAGAACCTCGTCGCCTTCTTCGAGCACGGTGTCGGCGGTCGGGACGAAGCCCTTGCCCGCTCGCAGCACCGAGATCAGCAGGCTGCCCTCCGGCATCTGCAGGTCGCCGACCCGACGCCCGGTGACAGCGGAGTCGCTGCCGAGCAGCATCTCGATGATCTCCAGCTGCTCCTCCTGCAGGTCGAGCAGGTGGACCAGCCCGTACTCGGGCACCTCGTGCTCGAGCAGGCGCAGGATCAGGTCGGTGGCGGAGACCGACGGTTTGACCCCGAGCAGGTCGAAGTGCTGGCGGTTGCGCGGGTTGTTGACCCGGGCGATGATCTGGTCGACCAGGTACTTCTCCTTCGCGACCTGACAGATCAGCATGTTGTCCTCGTCGTCGCCGGTGACCGCGATCACCATGTCGGCGCGTTGGATCCCGGCCCGCTCCAGCACCCAGAGCTCGGAGGCGTCGCCGTAGGAGACGTTGTGCTCGAGCTCCTGCTCGACGGTCAGGTAGCGGCGCCGGTCGCTCTCGATCAGGGTCACCTCGTGGTCCTTCTCGAGCAGCTCACGCGCCAGGTTCCAGCCGACCTTGCCCGCTCCAACGACGATGATGTACATCCGCCCCTCGCCCTTCCTAAGCGGCTGCCGCCGCGTCGTCGGGTGAGCCGCCGACATCGTCACCGCGCACCGCCCGCTCCAGCAGGTTGATCGCGACGCTGGTCGGGCAGACCGTGTGCAGGCCCTGGCGCTGGTACCACTCGGCCCGCAGCGGGTCGAGAACGCGGGCGATCACGGTCGGCACCTCGTACCGTTTCTGCGCGATCTGGGCGATGATGATGTTCGTGTTGTCGCCGTCGGTGGAGGCGATGAAGGCGTCGGCCTTCTCGATCCCTGCCGCGACCAGGGCCTCGGTCTCGAGGCCCGCCCCGACGGTGAACTGACCGCCGAGGTCCTCCCAGCTCTTCTCCAGCCCGACCTCGAGCCGGGCGTGTGACTCCGGGTCCTCGTCGAGGCAGGAGACTTCATTGCCTTCGCGCAGCATCGCCCGGGCGACAGAAGAGCCGACGCGGCCGCACCCAACGATCAGAACGAACATTCGCCGGATACTAGTCCGCTGCGAGCGGCGTGGAGTCCGGCTCGGCATCCGCGGGTGGTGCCGTCAGCAGCACCCGGCAGGGCGCCTTCTTCAGCACGTACTCGGTAGCGGCGCCGATCTCTTCCGGCTTGGCGGCGCCGATGCCGCCGATCGTGGCGCCGCCGCGGATCTTCGTCGGCGGCTCGCCGCCGATCACGATCGCCTCGGCATCACTGCGCCGGGCCGCCTCGATGATCCCGGCGCCGACCTTGCGGGCGCGGATCACCTCGGTCGAGACGTCGACGTCCTCGTACTCCTCCCCCACCTCGCGCGCCCGCGCCAGCGCCCGCTGCGCCTCCGTCTCACGCTCGGGCGGCAGCGGCGCGTCGAGGGGCAGGGTCAGCGGCACTTCGATCACGTAGACGACGTCGAGCCGCGGCTTGTCCTCCGCCCCTCCCCGTTTGCGCTCGGCGGCGGCGAGGCGGCCGGCGGTAGCGACGATGTCGTCGTCGAGCTCGCTGCCGAAGACCGGCACGAGGATGTTGAAGAAGGCGACCTCGGGCACCTGCTTGGTCAGCGCCCGCTCCGGGACCGAGACCCGCTTGGTCAGGGTCGTCCCCTCGAAGACCTTGCGGTAGACGACGTAGAAGAGCAGCCCGAAGGCCATCCAGCCGAGCCCGACCCAGCGCGCGGTCGAGTGGTAGAGCAGGACGCTGATGAAGGCGAGGCCGCTCAGCGTCGCCGCGATCAGCGCCGGCGCCGGCAGCACCGCGCCGCGCCAGGGCACGCCGAACGGGACCCGGAAGGGCCGGCGCCGGTCGGGGTCCTTGATCCGGAGACGGATGATCGAGAGGTGGGCGACGGTGATCGCCAGGGTCGCCCCGAAGGCGTAGATCCCGGCCAGCAGCTTGACGTTGGTCGGGATCACCAGGCCGAGCGCGATCACGCCGCAGAGCACGATCGCGACGTAGGGCGTCGCCCGCCGCTTCTCCAGCTTGCCCAGCCAGCTGGGGATCTGGCGGTTGATCGCCAGCGTGTAGATGTGGCGGGAGACCCCGAGCATCGAGGTGCTGGCGGCCCAGAACAGGACCGGGGCGGCGATCAGCGCGACCATCCAGCGCATCGAGTCGGCGACCCAGCCGGGGTTGAAGGCGGAGACCACCCCCAGCACCGGGTCCTCGACGAACTCGTTGCCGAGCGCCGTCTCCGGCCCCTGCGGCCCGGCCACCACCGGCACCGCCATCAGCGCGATCGCCGCCATGCCGGCGTAGACGAGCGGCACCGCCACCGCCCCCAGCGAGGCGATCCGCTTCAGGTCGCGGCGGTCGACGTCGATGTCCGGGGCCAGGTCGGAAGCGGCCTCGATGCCGGCGTAGGCCAGCATCGCGACCACCGCCGCGTAGACGATGTCCTTGAAGTTGGGGTCGGTGAAGAGGTCGAGCTGTTCGGTGAGGCGGTCGGGGTGCATCACGACCAGGGCGCCGACCACGATCACCGCCAGCTGCAGGCCGAGGTCGGCGAGCGCCAGGATCGCCAGCGAGCGCCCGCGCTCGCGGCCGGTGACGTTGAGGATGTTGAGCACGCAGACCGCGGCGATCACCGCCGCGGCGATCCCGATCTCCCAGCCCGGCTTGTCGAAGTCGGCGACGATCGGGGTCAGGTAGTGCGGGACCGAGATCGCCGCCAGAGCGATCACGATCAGGTAATCGATCAGGATCGCCCAGCCGGCGATGAAGGCGACCAGCTCGTTGAAGGCGTGGCGGGCGAAGGTCGAGGAGCCGCCGCGCTCGCGGAACATCGCCCCGCCCTCGACGTAGCTGAGCGTGGTCAGCCCGAACAGCAGCCCGGCGGCGAGGAAGATCAGCGGCGTCAGCCCGAGCCCGCGGTCGGCGACGACGCCGAGCGCGAAATAGATCGAGAAGCCGACCGCCGAGTAGGCGGCGGCGAACAGCCAGGGGACGCCGACGCCGCGCTTCAGCAGGCGCTCGCGGCGGCCGCCCGGCGCTCCCTCCAGTCGCGACGTGCGCGTGTCCGGCCCGCTCATCGCCCCATCTTCGAGCCGAGCCAGAGCCGGCCGATGCCGACGGCGAGGAAAGCGACGCCCATCAGGAACCCGACCGAGGCGGAGCCGCCGCCGTTGGCCAGGGTGACGACCAGCAGCACCAGGCCGAGCGCGACCATGATCAGCGAGAAGGCGCGCACGGCGCCGTGGTAGCTCACCGCGGCACCTCGGCCAGCAGCGGGGCCGGGCCGGCGCTCGGGGTGCTGGGCGGGTCGGAGACGACGATCACCCGGCAGGGCCGCTCGCCGAGCACCGTCTGCAGGGTCTTGTCGTACTGCGGGGCGCCGTTGCGGTAGCGCAGGCCGATCACGATCGCCGCCGCCTTGATCAGCTCCGCCTCCTCGGAGATCGAGTAGCCGGCCTGGCCGGGCCGGACCCGGGCGATGTGGCCGGTCACCCGCTGGCCGCCGATCAGCCTCGCCTCCTCGATCATCCGCTGCGCCGCCGCTTCCTGCTCGACCATCTCCGCGTTCAGCGGCAGGTGCGTGGGCACGGTCAGCATCGAGTGGATGTGGATGCCGCGGCGGCGCTTGGAGGCGAGCTTGACCGCCGTCGCCACCACCTCGGGCGAGAACTCTTTGTCGTCTTCGAAGCCGACCAGGACGCTCTTGTACTCGACCTCCTCGACCCCAAGCGGCTCCGGCAGCACCACCTTCACGGTTTCGGTCAGCGGCAGCTTCTGGCTGCGGCGGTAGAGGACGTAGACGACGATCCCGGCCGCCATCCAGCCGAGGCCGACGGCGAGCGTACGCGGGTTCAGCGCCATCACCACGATCCAGGCGGCGAAGGTGCCGAGGCCGCCGAGCACGGCGCTGAGCGGCAGCTCGAAGCCGAAGGCGCGGAAGTTGAGCGGCGGCTTCCAGGGCCGCTCGACGTCGCCCTGCACGCGCCGCAACTGAATCACCGCGACGTGGGCGATCGTGAACGAGAGCATCGCCCCGAACGAGTACATCGTCGCCAGAAACTCGGTCTGGCCCGGCAGCAGGGTGATGATCGCGATCACCGCGAAGATCAGGATCGCGATGTAGGGAGTGCGGTACTTCGGGTGGACCTGGCGCAGCGCCTCTGGCAGCTGGCGGTGCTGGCCCATCGAGTAGGTGAGCCGGGAGACGCCGATCAGGCCGGCGTTGGTCGCGATCAGCAGGATCACCGCGGCGAGGATGCCGACGTAGTAGCGCAGGATTTCGGTCGGCAAGTGGGTCAGCCCGAGGTTCTCGACGATGCCGAGGATCGGGTCGTCGGCGAAGGTGGTGCCGAGCTCGGTCATGTAGTTGCCGGCGGCGTCCTGGGTGACCGGCATCGCCGAGAGCGCGACGATCGGGATCAGCAGGTAGAGCCCGAGCACGGCGAGGACGACGAAGCCGACGCTGCGCGGGATCGTCTTCGCCGCTTCCTTGGCCTCCTCGGCCATGTTCGAGATCGTCTCGATCCCGGTGTAGGCGATCATCCCGACCGCGATCCCGAGTGCGAAGTCGCTCCAGGTCGGGGCGACGCCGAGCTGGACGTTGTCGACCAGGACCTCGGGGCTGAAGACGAGGAAGAGCCCGATCCCGACCAGGATCACCTGGGTCGCGAGGTCGGCGACGGCGAGGACGAGGTTCAGCTTCGCCGACTCCTCGGTGCCGCGGATGTTGAGCAGGGCGAGGCCGATGATCAGGGCGGCGCCGCCGATGATGTCGCCGGGGCTGTCGCCCAGCCAGGGCCAGAAGACGGCCAGGTAGTGGGGCACGAAGAAGGCCGAGATCGCGACCGTGATCGTGTAGTTGAGCATCTGCCCCCAGGCGGCGACGAAGCTGACCAGCTCGTTGAAGGCGTGGCGGGCGAAGCTGGAGGAGCCGCCGGCCTCCGGGTACATCACCGTCGCCTCGGCGTAGGTGGCGGCGGTGGCGGCGAAGATCAGGCCGGAGATGACGAAGGCGACCGGGGTGAGGCCGAGGGCGAAGGCGGCGGTGACACCGAGCGCGTAGTAGATCGAGGAGCCGACGTTGCCGTAGGCGGCCGAGAACAGCGCCCCGACCCCGTGGACCCTGCTCAGCGACTCATCTCTGGGGATGCGCTGGGCCATCTATCGAGCTGCGGAGGAGATCACTCGGCCGAATATACGGACGCTGCCGGTGCCCTCCGCAGGTGCCCGCGGTCGAGCTCGGCCGGGCTCCGGCAGCCGCACAGCGCCAGGGTCAGCTCGAGCTCGACCCGCAGCAGCTCCAGCACCCGGCGGGCGCCCTCGGCACCGGCCGCGGCCAGCCCCCAGAGCGCCGGCCGGCCGACCAGGACGGCGTCGGCGCCGAGCGCCAGCGCGATCGCGATATCGACCCCGCGGCGGATGCCGCCGTCGACCAGGACGGTGGCGCGGCCATCGACCGCGTCGATCACCTCAGGCAGCGCGTCGGCGGTGGCCAGCGAGCGGTCGAGCTGGCGGCCGCCGTGGTTGGAGACGATCACCCCGGCCGCCCCGTGGCGGACCGCCAGTTCGGCGTCCTCCGGGGTCAGCAGCCCCTTGACCAGAACCGGCAGCTCGCACTCGGCGGCCAGTTCCTCCAGGTCGCCCCAGCTCAGGGCCGGGTTCATCAGCGCGAAGGTCTCCTCGATCGTCACCGCCCGGGTCGAGCCGAGCGCCGCGGTGACGCTGGGCACTCCGAGCCCCTCGGGGATGCGGAAGCCGGTGCGCTGGTCGCGCTCGCGGTTGCCGGCCCGCGCCGTGTCGGCGGTGACCACGATCGCCTCGAACCCGTGCGCGATCGCCTCGTCCATCAGCGCCCGCGTCACCGCCTCGTCGCGGAAGGCGTAGAGCTGGAACCAGCGCCGTCCCGGCGGGGCCGCGGCGGCCAGCTCGCTCGGCCGCGTCGTCGCCAGGGTCGAGAGACACATCGCCGTTCCCGCCTCGGCGGCGGCCCGCGCCATCCCCACCTCGCCCTCCGCGTCGACCAGGCGCTGGTAGGCGACTGGGGCAACCAGGATCGGCATCGAGAGCGGACTACCGAGCAGCTCGACCTCGGTGCCAACCCGCTCGACCCCGGCCAGGACCCGCGGCCGCAGCCGCCAGCGTCCCCAGGCCTCGACGTTCTCGCGCAGCGTCAGCTCGTCCCCCGCGCCACCCGCGAAATACCCGAGAGCGCCCGGGTCGAGCTTCTCGGCTGCGACCCGCTCGAAGTCGGCGACGTTGATCAGGCGATCGTCCACGTTCGCGACCCTAGCGCTAGCGTTTGCCTCGTGAGCGCGCCCGCCAGGCCCACGCCACGGCAGATCCGGCGCCGCCGGCGCACCGCGTTGGCGATCCTGGCGGCGCTGCTGGCCCTCGCCGCCTACCTGACCCTGGCGGCGACGGTGTTCGCGCCGGTCGATCGCCACGGCGCCCGCTTCACTCACATCGAGGTGCGCAGCGAGGCGGTCGACCGCAAGCTCGGCCTCAACGTGATCGTGCCTCCGGACGCTGGCCCGAAGGGCGGGCGGGCGCTGCTCGTCTTCCTGCACGGCCGGGGCGGTAACGAGAGCACCTTCAACGACGCCGTCTTTCGCGGGCTGCCCAGCCTGCACGGCCGCCGCAGCGCGGTCGTCGCCTTCCCCTCCGGGGGCGTCCACAGTTACTGGCACGACCGCGCCGACGGCGACTGGGAAGCCTGGGTCATGGACGAAGTGATCCCGCT
>DASUNU010000217.1:0-30389 GCA_036276995.1 Solirubrobacterales bacterium
CGACCGTCCGGGTGGGTCACCGTGCCGTCTTTCTCGGCGTGGGTCTCCAGCGGGAGGACGACGTCGGACTTGGCGGTGGTGGCGTTCTCGTGCATCGAGAAGGAGACGACGAAGTCCGCCGCGGTGAGGGCGGCATCCCACGCGGGCGTGTCGGGGAAATCGCGGAGCGGGTCGGCGCCGAAGAGGATCAGCCCGGTCAGCTCGCCCGACTCCAGCGCCGCCCGGATCTCCTCGGTCGCCTTCCCGTCGAGCTGAGACTTGACGTTCCCCTGGAACGCCAAGTCTGAGTTCGATCCCAGGCCGGGGCCGGCGTCGGGGAGGCAGCCGGCCTCGCGCAGGCCGCGGGCGTTGGTGGTGTCGGGGATTTCGAGCAGGCCGGCGCCCTCGTTGACGGCGGTCTTGAGCGCGGCGGCGAGGTCGAGCAGGGCGGCGGTGCCGTTGCCGTCGCGGGCCACGCGCTCGCCCCAGAGGACGACCACCCGGGTCGCGCCGCGCAGGGTCTCGGCCAGCGGCGTGGCGACGTTCTCGGCGCCGCCGACCGCGGCGGCCAGCTCGGCAAGGAAGTGGGCGCCCTCGCCGGGGGCGTAGCGGGCGATCGCCTCGGCGCCGCCGTCGAGCGCGGTCGGGCGCTCGGTCGCGACCGCGAGCCTGGCGCCGCCGCGGCGTACCGCCTTGCGCACGCGCAGGTCGAGGATCGGCGAGCTGTGCAGGGGGTCGGTGCCGACGACCAGGATCACCTCGGCCGTATCGATATCGCTGACCTTGGCGCTCAGCTCCGGCTGGGCGAGGCGGACGATCTGCTCGCGGCCGGGGCCGCGCGAGGGGCGGGAGTCGACGTGGGGCGAGCCGAGCGCCTCGCGCAGCAGCCGCTGCAGCAGGTAGCCCTCCTCGTTGGAGGCGTCGCCGACGAGCGCCGCGACCTTGCCGTCGCAGCCGCGCAGCCCGTCCGCGGCTTTGGCCATCGCCGTCTCCCACTCGGTCGCGGCGCCGCCGCGCAGGCGCGGGCCGTCGACCCGCTCGGCCGCGTCGAACATCTCGAAGCCGTAGCGGCCGCGGTCGCAGAGCCAGCCGTCGTCGACCTCGTGGTTGTCGCGGGTGATCACCCGCTTCACCCGCTCGTCGCGGACCGTGAAGCTGACGTTGCACTGGCTCGGGCAGAGGGTGCAGACCGAGCCCGCCTGCTCGATATCCCAAGGGCGGGCGCGGAAGCGGTAGGTGTAGTTGGTCAGCGCCCCGACCGGGCAGATGTCGGTGATGTTGCCGTGGAAGGGGGCGACGTAGGGGCGGTCGTCGAAGGTGCCGACGAAGGTGCGGTCGCCGCGCTCCAGGAGCTGCAGCTGGGAGTCCTCGGAGACCTCCTGGCTGAAGCGCACGCAGCGGTAGCAGAGGATGCAGCGCTCGCGGTCGATCGCAACCAGCGGCGAGAGTTCGATCGGCTTCTGGAAGTGGCGCTTTTCGTCGATCACCCGCGACTTGCCCGGGCCCCAGCCCTGAGTGATGTCCTGCAGCGGGCACTCGCCGCCTTTGTCGCAGACCGGACAGTCGAGCGGGTGGTTGACGAGCAGGAACTCGACCACCGCGCTCTGCGCGTGCTTGACCTGCTCCGTGCGGGTGTGGACGACCATGCCCTCGCGCACCGGGGTCGAGCAGGAGGTCTGCAGTTTGGGGATCCCCTCGATCTCGACCAGGCACATGCGGCAGGCGCCGACCGGGTCGCCGAGTTTCGGTTCGTAACAGAAGACCGGGATCTCGACGTCGCCCTTACGTGCCGCGTCGTGCAGCATCTCGCCCTCGACCGCGGTCACCTCGCGCCCGTCGATCGTCAGCGTCACCTCGCGCTTCTCGCTCATACGGTCGCCCCCAGGGTCTCGGCCGGCGCGCTCACGACCACGTGCGGGTCGAGCCCGGCCGTTTCGATGACCGCCTCGAACTCGGGGCGGAACTTGCGCACCATCGCGCTCACCGGCATCGCCATCGAGTCGCCGAGCACGCAGAGGCAGTGGCCCATGATGTTTTCCTGGACCGAGCTGATGATGTCGAGGTCCATCGGGGTCGCCTCGCCGCGCACCACCCGCTCCAGCATCTTCACCGTCCAGTTCGTGCCCTCGCGGCAGGGGGCGCACTTGCCGCAGGACTCGTGGTGGTAGAAGCGCGCCGTGCGCAGCGCCATGTGCGGGATCGAGACGCGGTCGTCGGCGACGATGATCGAGCCGGAGCCGAGCATCGAGCCCGCTTCCGCCATCGCCTCGAAGCTGTAAGGGAGGTCGAGCTCGGCCGGGGTGAGGACCGGCGAGGAGGAGCCGCCCGGGTAGAAGGCCTTGATCTCGTGGCCGGGGTCGGGGCCGCCGGCGAGGCCGTAGATCAGGTCGCGGGTGGGGATCCCCAGCTCGACCTCGTAGTTGCCGGGGCGGCGCACCGCGCCGGAGATCGAGACGACCTTGGTCCCCGGCGACTGCTCGGTGCCGAAGCCCTTGAACCACTCGGCCCCGTTGGCGACGATCCGCGGCACGTTGGAGAGCGTCTCGACGTTGTTGATCAGGGTCGGCCCGCCGTAGAGGCCCTGCACAGCCGGGAACGGCGGCTTCAGGCGCGGGTTGCCGCGCTTGCCCTCGAGCGCGTCGAGCAGGGCCGTCTCCTCGCCGCAGATGTAGGCGCCGGCGCCGCGGTGGACGACCAGCTCCAGGTCGCGGTGGCAGCCGAGGATGTTCGTCCCCAGGTAGCCCGCCTCATACGCTTCCGCGACCGCGGCGTCGAGGATGTCGGCCTGTTCGTCGTACTCGCCGCGGATGAAGATGAAGGCGTGGCCGGCGTCAGCGGCGAGCGCGGCGATCGCGATCCCCTCGATCAGCTGGTGCGGGTTGCGCTGCATCAGCTCGCGGTCCTTGAAGGCGCCGGGCTCGGACTCGTCGGCGTTGCAACAGAGGTACTTGGCCATGTCGCCGCGCGGCAGGAAGGAGGCCTTTTTGCCCATCGAGAAGCCGGCGCCGCCGCGCCCGCGCAGGCCTGAGTCTTCGAGCTCCTTGAGGATCTCGTCCTGCTCCATCTCGCGGTACGCCCGCTCCTGGGTCGCGTAGCCGCCGGCCAGGCGCTTGTAGCCGGCCAGCGTGCGCAGCGCCGGGTCCTCGGCGTGCTCGAGCAGGACCCGCGTCTCCAGCTCGTGCGCCATCAGCTCGACCCTCCCGGAGCGGGGGCGTCGCCGGCCAGGCCGCGCTCGGAGAGCGCCTTCGCCGGCAGCACCTCTTCGCCGGCCTTGATCTGGGCGATCGCGGTGCCCGCCTCGGCCGCCTCGAGCGGGCCGTAGTAGCGCTGGCCGATCGCCGCCATCGGGGCGATGTCGCAGGCGCCGAGGCACTCGAAGCCGGTGACGAAGAAGTCCTCGTCGCCCTCGGCCGCCGCCTGGAACGCGTCGAGCAGCTCGTCGCCCCCGCGCATCCAGCAACTGATGTTGGTGCAGACCTCGATCCGGTGGCGGCCGACCGGCTCGGTGTGCAGGAGGTCGTAGAAGCTGGCGACCGACTCCAGGTAGGCGGGGGTGAAGCGCATCACCGCGGCGGCCTGGCGGATCCCCTCCGGGGTGCACCAGCCGTAGAGCTCCTGCACCGCCCAGAGCGCCGGGATCGAGGCCGAGCGGCGGTCCGGGTAGCGGGCCATAAGGGTCTCGATCCGCTCCTGCAGCTCCGGTGGGCACCCGACCTCGTGCAGCTCCGGGATCTCCTCCTCGCGGCGGCCGGGGACGCGCCCCTCGCTGACCGCCTGGTCGACCGGCAGGTTCGGGTTGTTGACGCCCGCGCCGTCGACCGGGCTCATCGGTCGACCCCGCCGAGGATCGGGTCGAGCATCCCGAGGCTGCAGATCATGTCGGCGATGTAGGTGTCGACCGCCATGTCGCGGAAGGCCTGCAGGTTGACGAAGGAGGGGTCGCGGAAGTGAACCCGGGCCGGCTTCGCCGAGCCGTCGGCGAGGACGAAGCAGCCGAGCTCCCCGCGCGGGCTCTCGATCGCGTAATAGGTCTCGCCGGGGGCGACCCGGAAGCCCTCGGTGACGAGCTTGAAGTGGTGGATCAGCGACTCCATCGAGGTCGAGAGCTCCGAGCGCGGCGGCAGCACGTACTTGCGGTCGTCGGCGATGAACGGACCCTCGGGCAGGGCGTCGAGGCACTGGGCGATGATCCGCGAGGACTCGACCATCTCCGCCACTCGCACCCGGTAGCGATCGTAGTTGTCGCCGGTCGTCCCGACCGGGATCTTGAAGTCCATCTCCGGATAGGCGAGGTAGTCGAAGGCCTTGCGCAGGTCCCAGGGCTCGCCGGCGGCGCGCAGCAGCGGCCCGCTCACGCCCAGCTCCAGCAGCCGCTCGCGGGAGACCGCGCCAACGCCTTTGGTCCGCTGCAGGAAGACCTCATTGCGGTCCAGCAGGGCCTCATACTGGCCGACCCGGATCGGCATTTCCTCGGCAAATTTTCGGCACTTCTGCTCGAAGCCGAGCGGGATGTCCTCGATCACGCCGCCGACCTGGAAGTAGCGCGTATGCATGCGCTGCCCGGTCGCCATTTCGAACAGGTCAAGGATCTTGTCGCGCTCGCGGAAGCAATACCAGAGCATCGAGATCGCACCGAGGTCGAGCGCCGTGGTGCCGAGCCAGACCAGGTGCGAGTGGATCCGGTTGAGCTCGAGGAAGAGCGTGCGCAGGTACTTGGCCCGGGGCGGGATCTCGAGCCCGATCAAGCGCTCGACCGCGCCGCAGTAGGCCTCCATCTGGAAGAAGTAGGAGACGTAGTCCATCCGCTCGACGAAGGGGATGACCTTCCAGTAGCTCTTGTCCTCGCAGGACTTTTCGATCCCGGTGTGGACGTAGCCGATCACCGGCTTGCACTCGCGCACCATCTCGCCTTCGAGGTCGACAATCAGGCGCAGCACGCCGTGGGTGGCTGGGTGGTGCGGCCCGATGTTGACCGTCATCACCTCCTGGGTGCGGTCCTCGCTCAGCACCTGGGCCAGCTCAGCCATAGCGGCGCTCGCTGTAGGTGAAGGTGACCGGCTCGCCGCCGACCGGGAAGTCGCGCCGTTGCGGCCAGCCGACGTAGTCCTCGGGCAGCAGGATCCGGGTCAGGTCGGGGTGGCCGACGAAGACGATGCCGAAGAAGTCGAAGGCTTCGCGCTCCTGGAAGTTGGCGGTCGGGAAGAGCTCGACACAGGAGTCGATCTCCGGCAGGGCGTCGCCGGCCGGGTCGGCCAGCATCGCTTTGATTCTGATCCGCTCGACCCGGTCGCGGTTGAGGAGCTCGTAGTGGACGCCGAAGCGCGGCTCCGCCGGCAGGTAATCGGCGACGTGCAAGCTGGAAAGGAAGGCGTAGCGGTGGGCGGGTTCGTCGCGCAGCCAGGCGAGCACGTCGAGTACCCGCTCGGGGTCGACGATCAGCGCCGCCTGCTCGCGGTCGAAGGAGGTGGCGAGCACGGCGCCGGGTTGGTCGCGCTCGATTTCCCCCCGGAGCAGCTCCAGACCGGGGGCGTCAGGCACGGCTCAGCTCCCGCGCTTCCAGGTAGGCCGCCGCCGCCTCGGCGCTGGGCTGGCTGGCCGGGCCGCCGCGCGCCCACTCCTCGGTGCCGACCGCGTTGTAGCGCTGGCGCCAGCCCTGGTCCGGGTTGCCCTGGATCTTGCGCTGCAGCTTCGTGAACCCGTACATCACGGCCTCCGGCCGCGGCGGGCAGCCGGGGATGTGGAGGTCGATCGGCATGAACTTGTCGGCGCCCTGGACCACGGCGTAGTTGGAGAACATGCCGCCGGAGGAGGAGCAGGCGCCCATCGAGATCGCCCACTTCGGCTCCAGCATCTGGTCGTAGAGGCGGCGGACGACCGGCGCCATCTTGATCGAGACCCGGCCCGAGAGGATGATCAGGTCCGCCTGCCGGGGCGAGGCGCGCAGCGCCTCGGCGCCGAAGCGGGCGAGGTCGTAGCGGGCGGTGACGATCGAGATCGGCGCCTCGATCGCGCAGCAGGCGAGCCCAAAGGTGAGCGGGAAGATCGAGTTCGAGCGCGCGAGGTTGAGCATTTTCTCGAACGTGGTCGTGACCACTTTTTCTTCGACGTAGCGCTCGAGGTCCTCGCCCTCGAGGTCGCCACGCAGCATCTGCCGCGCGGTCACCTGCCTGGAGCGGAGGCTGCGACGCTCTACTTCCAATCCAGGGCCCCCTTGCGCCAGACGTAGACGAAGGCGACCAGCAGCAGGACCACGAAGGTGACCATCTCGGCGAGCACGAAGACGCTGTCGGCGCTCTTCAGGATCGCCCCCACCGGATAGAGGAAGACGACCTCGATATCGAAGAGGATGAAGAGCATCGCCAGCAGGTAGAAGCTGATCCCGAACTTGAAGCCTTTGGCCGCCTCGACCGGGATTCCCGACTCGTAGGGCTCGCCCTGGCGCCGCGAGGCCGCGGTCGGCACCCGCGGCTTCTTCGGGCCGATGATGTGGTTGAGCATCGCGAAGACCCCGCCCACGGTGAGGCCGAGAAAGGCGAAGACGAGAATCGGGAGGTAGCTCTTGAGCACTGGGTGTGGGGGTGGTGTAGCCGGACGGACGAGACGAGACGCCCCCGTCACGCGCCCGTAGGCGCTGTTATACACCCACATTGTGACAACTTGCTACATAGTGGCTTTCCGCATCAGGAAGCCGAATTCCGACCCCTCTAGGCGGATATATGCCTGAGGTCCATCTGGTCGTCGGCGTAGCAGTGATCCTGCTCAACCTCGCCGCCTTCGCCGTCGGCGGCGTCGCCTGGTTCCGCGACCGGCCCTCGGTGCCGTTCTGGTACCTGCTGCGGGCGGCCCAGGCCTCGGTCTTCCTCCAGGTCGCGATCGGCGGCCTGCTCGTCTTCAGCAACCACGAAGCGCCCGACGACCTCCACTACCTCTACGGAATCCTGCCCCTGGTCGTCTCCTTCCTCGCCGAGGGCGCGCGCACCGGCGCTGCCCAGCGCGAGCTGGGCGAGACCGACTTCGAGACCCTGGACGCCGGCACCCAGCAGTCCCTCGCCCTGCAGATCGTCCGCCGCGAGATGGGGATCATGACCGTCAGCTGTGGCGTCATCCTCTTCCTCGCCCTAAGGGCCGCCGGCACCTCGACCCTCTTCTAGAAGCGGTCCCGCGCCACCTGAATCAGGGCGACCGCGGCGAAGAAGGCGCCGCCGACGAGGTGGAAGATCGCGTCGTTGAGGTTGTAGGGGAAGGTGAAGACCCAGGCCGGCTGCTCCTCGAACAGCGCCCAGATGCCGGTGATGATCAGCGCCGCGGCGGCGTAGATCGCGTAGTACAGCGCCCAGTCGGGGCGACGGGCGAAGTAGAAGGCGGGACCGAACAGCAGCAGCCCGGCGAGCGCGTGGTAGCCGTTGAAGTCGACCCAGAGCACCTGCTCGGTCGGCGCCTCGTCACCGAGCTGGAAGCTCGGTTCCGCCACGAACCCCGCCAGCGCCCAGAGCAACTGGATCGCGGCCAGCACCACGATCCCCTTCTGCGCAAAGGTCCACTCCCCCCTGCTCGCCGCGGCCGCCTCCATCGCCGTCGCAGCCTACCCCGCTAAATCTCGGGCAGGTTCTCCAGGTCGGCTTTGTCCTGGGTCCGGCCCTGCGCCTGCTTCATCTCCCGCAGGCGACTCAGGGAGCAGACCTTCACGGGCACGCCGAGCAGCTCACTGTCGACGGCGTCCTCGTTCAGGGTCGAGAAGGGGGGAACGCCGCTCGCGAGCTGCACGACATCGAGGCCGCCGAACCTGGTCTCCGCAGTCACGTTGCCCCCACGCCGGATGACTCTGGCATCCGAGGTCGGGTCGAAAGAGCGCCCACCGACCGTGGGCAGGGTCGCCTCTAACGAATCCAGCGCAGCAACCAGGCGATCGAGGTTCTCAGGGTCGGGGTCAGGCACGAGATCGAGATCGGCGGTCGCGCGAGGGTAGCCGTGCGCTCCAACCGCAACTCCACCGATCACGACGAACCTCACCTCCCGATCGTTCAGCGCCTCGAGCAGGGCGCGAAGATCGAATCCGCTCAACGGGTTCGGGCGGCGCCGTTGATCGCGCTGATCTGCTTGCTGAGCTCGTGGACCCGGGCCAGCCGCTCGCTCATCGAGAGGTTCCAGGCCGCCTGGCGGCGGATGGCGGCGGCGCGATCGAAATCGCCAATATCCCTGCTATCCGGCGTATTTGAAGAATTCTCCCGGGACTCATGCGGCATGCGGTCATGGTAGCCCTCGGCAGACGCGATGGCCAGCGCTAGGCTGGCCGCCATGCTCGATCACGTCGGTTTCGAGGTCAGCGACTACGAGCGCAGCAAGGCGTTCTACGAAGCGGCGCTGGAGCCGCTGGGGATCAAGCTGGTGATGGAGTTCGGCGAGGGAGCGGCCGGCTTCGGCAAGGAGACCGAGCGCGGTCCCAATCCCTTCTTCTGGATCCAGGCGCGGGGACGGCCAGCGGTCAGCGGCGCTCATGTCGCCTTCGGCGCCCGCACCACCGAGCAGGTCGACGCCTTCCACACCGCCGCCCTCGCCGCCGGCGCCACCGACAACGGCGCCCCCGGCCCGCGCCCGATCTACCACCCCGGCTACTACGGCGCCTTCGTGCTCGACCCCGACGGCAACAACGTCGAGG
This sequence comes from Solirubrobacterales bacterium, assembly GCA_036276995.1. Lineage (GTDB taxonomy): Bacteria > Actinomycetota > Thermoleophilia > Solirubrobacterales > 70-9 > VAYN01. The sequence continues at coordinate 8,636 of DASUNU010000217.1, forward strand.
CCGTCTGCCACCGCGGGTCGACTTAGTCCACCTATGCGCGACTAAGTCGACCCGGCCTAGCCCAGCGGCCGGTACTCGCCTTGGTGGAAGACGAGGGGGTCGCCCTCGCCGGTCTCGAGCGCGACGACCTCGCCGGTGACGATCACGTGGTCGCCGGCGGCGATCACGTCGCGCAGGTCGCAGGCGATGAAGGCGAGGGCGCCATCGATCGCGGGGACGCCCTGGCGCTCGCTCCAGGCGACGCCGGCCCACTTCTCCGGCACCGGCGCCTTGGTCGCGAAGCTACGGGCGATCTCCTCCTGCCCGGCGTGGAGGACGCTGATGCCGAAGCGGTCGGCGGCCTGCACGGCGAGCAGGGTGCGGGAACCGCGGTCGAGGCAGGCCAGCATCAGCATCGGCTCGATCGAGAGCGAGGAGACCGCGTTGGCGGTCGCTCCGGCCGGTCCATCGGCGCCTTTGGCGGCGACGATCGTGACCCCGGTGGGCAGGGCCGCCATCGCGGTGCGGAAACGGGCTGGGTCGGGCGGCGGCATCGTCAGAGAGCGAGATTGTCTCCAGACAATATGATGCGCGCCGCGTGCGCCCCGTACTGCTCATAAGCATGGTCATCGCCCTCGCCCTCGGTCTCTCGGCCTGCGGCTTCGGCGAGGAAGGCATCTCGGTCTCCAAGGACGACCCCAATCACGAGGGGGCCGTGCTCTTCGCCGATAACTGTTCTGGCTGCCACACGCTCAGCGCCGCCGGCACCCAGGGCAGCGGCAACCGCGGCGAGCGGACGCAGGGTCCGAACCTCGATCAGCGAACCGAGACCTACGACGATGCCCTCTACGCGATCCAGAACGGCGGCTTCTCCGGCGCGATCATGCCCCAGAACATCGTCGTCGGCGAGGAGGCCGAAGCTGTCGCCCGCTTCGTCGCCGAGTACGCGGGCGGCGAAGCCGAACAGTCGCCGCGCCCCGGCGAAACCCCCTAGCGCGAGGGCGACATGCTCGATCTGAAGCTGATCCGCTCCGACCCCGAGCGGATCAAAGCGGCGCTCGCCCGGCGCGGCGCGGCGGATCAGGTCGATGAGCTGCTGGCGCTCGACGCCCGCCGCCGCCAGCTCCTGCCCGAGGTCGAGAACGCCCAGGCCGAGCGCAAGACCCTCTCCAAGCAGATCGGGGAGGCAAAACAGGCGGGTGGCGATGCGGCGGAGCTGATGGCGACCGTGGGCGAGCTGAAGGAGACGATCGAGTCGGGCAAAGCGGAGCTGGAGCGGATCGACGAGGGCCTGCGCGAGCTGGCCCTCTCCCTCCCCAACCTGCCCGACCCCGACGCCCCCGCCGGCGACACCGAGGAGGACGCGGTCGTCCTGCGCGAGGTCGGGGAGCCGCCCGAGTTCGACTTCGAGCCGCGCGACCACCTCGAGATCGGCACCGAGCTCGGCCTGATCGACATGGAGGCCGGCGCCCGCCTCTCCGGTTCGCGCTTCGCCTACCTCAAGGGCGACCTGGTCCTGCTCGAGCTGGCCCTGGTCCGCTTCGCGATCGAGCTGGTCCGCGGCGAGGGACACGAACCGGTGGTGCCGCCGGTCCTGGTCCGCGAAGAGGCGCTGGAGGGGACCGGCTTCCTGCCCGGCGACCGCGACCAGATCTACGAGATCCCCAAGGACGAGCTCTTCCTCACCGGCACCTCGGAGGTGGCGCTGGCCGGCCTCCATGCCGACGAGATCCTCAGCGCCGAGGCGCTCCCCCTCCGCTACTGCGGCTTCTCGACCTGCTTCCGCCGCGAGGCCGGCGCCGCCGGCCGCGACACCCGCGGCATCTTCCGCGTCCACCAGTTCGACAAGGTCGAGATGTTCTCGTTCGTCGAACCGGCCGAGTCGGCGGCCGAGCACGAGCGGCTGCTGGCGATCGAGGAGCGCATCCTCGGTGAGCTCGAGCTCCCCTACCGGGTCGTCAACGTCGCGGTCGGCGACCTCGGTGCCCCGGCGGCGAAGAAGTACGACTGCGAGGCCTGGATCCCAAGCCAGGGCCGCTACCGCGAGCTCACCTCCTGCTCGAACACGACCGACTACCAGGCGCGCCGGCTCGGCTGTAGGTATCGGGCCGCCGACGGCGAATCACCACAGGCGGTGCACACCCTGAACGGAACCGCGGTGGCAGTGGGCCGGACGATGATCGCGCTGATCGAGAACAGGCAGGAGCGGGACGGCAGCTTCACGCTACCCAATACTTTGCATAAGTACGGCGCTCCTGAGAGAATCGCGCCGCAATGAGCGCCCAACCGCTCCCCGTCCCTACCCGGTTTTATCGCGTGCACCATGGGCACTAGCGTGCGCGAGGCAAAGCGCGTCGTCCTCTGCGACGACCACGAGATCGTGCGCGAGGCGATCAAGGCGCGGATGCTCAACTCGAGCATCGTCGAGATCGTCGGCGAGGCGGGCAACGGGCGCGACGTCGTCGACGTCGTCAAGGAGCTCGAACCGGATGTCCTGATCATCGACGTCGAGCTGCCCAAACGGGACGGGATCGAGGCGACCAAGGAGGTCCTGAAGGCGCGGCCGCGGACCAAGGTGATCATCTTCACCGCCCATGCCCAGCCCGACCTGCTGGCCCTGGCGCTGCGGGCCGGCGCCTCCGGCTACGTGCTCAAGTCGGCCCCGGCCGAGGACATCGCCCGCGCGGTCAAAGCGGTGACCGGCGGCGGCACCTTCCTCGGCGGCGACTTCGCCGGCGGCAAGCCCTCCGAGGTCGAGAAACTGCTCGAGCTCTCGCCCCGCGAGCGCCAGATCCTCGAGCTGCTGGCCGAGGGGTTGCGGGTGAAAGAGATCGCCGAGCGGCTGCAGCTCAGCCCGGCGACCGTCCACACCCACGTCCGCAACGCGATCGGCAAGCTCGAGGTCGACACCCGCACCGAGGCGGTGGCGCTGGCGGTGCGCTTCAACTACCTCGGCGCCGGCGGCGCCGTCCAGCAGTAGCCCGGGTGCTGCACCACGCCGGGATCGAGGTCGAGCCGGCCGCGGTCGAGCGCACGGCTGAGCTGTTCGAGCTGCTCGGGTTCGAGCGGGTCGAGCCGCCGCCGACCCTGGCCGAGTTCACCTGGCTCGAACGCGATGGCACCCAGGTCCACCTGATGCCGAGCGAGCAGCCGGTCGTCCCCGCGCGCGGCCACCTCGCCGTGGCCGTGCCCGAGTTAGAGGCGACCGTGGCGCGGGTGCGCGAGCATGGCTTCGAGACCGAGCCGGCGCGCGAACACTGGGGCGTGCCGCGCGCCCGCGTGATCTCCCCCGACGGCCACCGGGTCGAGCTGATGGCCGCGCCGCCGAGCTAGGGAGCGCGCTTGGCGGCGAAGAGGTCGGCGTCGGCGAAGCCGAGCAGCGCGTCGGCGCTCTCGCCGTCGGCGGGGAACATCGCGAAGCCGGTGGCGGCGCTGACCGGGCGCTGCTCGTCGCTGCCAAAGCCGCGGCGGGCGACGCGGCCGCGCAGCCGCCGCGCCACTTCCTCGGCCTCTTCGGCGTTGGCCTCGGGCACGATCACCGCGAACTCGTCGCCACCCTGGCGGAAGACCGAGTCCTCGGCCCGCACCTCGTCGCTTAGCGCCACCCCGATCTCGGCCAGCAGACGGTCGCCCTCGAGGTGGCCGAAGCGCTCGTTGATCGCCTTGAAGCCGTCGAGGTCGAGCAGGACCAGGGCGAACTCGCGGCCGTGGCGGCGGTGGCGGCCGATTTCCTCGGCCAGGCGCTCCTGCAGGCTGCGGTAGTTGCCGACCCCGGTCAGCTCGTCGCGACGGGCCAGCGCCCAGAGCGCGTCGTGGCTGGCCCGCAGCCGCCGCGCCATCAGCAGCACCCCGATCCCGACCACGACCAGGCAGACCGCCTCGACCAGCGCCAGCAGCAGCGCCTGGCGCTGGGAGAAGGAGCCGAGCAGCAGCGGCAGCAGCAGGCCGAGGGCGATCGCGACCAGCCCGGCGACGAGAAAGCCGGCGCCGACCGGGCGGCGCCCGCCGGGATCCTGAGTATTAAGATAGACGCTCATCGATATTAAGTAAGGGACTGATAGATCCCCGCAATATATGCGGGGAAACCCGCCGCGTCTCCGGGCGCCACTACGATGCCCCGGTGCGCTATCCAGTCGAGCAGTTCACCGCCGAGGAGCAGGCGCTCCTGGCGCCCCATTTCACCAATCTGGACCGTCCGGTCTTCGCCCTGGTGAACCTGCCGGAAACCGTGAAAGGCGCGCTTTTTGCCCGCTACTCGCGTTATGCCGGGACCGTGCGGCGGCTCTACCTGGAGGAGTTCGCGGCCGACTCCCCGGCGGCCGGGCGACCCTTCGACGAGGAGGAGGGCGCGCGAGCGGCGGGGCTCTACGAGCGCGTCTTCGTCGGCTACGGCGACGACTCGATCGCCCAGGTCGGCGGCGCCCACGTCGCCTGCGAGTGGGTCTCCAACGTGCTGACCAAGGTCCTGCAGCGGGGCCGGCTCGCCGCCTACCTCGAGCAGTCGACCCGTTACATCCCCTACGACCAGCCGCTGCCCGAAGGCGGCTACCGCTTCTACCGCAACGGGGAGCTGGGGCCGGAGTTCGCGGCGGCGATGGACGAGCTGTTCGCGATCTACTCGCGTTCGCTGACCGAGGTCGAGGCCTGGGCGGCGCAGCGCTGGCCGCGCGGCGAGGAGCCCGAGGGCGCCTGGCAGCGCTCGATCCGGGCCAAGGCGCTGGACCTGCTGCGCGGGCTGCTGCCGGCGGCGACGCTGAGCCACGTCGGCATCTACGCCTCCGGCCAGGCCTACGAGCAGCTGATCCTGCGGCTGATGGCCTCGCCGCTGCCGGAGGCGCGCGAGTACGGCGGGATGATCCTGGCGGAGCTGAAGCAGGTGATGCCGAGCTTCGTCTCCCGGGTCGAGCGCCCCGACCGCGGTGGCGAGTGGGTCTCCTACCTGGAGCGCCGGCGCGAGCAGACCGAGAGCTGGGTGGCGCGGCTCGGCCTCGACCGCCGCGGCTCCGAGACGGGCGCGCCGTCGGTCGAGCTGCTGCACGTCGACGGCACCGAAGAGGACCTGCTCGCCTCCTCCCTGTTCGAGGCCGCCGGCGCCCCCGAGACCGAGGTCCTGGCCCGGATCGACGTGCTCGACCGGGCGGAGCGGGCGGAGCTGCTGGCGGCAGTGGTCGGCGAGCGCGCCAACCGCCGCCACCGGCCCGGGCGCGGCTTCGAGGCGCTGCGCTACCGCTTCGAGATCGTCTCCGACTACGGCGCCTTCCGCGACCTGCAGCGGCACCGGATGCTGACCTGCCAGTGGCAGCGCCTCAGCCCCGACCTCGGCGCCGACGTGCCCGAGGAGGTGCGCGAGGCCGGCGCCGGCGACGAGTTCGAGCGCGGCCTGGAGATCTCCCGCAACGAGTACGAGCGGCTGCGCGCGGCCGGGCTCGCCGAGCAGGCGCCCTACGCACTCAGCCTCGCCTACCGGATCCGCTACACGCTCGACCTCAACGCGCGCGAGGCGATGCACCTGATCGAGCTGCGCTCCGGCCGCGAGGGCCACCCCAGCTACCGCGCCGTGGCCCAGGCGATGCACGAGCGGATCGCCGCGATCCACCCCGGCGTGGCGGCGGCGATGAGCCACGTCGACAGCTCGGCCGAGCCACGCCTGGAGCGGATCATGAGCGAGATCCGGACCCACCGCAAGCAGGTGCGGGCAGCCGAACAGACCGAGGCCCCGCCGGGTCTGAATCCGTTGGGTTAGGGGCAGCCCCCTGAGTAGGGGCTCCGCTTAACTTTTTCGAGATCGCTCGCGGCCGTCCGAGTTGGTCGGTCGCGAAAAAGTGCAAGACGCTCCGCCCCTACTCAGAGGGCTCCCGTTGCTTGCGCTTGCGGCGTTCATCCCCGTCTGAAGGCTCGGTGGGCTTGATTTCTTCGGCCGCTTTCTCGCCCGGGGTCGGCCAGGGAATCGCTTCGCCGGCCTCCCAGGCCGGCGGCCGTCCGTTGGGCACGCGGCCGAGCATCAGCAGGGCGATGTAGACGAACCAGAAGATCAGGAAGAGGACGAGGCCGAGCAGGGTGGCGACGCCGAGCGCCATCCCCAGCGAGCCCCAGAAGCGGGTCAGCAGACCGGTGCGCATCCCCCAGAGGCCGACGTAGAAGAGGGCGATCGCGAGGCCGAGTTTGCCGGCGAAGCCGAAGCCGGTCGCGATCCCGGTTAGCGAGGCGTCGCTGATCGCGTTTTCGGCCGCCTCGTTGTCGACCTTTTCCTGGGCGCAGCGCTGCACCGTCGCGACCGGGGTGCCGCCGCCGAATTCTTCGCCGAACTCCTTTGCGCCCTTGTCTTTCAGTTCGGTGTTGCACTCGCGCTTGGCCGCGGGCAGGGCGATCCCCGGCTTGGCGTCGCCGGCGACGAACTGGTCGGCGGCGTCGGTGGTGGCGACCGCGTTCAGCACCGCCCCGAGCGAGAAGAAGAGCGGCGCCGCGACGACCAGCCCGATCAGCTGCGGGCGCACCCGCTCGCTGCGGGCCTGGGCGGCGCGGAAGAGGACGACCAGGGGCAGGGCGAGGAGCGCGAAGCCGAGCGCCTGCAGGGTGCTGCCGGCGAGCAGGTTGCCGGCGTGATCGTGGGCCGAGCGCAGGATCTCCGCCTCGCCGTCGCCGCTGACCGCGGCGCCGACGAAGGTGCCGACGATCAGGAGGAGGATCGCGACCAGGGACGCGATGCCGGCGCGCACCGTCCAGCGGCCCTCCCACTCCAAGATCTCGCTCCGGCTCCGCGGCAAGGGCCGTACGCTACCGCGCATGGCCAATGCACAGCGCACCCCTGTCGTCCCGCTCGAGGCCGGTGCCGGTCCCGAGAACCCTCCCTGCCCCGCCTGCGGCGAGCCGCTGTTCGGCTGGCTCTCCCCCCAACCGGGGCTGCGCGGGCCGGTCAGCCGCTGCGAGAGCTGCGGGCTGGGCGTCGTCGGCGCCCCGGGCGAGCCCGCGGAGGCGCTGCACGAGCTCAGCAGCGAGTCCGGTAACCGGATCGCCAACCGGGCCAGCTTCGCCGCCTCGCTCGGCAGCGCCGGCTGGGCCGGCCTCGAGCCGGGCGCCCGCTACCTGTTCACGCCGGAGTCGGTGCGACGGCTGATCGCCCGCCGCGACCAGGTGCTGAAGTCGGGCCGCTGGGCGCCGGGGGCGAGCCTCGCCGCCACCTGGCAGACGCTGCTGAACAGCGTCACCTTCGGCCACAACGTCGCCCTGGCGGCGTTCGGCCGCGGCCAGGCCGCGCCGGCGCGCGAGGGCTGGCAGCGCAAGATCGACGCCCTCGCCAGCGTCGTCCTCGCGATCCCGGCCCTGCTGGTCGCGATCCCGGTCGAGCTGGCCGGCGGCCTCACCGGCCGCGGCGCCGTGCTCACCCTGAAGTTCGAGCTGCTCTAGCTAGGAGAGGCCTTCGCGGGCCTCTCTCACCAAGGTCACTGCCTCGGGGAAGAGGACGCGGATCGCGTCGCGGACCTGCATCGCCTGTTCGTCGGCGGTTCCCTGCAGGTTGAGCCGGTTGATCGAGGCGACGGTCATCTCGACCGCGAGCTTGATCGCGTTGTCGGCCCAGGCGACGCGCTGGGAGGACTGCATCTGCTCCGAGAGCTCCTCCATGCGGGCGCGGAACTCATCGGGGTCGCCGAAGAGGTTGAAGGGGCTGCCCTCCATGTCCCCCATGTAAGCAGACCGTGGACACCTACGGCACGGAATCCTGACCTTCTGCGCGCCACCCGCGCGCCGGCCCGCCCTAGCGTCGCGGGGGTGCGGCATCTGGTCAGAAGCGAGCGGGGATCGGCGAGCGTCGAGGCGGCCGGGCTGGCGGCGCTGGTCGCGCTGCTGCTGGCGGCCGCGATCGCCGCCGTCCTCGCCGGCGGCCAGATCGACGCCGGCCGTCGCCTCGCCGGGGCGATCGGCGAGAAGCTCGCCTGCGCCCCGCGCCTGCCCGGCGCCTGCCGCCACCATCCCCTGGTCAGCGCCTACGACTGGCCGCTGGCGCGGACCGTGCGCGCGCTCGCCCCCGCCCCGCTGGCACGGCCCGGACCCACCGGCCTGGCGCTGGTGCCGGTCGACTACCGCCGCTGCCGCCGGCCCAGTTGCGCGGTCGCCGCCGGGCCGCACCTAACTGCCGCGGGCCGCCGCACCACCGCCTTCACCAGCGTGCGCGACCGGCGCCGCAGCGGCGGCTGGGTCGAGATCGAGTACTGGCTCTACCGCCCCGGCCTCGGCTGGGAACGGCTCGTCCGCCGCGCTGGCGCGGCGGACATCGAGGCGGCCGCCGGCACCGCGGTCCTGCTCGGCGACGACCCGGCCCTGGTCCCGCTCGAGACCCTGCCCGGCCGCAACCACTACGAGTTCCCCGCCCGCGAGCGCCCGCCCTGGCAGTGGACGGTGCCGGGGCGCTACCCCGGCTGGTCAAGCTGAGGCCTGGGCCGCCTTCTCCTGCTCGGCCTCGTCCTGAGCCTGTTTGATCAAGCCGCGCCAGTCCGTCGTCCTGAACACGAGCAGCATCGCGGTGAAGCCGAGCACAACCGACCAGGCGGCCATCGCGATCTGGGTCCCGACCGAGAAGGAGAGGACGGCGGTGCGCGAGGGCCCGGTCAGGGTGGCGACCAGGAGCGCCTGCTGGGCGCCGGCGCCGCCGGGGGTGAAGGGGATGATGTTGGCGATCGCCTGCACGCTCATCACCAGCATCACGCTGCCGACCGAGCCGGGGATGCCGAAGGCTTCGAGGAAGAACCAGAAGGCGGCGAAGCGGCAGATCCAGCCCAACCCCTGCCAGGCGAAGACCTCGCGCATGTAGCGGCGCGGGGTGGCCAGGATGACCACTCCCTGACGGACCCGGGCCCAGAAACGGCGCACGTGGTGGGCCAGGTAGTAGATGCCGATCGCGAGCGCGATGATCAGCCCGAGGACCGTGAACAGCAGCACTTTCGGGTGCTCGACCCAGAAGGCGATCTCGAAGGCCGGCAGATCGGGGATCTGCGGCAGCGGCGGCAGCAGGCCCTGGCTGATCGCGTAGAAGAGGACGAGGACGCCGACGCTGGTGTCGAACACGGTCTGGACCAGGAAGGAGGAGGTCACAGCGGGGTAGGAGGAGCCGGGGATCTGGCGTTTGACCAGGAAGACTTTGGTGACGTCGCCCGCGTGGGCCGGGATCACCGCGTTGATCGCCGCGCCGGCCAGGTAGGCGGCGCTGAGCGGGAGGAAAGGGATGCGCTGATCCGGGTAGGCCGCGCGCAGCACGTTGCGCCAGGCCCAGGCACGGGCCAACTGCATCGCCAGCAGGCAGAGCAGGGCGATCCCGAACTGGGTCCAGTGGATGTCGGCCAGGTGGCGGAAGAACTCCGCCGCGCTGTTGAAGAAGAAGGTAAAGCTGGATCCAAGATCGGCGTACGGCATCGCAGCTACACTAGCCCGCTCGTGCCGGATACCGACACGCATATGCCGCCCCAGACCCTGCCTCCAGATCCCGCCGACGTGGCGATGTGCGACCGCGCCCGCGAGCGCTACGCCGCCGACCGCAAGAGCCGCCGCCGGCGCCGCCGCAAGCCGCATGCGCAGCTGCCGAACCTGATCATCATCGGCGGCCTCAAGTGCAGCACCACCAGCATCCACCACTACCTCGGCCTGCATCCGGAAATCCAGATGTCGAAGCCGAAGGAGCTCAACTTCTTCGTCGAGGAGCTGAACTGGGACCTCGGCCTCGACTGGTATGCGAGCCGCTTCGACGACCGCTTCAAGGTCCGCGGCGAGTCATCGCCGCACTACACGAACCTGCCCCGCTTCGAGGGCGCCGCCGAGCGGATCCACCAGCACTGCCCGGACGCCCGCCTGCTCTACATGGTGCGCGACCCGATCAAGCGGATCCTCTCGCACTGGGTGCACGCCACCGGCGCCGGCTACGAGCACGGCGACATGGTGGAGGTGCTCTCCCGGCCCGACACCTCCTACATGAACCGCTCCAAGTACTGGATGCAGCTACAGCCCTACCTCGAGCTGTTCGAGCGCGAGCAGATCGAGATCATCACCCAGGAGGAGCTGCAGCGCGAACGCGAGCAGACGATGCGCAAGGCCTTTGCCTTCGCCGGCGTCGACGAGAACTTCGTCTCCGAGCAGTTCGACCGCGAGTGGGAGAAGTCCTCGGCCAAGGAGGGCGACAAATACCAGCTGATGGAGAAGCTGATCAAGCTGCCGGGCTTCCGCTCCTTCGACCGCAACTTCGACCGCCTGCCGGAGTCGATGCGCTGGCTGGTCGAGAAGGTCGTCCACGACCCGGACAAGCCGCCGGCCGAGAAGCCGAAGCTGCCCGACGACCTGTTTGAGACCGTGCGCGCCCGCTTCAGCGACGACGTCGCCGAGCTGCAGAAGTTCGCCGGCCGCGAGTTCGCCGGCTGGCACGACTACTCCTGAGCCACCCAACGCCGGGGCGCATACGCCTTTTGTCGCCCTGTGGCGACAAAGTGCATACGCACTAGGCTCAGGCGGGTGAGGCGCCTGCTGCCAGATCCGGGGCCGACTTCGGTCGAGGAGCAGATCTCCGCCTACCGGCCGGGGGATGAGGCGCCGGCGGGGCGGCCGTTTGTGGTGATGAACTTCGCCGCCACGGTCGACGGGCGGGCGACGATCGGCGGCGTCTCGGGGCCGATCGGGTCGGAGACCGATACGGCGATGCTGGTCGGCCTGCGGGGGCGCTTCGACGCGGTGATGATCGGGGCCGGGACGAAACGGGCCGAGCGTTACGAAGGGATGAGCCAGCGCCTGATCGTGGTCGAGAGCGGGCCACAGGGCGAGCCGGCCGACCTGCCGGCGCTGCTGCGGGCGCTGCGCGAGGAAGGGGTGCGGGCGCTGCTTTGCGAGGGCGGCCCGCGCCTGCACGGCTCGCTGCAGGCGGCTGGCCTGGTCGACGAGCTCTTCCTCACGATCGCGCCGAAGCTGAGCGGCGGCGAGGCGGCGCCGCGGATCCTCGAGGGCGGCCTGCCGGCCACCGTCGGGCTGGAGCTGGCCTGGCTGCTGGAGGACGAGGGCGAGCTGTTCGCCCGCTATCGCAGCTCCTCCTTGCGCACCTTGCCGGACCCGTCGCGGGGGAGCTCAGGCACCACCTCGATGTAGCGGGGGACCATGAAGGCGGCCATCCGCCCCTCGCACCAGCGCCGCAGCTCGTCCGGGTCGAGGGCGCCGTCAGCGGCGACGACGACCAGCTTCACGTCTTCTTCGCCCAGCTCCGCCGGCACGCCGAGCGCGCAGCACTCGGCGACCCCCGGCGCCGACTCGACGATCGACTCGAGCTCCCAGGAGGAGACGTTCTCGCCGCGGTGGCGGATCGAGTGCTTGACCCGGTCGACGAAGTAGAAGTGGCCGCCCTCATCGACGCGGCCGAGGTCGCCGCTGTGGAACCAGCCGCCGCGGAAGGCGGCGGCGCTCGCCTCGGGGTCGCCCTCGTAGCCGCTGGTCAGCACATCTGGGCGGCGCGCCCGGCAGGCGATCTCGCCGACCACCCCCTCCCCGGCCGCGGCCCCGTCGGCACCGAGCACAACCACCTCGAGGTCGGGGTTGGGGCGCCCGCAGGAGCCGGCCGGGGTCGTTTCACCCGGCGCGGGCAGGAGCATCGGCTCGATCTCGGTCATCCCGTAGACGTCGAGCAGGGGGACGCCGAAGCGGGCCTCGAACTCGCGGCTGAGCTGGGCCGGCATCGCCCCGGTCATCCCCACCCGCAGGGTGCTGGCTGCGTCCTCAGGGCGCGGCGGCTGCGCGCAGAGCATGCGGGCGACGTTGGCGAAGCCGATGAAGACGGTGGCGCCCGCCTCCTCCACCTGGTCCCAGAAGCGCGAGCGCGAGAAGGTCGGGTGGAGGGCGAGGCTGCCGCCGCCGACCACGGTCGGCAGCACCGTGTCGACCTGGCCGCCGACGTGGAAGAGCGGCATCCAGGCGTGGAAGACGTCCGCCGGCCCGAGGCCGAGCGACCAGGCGACCCAGCCGGCGCCGCGGCAGAGCTGGTTGTGGCTGAGCTCGACCGCCTTCGAGCGCCCGGTCGTGCCCGAGCTGTACAGCAGCTCCGCCAGCTCGCCCGGGCCGGGCGCGACCGGCAGGGCGGGCTCGTGGGCGCGGACCTCGTCCCACTCCTCGACCAGGAAGACGCGCACCCCACCCGCGCCGAGGTCGGGCAGGTCCGCCGCCCCGGCGGCGTCGGTGACCAGGACCGTGGCGCCGGAGCGGTCGATCATGTCGGCGAGGATGCGGCCGCGGTGGCCGCGGTTGAGCGGCACGTAGGCGGCGCCGGCGGCGAGGGTCCCGAACCAGCTCCAGAGCGTCTCCGGCCGGTTGGGCAGGAAGCTGGCGACGCGGCGGCTGCGGCTGCCGGTGAGCGCGCCGCCGACCCAGGCGGCGAAGCGCAGCGACTCCTCCCAGGCCTCGCCGTAGCTCCAGACGCGGTCCTGCCAGCGCAGGAACGGCGCCGCCGGGGTGCGCGCCACCCGCGCCGCCAGCAGCGTCGGCAGCGAGCCGGCCGCACCCCCGAGCAGCTCCTCGACCGGGTTCAGCGGCGCCAGCACCGGGCTCTCGCCGGAGGCGATCATTTCGCGATCGCGGCGCTCGCCAGCCGTCGCTCGACCGCGGCGCAGACCTCGCCCGCCCAGGCCGCTGCCGCCGCCGCGCCGTCCTCGCGGTGCCAGGCGAGGCTGATCGGCGTGGCCGAGACGCGGCCCGCGGCGAGGGCGCCGAAGTCGGTGCCGGGCGCGTCCTCGAACGGGGGCGGCGGACCGCCGCGCTGGCCGTAGGTGAAGTAGCCGTGGACGCCGTCGCGCTCGCCGGCGAAAACCGAGTCGGGCGCGTAGAAGCGGCGCCCGAGCCGGGTCAGCTCGATCCGGCGCTCGCGCAGCGTCGCCGGCACGTTGACGTTGAGCACGGTCCGCTCCGGGCCGGGCCGGTCCAGCATCTCCCGCGCGAACAGCGCCGCGATCGCCGCCGTCGTCTCGTAGACCGGCGTCGTCTGGTCGAAGGAGTCGAGGATGTGGAAGTCGCCGTCGAAGTGCTGCTGGGAGACGGCGAGGCCGGTGGCCCCGAGCAGCGCCCCCTCGATCGCCGCCCCGACCGTGCCCGAGTTGAGCGTGTCGTCGCCGAGGTTGGGGCCGTGGTTGATCCCGGCGACGACCAGCTCGGCGGCCGGGGCGGTGCGCCCGAGCAGGGCCAGGCGTACGCAGTCAACCGGCATCCCCGAGCAGGAGAACTGCTCGAGGCCGCCCCCCGCGGTCAGCGGCTCGAGCCCGACCGGGCGGCCGTAGGAGGCGTGGCGGCTGACTCCGCTGCGGTTCTCGGCCGGGGCGACGACGACCGCCGGCAGTTCAGCGGCGGCGATCGCGCGGGTCAGCGTGTGCAGGCCCTCGGCGGCGATGCCGTCGTCGTTGGTGAGGACGACCCGCGGCGCGCTCACCGCAGCCCCTCGCGATCCGGCAGCCAGGCGACCGCTCCCGGCAGGCTGCGCGGCTCGCCGTAGACCGCCCACTCGGCGGCAAGCGGGCCGACCGAGACACCGGCGGTCAGGCCCTGGCCGCCGAAGCCGCCGCAGGCGATCACGCTCGGGTCTTCGGCATAGGGACCGACGACGTAGTCACCGTCGGCGCCGATCGGGTAGAGGCCGCACCAGCCGGTCTCGAACCCGAGCCCCTCGACCTCGAGGCGGCCGCTGACGTACCGCGCCACCGCCTCCCAGGTGTCCCAGGTGACCGCACGCTGGTAACTGTCCGGGTCGGCCGAGCCGAGCTTCTCCAGCGCCGCGTAGGTGTGCATCCCGGCGATCATCCGGCCCGGCCCGTCGCCGCGGAAGTAGCCGGCCTCCTCCTCGCCGGGGATGTACTCCTGCAGGATCGGCAGCGGGTAATCGACCGCCTCCGGCAGCTTCACCTTGATCACCTCGTGGACCTGGTTGATCAGCGGGAACGGGTGCCCGAGCAGCTCGCCGACCGCCATCGCCCAGGGCCCGGCGGCGTTGACGACGACGTCGGCCTCGACCGGGTCGGCACCGGTCAGCAGCCGATGGCGCCCGTTGGCGCGCTCGTACCCGACCACGGGGGTGCGGTGGCGGATCGTCGCCCCCGCCGCTTCCACCCGCTCGGCGAGGACGCCGCAGAGCAGCGGCCCGTCCATGTGGCCGTCGCGCGGGTTGTAGATCGCGGCCAGGAAGTCGTCGCTGCGCAGGTGCGGAATCAGCTCGCGCAGCCCCGCCGGGCTGAGGATCCACGAGGGCTCGACGCCGAGCTCGCGCTGCAGCGCGAGCACCTCCTCGAACAGCTTCAGGTGGGCCTCAGACTTGGCCAGCCGCACGTAGCCGATCCGGGCCAGCGGCAGGCCGTTCTCGCGCTCGAACTTGTCCAGCAGCGCCCGCGTCTGCACCCGCACTTCGACCTGCAGCGGCTCGGTGCTGTTGATGTTGTAGACGCCGGCCGAGAGGCCGGAGGAGCCGGCGGCCGGGTGCTCGCGCTCGAGCACGGTCACCGCGCAACCCAGCTCGGCGGCCCGCAGGGCGGTGCTGAGGCCGGCGACGCCGGCGCCGATCACCGCCAGCGAAGGCGTCGCCACTAGCCTGTCTCCGCGCTCTCCGCCCCGCCCTCGAGCGTCGGCAGGATGTAGAGGTCGGCGATCGTCCCGCCGTCGACCACGAGGTCGGCGCCGGTGATGCCGGAGGCTTCCTCGCTGGCGAGGAAGCAGACCGTGGCGGCGACCTCCTCCGGGGTGACCATGCGCTGCAGCGGGACCCGCTTGAAGTCGTGCTTCATCCGCTCCAGTTCCTCGTCGTCGGTGGCCGATTCGACCATCGGCGTCAGCGCCCAGCCGGGGCTGACCGTGTTCGAGCGCACCCCCTGCGGGCCGAGCTCGACGGCGATGTTCTTGGAGAGCTGCAGGAGGCCCGCCTTCGCCACCGAGTAGCTGGTGAAGGGACCGTCGACGGCGTGGCCGTCGATCGAGGCGAGGCTGACGATCGCCCCGCCGCCCTGCTCGACCATCGACCGCGCCGCCCGGCGCGAGAGCAGGAACGGCGCCTTCAGCATCACAGCGAGGACGAAGTCCCAGTTCGCCTCCTCGATCTCCAGCAGCGGCGCTTCGTCGTAGACGCCGGCGTTGTTGACGAGTACGTCGACACGGCCCCAGCGCTCCAGCGCGGCGTCGATCAGGCGCTCGCAGAACTCGGTCTCGGCGACGTCGCCCCGCAGGCTCCAGGCGCTGCCGCCCGCGCCCTCGATCTCGGCGACGGCGCGCTCGAGGTCCTCGCCGGTGCGACCGGCGATCAGCACCTCGGCGCCCTCGGCGGCGAGCCGGCCGGCGATCGTCCTGCCCAGCCCTTTGCTGCCGCCGGTGACGATGGCGGCCTTGCCCTCGAAGCGCTGCATGCGGTCCTCCTCCTAGCGGACGCGGGTATTCAGCAAGTCGCGGATCCGAATCCGCTCACCCTGCTCGCTGCCCCAGAGACGATAGGCCCCCAGCGAGCCGCTGCCGCGGCTGCAACGCCCAAGTGCCGCAAAGAACTCCGCTGGATCCAGGCACTCGGGGGCGAACACGCCGCTGTCGCCGGGGCCGCCGTCGAGCATCAGCAGGACGCCGGCGGCGGCCGGAACGCCGGTCGCCTCTTCCATGCTGCTCTTGTCGGCCGAGGAAAAGCGGATCCCCTCTTCGCCCGACCAGACATCGACGACGAAGCCGCCGCCGAGGTAGTCGCTCGCCCTGCGGGTGCGGCGGAAGCGCTGGTAGAGCCCGGCGGCGACCGCAGGGATCGCGACCGGCTGGCCGTCGAGCTCGAGCTGCTCGCCGCTGTCGGCCCCGAGCCGGGCCAGGGCCCAGTTCACGACCAGGGCGTCGGCGGGGACGATGCTGCCGAAGTTCTGCACCGACTCGATCCCGAGGAAGCGCGGGACCGTGATCGGCTCCGGGTGGGAGAGGCCGACCACGGTCTGCTCGCCGAGCGGCGGCGGGAACTGGGCGGTGCGCAGTGTCAGCTCCTCCCAGGAGGGCACCGGCTGACGGCTGCCATCACCCTCGATCGGGGCGAAGATGTGCCAGAAGTGCTGCAGCGCCGCCCCGTCGACATCGGTGACGTCGACGATCCAGGAGAGGCAGACTTCGTCGGCCTCGCCGAGCGCGTCGTAGGCGGCGCGGACGAGCACGTTGGTGACGCCGGGCGAGGACCCCATACCGATCAGCGCGCGCACCCCGGCGGCGCTGGCGTCGATGCTGCGGCCGAGCAGGTCGAGGGTGGCGTCGGCGTCGTCGCAGATGTCGAGGTAGTCGCAACCCATCTCGATGCAGGCGTCGAGCACGGCGCCGCCGGTGCGGTAGTAGGGCCCGGCGAAGTTGGCGACGAGGGCAGCGCCGGCGATCGTCTCGCAGAGCCGGTCCGGTTCGGCGAGGACGTCGAGCTCGACCGTCCGCAGCCCCCACTCCTCGCAACTACTCCGCCCGCGCTCGCTCCAGGCCCGGTCGACCCCGACCCAGCCCTCGATCGCACCGGCGCGCTGCGCGGCCGCGAGCATCGCCTGTGCCTGGGCGCCGGCGGCGCCGATCACGACAACTTCTCTCCCTGGCATCGAACCCTCCGTGCTGCTAACAAACGTTAATACGGTACGGAGAGAGTACTGAATGGCGAACTTGGGCTGGACGGGTGATCAGGCGGAGGCGCCGATCATCCGCGCCACCAGCTTCCACATCCGGTCGGCGACCTGGCGCACCTCGAGCGGACCGGATGGGTCGTACCAGATGACCACCCGGTCGCACATCGCGGAGACCGCGAAGCCGGCCATGAAGCCGTCCCACTCGCTGCTGCGCGGGACCGCGAGGCGGACGAGGATGCTGATCAGTTCGGCGTAGCTGCGGTTGGCCGCGAAGATCCTTTTGTAGACCGGCGGGGGCAGAACCCGGTCCAGGCTGGGGACGTTGAGGAGAGCGTCGTTGGCCCGGGCGAGGCGGCTGTATTCGAGCTGGAAGCAGACGTGGCCGCGGACGATCAGCTTCAGCCAGCTCTCGACCGGCTCCTCCTCCAGCGGGTCGAGCTGGGTCCGGTAGAAGCGGCCGAGGATGTGTTCCATCGCCGCCGCGATCACGTCGTCCTTGGAGTCGTAGTGGTTGTAGATCGCCGGCGCCTTGATCCCGACCGCGGCGGCGATGTCGCGCATCGTGCAGGCCTCGAAACCGCGCTCGGCAAAGAGCGTGATCGAGGTGTCGAGGATGCGCTGCTTGGTCGCGTCGCCGCGGCCTTCGGGCTCGGGCAGCTCGCCCATCGGCAGCCCGGACTCGAGGATCTTCATCCGCTCGGCCCGTGCCGCAGCAGCGATCGCGGCCCGCTTGGGGCTCAACTTGACCGCCATGTCCCTACCAGCTCCGCGGGCCTCGACCGGCGGCAGCGGTCTTGATCAGCGGGTCGAAGTCAGGGGCCGCGGCGCGCTGCCGGGCGAGGCGCAGGTAGTCCCTCATGTAGTTCTCGTAGAAGTCGTCGGAATCGGGGGTGGTCGTTCCGGCCAGGATCGGTGCCGCCATCAGCGCCCAGGTCGCCTCGCGCATCGCAGCGACGAACTTCAGCAGCTCCAGGGTGGCCAGCTGCGCCTCGCTCGTCTCCGCATCGTATGAGCGCAGCAGGACCTCCTGGAGCTCCGGGCCGAGGTCGGCGGTGGCGCAGAAGGAGGCAAGCTCGAAGCAGGCCCAGCCGCGACCGGCGTAGTCCCAGTCGACGAGAGTGAGCCGCGAGCCGGAGCGGATGAAGTTCTGCGGCACGGTGTCGTTGTGGCAGAAGGCCGCCGGCAGCTCCGCCGTCGCCATCAGCGCCTCGATCCGCGCGACCGCAGCCAGCAGATCGTCGAGGTCGTCAGGGATCTCGGTGCCGTCGCCGCGCGCCATGCGCACGAACAGGCGGATGTCGTCGAAGGGGGAGAAGGCGCGAATCGAACTCGGCAGCGCGTGCAGCCGGCGCAGGGTGCGGCCGACGTTCTCCAGCACCTCGGGCTCCCCCAGCTCCCGGGAGCCCGACAGGGTGACGCCCTCGACGAAGGCCGAGAGCACGTGCCCGGCCGGGAGCTGGCAGGCGGCCACCGCGGGGGCGATGCCGCCGGCGGCGGCGTCGCGCTGGGCCTGGAGCGCGGCGGCCCGGTCGACCGCAAAGCGCTCGTTCTGGGGGTTGGCGATCCGCAGCGCGTACTTGGCCTCCGCGGTGCGGGCGACGAAGTTGCGGTTGTTGGCGCCGCCGAGCAGGACCGAGACCTCGACCTCGCCGCCGGGGAAGAGGCCGGGGTCCCAGCCGACCAGGACCGCCTCGATCTCGGCCCGGCTGGCAGCGTCGACCTCGGCGGCGAAGCTGACCGCGGGGCCGTGCCCGCCCCAGGGGCGGGCGCCGGTCTCAGACCTTGTCCGCACCGCTCTCCCTGATCGCGATCGCGATGTGCTGCAGCTCGGTGTGCTCCTCGATCGCGTGGATCGAGAGGTCGCGGCCCTGTCCCGACTGCTTGAAACCGCCGAAGGGCATCTCGACCGTGGTCGGGCCGTGCTCGTTGACCCAGACCGTGCCGGCGCGGATCGAGGTCGCAACCCGCAGCGCCCGGTCGATGTCGGCCGACCAGACCGAGGCTGCGAGCCCGTACTCGACCCCATTGGCCATCGCGATCGCTTCCCGCTCGTCCTCGTAGGCGACGACCGAGATCACGGGGCCGAAGACCTCGCGCTGGACGATCTCGTCTTCCTGGCCGCAACCGGCGACCACGGTCGGGCGGTAGAAGGCGCCGACCCCGGGCTCGAGCGCGCCGCCGGCGCAGACCTCGCCGCCGTTGCCGGCGGCGCGCTGGACGAAGCCGTGGACGCGCTCGCGGTGGTTGAGCGAGACCAGTGGGCCGAGCGCGGCGTCGGGGTTCTCGAACGGGTCCTGGGGCTCGATCTCGCGCGCCATCGCCGCCACCGCCTCGACCACCTCATGCTGGCGGCCGTGACTGACGTAGAGGCGCGAGGCGGCGGCGCAGTCCTGGCCGCCGTTCCAGAAGGCGGCGACCCGCAGCGCGGCAACCAGCCGCTCGAGGTCGGCGTCGTCGCAGACGACGACCGGCGCCTTGCCGCCGAGCTCGAGGTGGACCCGCTTCAGCGAGCGCGAGGCGACCTCCATCACCGCTCGCCCGGTCGGGGTGCCGCCGGTCAGCGAGACCATGCCGACGTCGGGATGCGCGGCCAGGGCCCTGCCGGTGGCGGCGGCGCCGGTGATCACGTTGAGAACCCCCGGCGGCAGCACCTCGGCGGCCAGCTGACCGAGCCGCAGCGCGGTCAGCGGCGTCTCCGGCGAGGGCTTGAGGACGACCGTGTTGCCGGCCATCAGGGCCGGCGCGATCTTCCACCCGGTCAGCGCCAGCGGGTAGTTCCAGGGCGCCAGGGCGGCGACCACGCCGATCGGCTCGCGCCGCAGGAAGCTGGTGATCCCCGGCTTGTACTCGCCGGCGGCGACCGTGCCCATCGCCCGCCCGACCCCGGCGTAGAAGCGGTACTTGTCGGCCGAGCCGGTGACCTCCGCTCGCGCCGCCGCCAGCGGCTTGCCGACGTCGACCGACTCCAGCTCGGCCAGCTCCTCGGCGTGCTCCTCGATCGCCGTCGCCAGCGCGAACAGCGCCGCCGCCCGTTCCTTCGGCACCGTGCCGCGCCAGCCCTCGAAGGCCGCGGTCGCCGCGCCGACGGCGGCGTCGACTCCGGCCAGACCGGCCTCGGGGACAGTCACCACGACCTCCTCGGTGGCCGGGTTGACGACCGCGATCCGGTCCTCGCCCTCGGGGTCCCAGGCCCTGCCGCCGACGGTGCAGCGCAGGCTGGCCGGGTCGGTTGAGCAGCGTTGGATCGTCTCCGGCATCGCCGCCCTCCTCCCCGGGGTTGGCCAGCCATAGTCAAGGTATTTGGATCAAATTAACGTTTGTTACTCTAACCAACTACCTCACGCCCCACAAGCGCTCATAGGCGGCGACGAAGTCGATCGGGGCGCGGTAGGACTCGCCCTTGGGCGGCAGGTTGCGATCGGAATCGCAGGCCTGGGTGCCGATGCCGCTGTTTCCCCTGTCCGGGTCCTGGCCGGCGAAAACCCGGGCCAGCCCCATGATCGCCCCGTAGCCCTCCCAGGCGGTGGGGATGCCGACGCAGGCGTCCATCCCGGCCTGGTTGTAGATCAGCTCGATCCCCGGCTTGGAGCCCTCGCCGCCCATCGACTCGATCTCGTCGAGCCGGCCGGAGGCGCGCAGCGCCGCCGCCCCGCCGCCGCCGGTCAGAACCGCGTCGTAGGCGGCGATGAACGAGTTCGCCTCCGGGTGCTGGTTCAGCGACTGTTCGATCTTCTGCTGCAGCGGCGGCCCGAATTCGTCGCCGACGAACTCGATCGTGTCGACGATCTCGCAGCCCCCGCAGCTGGCGAACTCGTCGGTGATGCCGGGGTCGTAGGTGACCGCGGTCGTGTAGAGGTCGGTCTGGACGGTGACGATCGTCCTCGCCTCGCCCCCGGTCTTGGCGATCACCCACCTGGCCTGGCTGCCGCCGAAGCCGTGCGAGACCCAGGTGACGAAGTCCTCGTCGCCGGCGTAGCGGACCACGTGGTCCTCGAGCGCCGGCTCGCAGTCCTTGGACTCGATCCCGACCACGGCGACGCCGGCCGCACGGGCCTGCTGCAGGCCAGCTTTGACCGGGGCGCAGTCGACGTAGAGGAGGACGATCCCGTCGGCGCCGTCGGCCAGCGCCTGTTCGATCCCGGCGATCTGGCGGGCCGAGTCGAACTTGCCGTCGAAGGTGGTGACCTCCCAGCCCAGCGTCTGCCCCGCTTCTTCCATCGCCTGCGCGGCGTTGACCGCGGTCTCGATCGTCTGCCCGGTCGAGATCACCCAGACCTTCTTGTCGGGCGGCGGCGTCACCGGCCCGCCACTCGGCTCTTCGTAGGTCCCCTTGTAGAGGGCGTCGAGCTGCCGTTCGTACTTGGCAACGTCACCGCTGCTGGCCTGCTGCGTGGTCCCGCCATCGCTGTCGCCGCCGCACGCCGCCAGAGCCAGCGCGGCCAGGACCATCAGGGCGCCCAGGGCGAGCGCTCGTCTTACCTCGGTTCTCATCTCCACCTTTCTTTTCGACAAGTCACACCTGCTGACGGCGGCCGAGCCGCACCGCGAGGCCGACCCCGACGATCAGGGCGGCCCCGTTGACGTAGTTGCTGACGTAATCGGGCGAGCCGGCCAGGTTCAGCCCGCTGTTGAGCACGGCTAGGAAGAAGATCGCGACCAGGGTGCCGGCGACGTTGTAGCGGCCGGGCTGGATCGCGGCGGCGCTGAGGAAGGCGGCGGCGAGCGCCGGCAGGGTGAAGGTCTCGCCCACCTTTGGGTCGGCGCTGCCGGCCCGGGTCACCTGCAGCACGCCGGCGACGCCGGAGAGGGCGCCGGAGATGACGAAGGTCAGGCCCAGGGTCAGCTTGGTGCGGATCCCGACCAGGCGCGCCGCCTCGCGGTTGGAACCGAAGGCGTAGAGGTAGCGCCCGTAGGGCGTGTGGCCGAGCAGGTAGTAGACGGCGAGCGCGACCAGGGCCAGCACGTAGGCCGGCTTGGGGATTCCGAGCCAGTTGCTGGAGCCGAATTCGCTGAAGCCGAGCGGGATGTCCCCGGTCACAGAGAGGCCGCCGGTCTTCTGGTTGACGACCCCGGCGAGGATGATCGAGACGCCGAGGGTGGCGATCACCGCGTTCACCCCGACCCGGGTGATGAGCAGCGCGTTGACACAGCCGACGAGCAGGCCGAGTCCGATC
>DASUNU010000218.1:0-25170 GCA_036276995.1 Solirubrobacterales bacterium
CGATCGATGACGACCCCGCGGCGGCAATGCGGTACACCGAGGCCCGCCTCGACCGGCTGGCGACGGAGCTACTGCGCGACATCGACGCCGACACCGTCGACTTCGGCCCCAACTACGACGAATCGACGCAGGAACCGCAGGTCCTGCCGGCGCGTTTCCCCAACCTGCTGGTCAACGGCACCTCGGGGATCGCGGTCGGGATGGCGACCAACATCCCGCCCCACAACCTGCGCGAGGTCGCGGGTGCGGTCGCCGCTTACATCGACGATCGCCAGATCGACCTGGCGGGGCTGATGGAGCACATCAAGGGCCCGGACTTCCCCGGCGGCGGGATCATGAGCCGGGAGGGGATTCGCGACGCTTACGCCTCCGGCCGCGGCAGCATCAAGGTCCGCGCCCGCGCCCACGTTGAGCCGCTGAAGGGCGGCAAGGAGGCGATCGTCGTCACCGAGCTCCCCTTCATGGTCAAGAAGGGCGGCGAGGGCGGCCTGATCACCAAGATCGCCGACCTCGCCCGCGACAAGAAACTCGAGGGCATCTCCGACCTCCGCGACGAGAGCGACGAACGCTCCGGGATGCGGCTGGTGATCGAGCTCAAACGCGGCGGTCCGCCGGCCAAGGTCGTGCTCAACAACCTCTACAAAAAAACCGCGATGCAGTCGACCTTCGGCGCCAACATGGTGGCGCTGGTCGACGGGGTGCCGCGGACGCTGAGCCTGCTCGAGCTGATCGAGCACTACGTCGAGCACCAGCGCGAAGTCGTCACCCGCCGGACCCAGTACGAACTGCGCCGGGCCGAGGCTCGCGCCCACATCCTCGAGGGGCTGCTGGTCGCGCTCGACAACCTCGACGCCGTGATCAAACTGATCCGCGCCTCGAGCGATCCCGACGCCGCCCGCGACGGACTGATGTCGCAGTTCGATCTCTCGCGCGAGCAGGCGCAGGCGATTCTCGACATGCGCCTGCAGCGCCTCACCGCGCTCGAGGCCGACAAGGTCCGGGCCGAGCACGCCGACCTGATGGAGCGGATCGGCGAGCTGCGCGCGATCCTCGGCGACGAGGCCAGGGTGATGGCTCTGGTCAAGGACGAGCTGGCCGAAATCGTCGAGTCCTACGGCGACGAACGGCGCACCGAACTGGCCCACTTCGAGGGCGACGTCGGGATCGAGGACATGATCGCCGACCAGCAGATGGTGATCTCGCTGACCGCCTCCGGCTACGTCAAGCGGTTGCCGCTGGCCACCTACCGCCAGCAGAACCGCGGCGGCGTCGGCGTGATGGGGATGAACCTGAAAGAGGACGACTACATCGCCCACCTCCACATCTGCTCGACCCACGACTTCCTGCTCTTCTTCACCAACCGCGGCAAGGTCTATCGGCTCAAGGTCTACGAGCTGCCCGAGGGCTCGCGCAACGCCAAAGGCAGCTCGCTCAACAACCTGCTGCCGCTGCGCGAAGGCGAGAAGGTGATGGCGGTGATCCCGACCCGGGATTTCAAGGAGGACAAGTACCTTGCCTTCGCCACCGCCAAAGGCCTGATCAAGAAGACCGAGTTCCTTGCCTACAACACGCCGATCCGCGCCGACGGGATCATCGCGATCAAGGTCCGCGACGGTGACGAGCTGGTCCAGGTCCGGCTCACCTCGGGTGAGGACGACATCCTCATGGTCTCCCACTCCGGCCACGCCTCGCGCTTCTCGGAGGAGCTGGTGCGTTCGATGGGCCGCGACACCAGCGGCATCAAAGGTATGAACGTGTCCGGCAAGGACAACCGCGTCCTGGCGATGGACATCGCCCGCAATGACACCGAACTGTTCGTCGTCACCGAGAACGGCTACGGCAAGCGCACCCTCGTCTCCGAGTACCCGGTCAAGGGCCGCGGGACCAAAGGCGTGCTGACCGCGAAGCTGACCGAGAAGAAGGGTGGCCTCGCCGGCGCCCTGATCGTCAGCGAGCACCAGGAGCTGCTCTTCATCTCCCAGAACGGCATGGTCCAGCGCACCTCCGTCAACGGCATCTCGCAGATGGGGCGCTCGACGCAGGGGGTGAAGGTGATGAACATCAAGGACGACGACCAGGTCTCGGCGGTGGCGCTTGTTGTGGAATCCGAAAGCAACGAGAGCGAGTCGGCCGAGCCGCAGAGCGAGGAACTGCCGGCGGTCGATGGGACTACTGCTGATGGCGACGGGGCGGGTGCGTAGGCCCGTCTACGCCTAAGCACCTCGCTTACGCTCGGAGCTAATGAGGACGGCGCCCTGCGGGCGCCGAAGAAACACTCCGCGGTGCCGGATGGAGGCTAGGCGGCGATCACCCGCCCGCTCCGTCCCTCGTAACGGCATCGAACAGCGGAAGCTCCAACGTCCGAAGGCGGCTTAGAACCCTGGCGCTCCGTGGGGCCCAGGGTGAACAAGGACCGCTACGCCGCCTGAGGTAAGTACTGCTGCCAGTTCGTCGGAATCTTCGGGCTCGCGACCTGGATGAAGACCGTCGCCGGCGGAGCCTTGGGGTCGTTCTTCGGGTGCATGTGGATCTCTTTGGGGAGGCGGTTGCCCTTGCGGCGGTTGCAGTTGGCGCAGGCGGCGACGATGTTCTCCCAGACGGACTTGCCGCCGCGGCTGCGGGGGATCACGTGGTCGACGGTGAGGCCGGATTTGGTCGAGCCGCAGTACTGGCAGGTCCAGGAGTCGCGGGCGAGGACGGCGCGGCGGGTGATCTTGCGGCGGTGGGCCTCGCGGGGGATCCGCACGTAATTGGTGAGGCGGATCACGTCGGGGCGGTCCATCGTCATGTGCTCGGAGTGGAGGGCGGCGCCTTCGCGGCGCTCGAGCAGCTCGGCCTTCTCCTTCAGCAGCAGCACAGCGGCCCGTCTCAGCGTGCAAACGTTGATCGGCTCATACGTCGCGTTGAGTACCAGGACCCGTGCCATGGCTGCGCAGAATTGTAGGGGGAGCGCCAAGCGGCGCGGTAAACCGCCCGTTTGGTCGGGATCTATGCGAGCGGGTAGGAGCCGAGAATCCGGACCGACTCGGCCTTGTCGCGCAGCGCCGCGATCGCCTCGGCGACGACCGGATCGGTCTCGGCACCCTCGAGGTCGCAGAAGAACATGTAGCGGCCGAGGCCCTGGCGCATCGGCCGAGACTCGATCCGGGTCAGGTTGATCTCACGGTCGGAGAACTCGCGCAGGGCGTTGACCAGGGCGCCCGGGTGGTCTTCGCCGAGCTCGGAGAAGACCAGTGCCGTCTTCCAGGGCCCGTCCCCTGTCGGCGCGGTCCCGGCCGGGGCGATCCAGACGAAGCGGGTGACGTTGTCGGCCTCGTCCTGGATCCCCTCGCGGACGATCTCGCAGCCGTAGAGCTCGGCCGCGGCGCGCGCCCCGATCGCCGCCCAGGGGCGCACTGACTCGGCCACCATCCGCACCGCCGCCGCGGTGCTGCTGACGCTGCGGGTTTCGACTCCGGGCAACTGCTCGCGCAGGAAGCGGGCGCACTGGGCCAGCGGCTGCTGGTGGGAGAGCACGGCCTCGATCGCCCCCAGGTCGGTCGCCTCGCGCACGATCAGGTGGGCGCGCACCGCGTAGTCGTGCTCGCCGACGATCGTCACCGCCTCGGCCTCGAAGGCGAGGGTGTCGAGGGTCCCGCGGACCGAGCCCTCGATCGAGTTCTCGAACGGGACCAGGGCGCGCTCGGCCTCGCCCCGCTCCACGGCGAGGATCGCGTCGTGGATCGTTGCCGTGCGTAGGGGCTCGAACTCGGTGCTGCCGGCGGCCTCCCCGAGCGCGTCCTCGGTGAAGGTTCCGGCCGGGCCGAGGTAGGCGATCTTCATACGGCCAGAGGCTAGTGCCGGGCGGCTATTCGAAGACGACCGTGTAGCTGGCTTCGTTGTTTTCGGAGACCTGCTCGCCGGGGACGGTGTCGACTTTGACTTCGAGCGTGACTTCCCCGGTCGGCACCGGCACCAGCGGAATCGTCACCGAGCCGGTTTCGCCGGCGCCGATGCTTTCGATGCTTTCCTCGACTTCGCTGCCTTCGAAGGAGACGGTGACGCCGATCCCGTTCTCGGTCGATTCGCCCTGGTTTTCAACCGAGACTTCGACTTCCGGCGTTTCTTCGGCGGAGACCGAGGCCGCTTCTTCGCCCAGTTCGGTGCCGTTGACGCTGACCCCGCTGAGCCCGAGCCCGTGCACGCCGGAGGTGGTGCCGGCGGTGGAGCCGCTGACCGTGCCGAGGGCCGAGCTGACCGCGCTTTCGTCGAGCCATTTCGTCCCCTCCGGCAGGAAGACGCTCTCCGGCACGTCGCTGCCCTCGATCCCGTTGGCGGCGAGGACGTTGTTGATGTCGGGCCGGACCACGCTGGCGTAGAGCACGTCGCCGGCGAGGAACTTCTGCATCTGGCGCGCGATCGACGCCGTGGCTTTGGCCGAACCGGCGTCGCCGAGCGCGGTGCTCATCTTGTCGGCGATTTCGGTCATCGCGCTGCTGCGCAGGGCGTAGGTCAGCTCCAGCGCGTCCTGCGCGTTGCTCATGTCGCCCGGGGTGCTGAGCCCGTCGATCCGCGAGGCGTAGTTGTCCATCGCGCTGCGGTCGGCGTTGACCTCGGCGACGAACTCGGTGACCGAGAGTGAGCCCGGGTCGTCGAGCTTTTCGAAGAAGGCTTTGCTGGTCTGGTCGGTCTCTTCGACGATCTGGGTGACGTTGCGGGCGTAGTCGCTGAGCTCGCGGTTGGCGCGCGCGTCGAGGCAGCCCTTGACCCCGAGCACGATCAGGATCAGGACGATCAGGCCGCCACCCAGGGCGAGCCCGCGCCGCAGCATGATCTGCTGGCGTTCGGGGCGGCGTTTGGGCCGCGCACGACGTTGCGGCCCGCGTACTGGCGAATCCTCCAAGAAACGGCTCTCCAAGCTGGTTGGGTGGGGCGAGAGTATGAAGCCTGGCGTGGTCGGCACGCCAAGAGCGGCCGCAAACGGTGCGTTTTTCCCAGATTCGCCAGCGCAGGAAAAGCCGCTCTGGAGGCGAAATCGAAGGAGCTTTGGTCGGTTCTCTCGTGCTCAACCGCTTCCTGATCGAGCGCCGCATCGGCAGCGGCGGCTTCGGCGTGGTCTACGAGGCCTGGGACGGCCGCCTCGAGCGCCCGGTCGCGGTCAAGGCGATCGAGCAGCGCGGCGAGGCCGGTCGCCGGGTGCTGCGCGAGGCCCAGGCCGCGGCCCGGCTCAACCACCCCGGCATCGTCACCCTCTACGAGCTGGGCGAGGAGGACGGCAACGCGCTGCTCGTCACCGAGCTGGTCGAGGGCTCGACCCTGGCCCGGCTCGCCCACGCCGGCGAGCTCTCCGACCGCGCGATCGGCGAGATCGGGGCCGATCTCTGCGAGGCGCTCGACCACGCTCACTCGCGCGGCGTCGTGCACCGCGACATCAAGCCCCAGAACGTGCAGATCACCGAGGGCGACGGCGACGGCGAGCCGCGCGCCAAGCTGATGGACTTCGGAGTTGCCCACCTGGTCGACGATGCGGCCCTGACGGCGCCCGGCGACGTCGTCGGCACCCTCGCCTACATGTCGCCGGAGCAGGCTGAGGGACGCCCCGCCGGCCCCGAGGCCGACGTCTACTCGCTGGCCCTGGTCCTCTACGAGTGCTGGAGCGGTGAGAACCCGCACCGGCGCGCCACCCCGGCCGCGACCGCGCGGGCGATCGGCGCCCGCGCCCGGCCGCTGCGGCGCTTGCGGCCCGACCTGCCGCGTGAGCTGAGCGCCGAGATCGACGCCTGTCTCGCCGCCCGTCCCAACCAGCGCCCCTCGCTGGAGGAGCTGGGGACGACGATCGAGGACTCGCTGGAACTGCTGACCGACGACACCCAGCCCGCCCGCTCGGGCCTCGCCGTCCGCGCTGGCGCCCTGGCGCTGGCGATCGGGGTTGGCGCCTGGCTCGCCCTCGGCCACGGAATCCTCCTGCCCTAGGATTTTCCGATCGGCCTCCTGCGCAATCTCGAGTCGCGAATCGAGGGCCTCGTCGAGGGGGTCTTCAGCCGTGCCTTCAGTTCCGAGGTGCAGCCGGTCGAACTGGCGCGCAAACTGGCGAAGGAAATGGACGCGCACAAGACCGCCTCGGTGCAGCGGGTCTACGTGCCGAACGAGTACACGGTCTACCTCTCCAAACAGGACCGGGCCAAGCTCGAGGGGTATGAGCGTTCGCTCGAGCAGGAGCTCTCCGGCTACCTGCTCGAGCACGCGCGGCGGCGCAGCTACGACCTGCTGACCCGGCCGGCGGTCGAGTTCGCCACGGACGAGCGCCTGCGCCTCGGCGAGTTCGGGATCCAGGCCCGCCTGGTCAAGCCGCCCGCGCACGAGGGCGACGCGCCGCGCCAGGGCGAAGAGGGGCAGACGATGGTCTACTCGGCCGTGCGCGAGCGCGACCGCAGCCGCCCGAAACGGCCCGAGCAGGCGGTCGGGGCCTTGGTCTCGACCCGTGCCGTGGTCTCCCTCGACGATCGCCGCTACGTGCTCGACGGCCCGCGGGCGACGATCGGGCGCTCGAAGTCGGTCGAGTGCGTGCTCTCCGATCCCAACGTCTCGCGGCGCCATGCCGAGCTGCGCCGCTCGGAGTCCGGGGACTGGCAGATCGCCGACCTCGGCTCGACCAACGGGATCAAGGTCAACGGCCGCCGCGTCGCCTCGACCCGGCTCTCGCCGGGCGACCAGGTGACGGTCGGCACGACCACCTTCCGCTTCGACATCGAGCAGTGACGGGCGCTCGCCGTAAGGTTGCGGGCGCGTGGACTACGACCCCATCTCAGTTGCCCTGAAGTTCGGCTTCCTGGCCGTTCTCTACCTGTTCCTGCTGGTGATCGCGCGCAGCGCGATGAAGGACCTGCGGCGGACGGTTTCGCCGGCCCCGGACGCGACCGGTTTCCACGCCGCGCCGGCCTTCGACCAGGGTCCCAGCGGGGCCGACGCCTGGCTGATCGTCGAGCGCGGCGGCGGCCTCGAGGCGGGCGAACGCTATGACCTGATCGGCGGCCTCTCGATCGGGCGCTCGAAGGACTCCGACGTGCAGATCGAGGACCGCTACGCCTCCGGCCTGCACGCGCGGGTCTTCTCGCGAGGAGGCCGTTACCTGGTCGAGGACATGAACTCGACCAACGGGACCCTGCTCAACGGCGCCACCCTGGTCGGCGAGGCGGAGCTGATCGACGGCGACACCGTGCAGATCGGCGACACCGTGTTCAGGTTCGAGGTGAGCTGATGCTGCGGATCGACGACCAGGCGACCCGGACCGACACCGGACGCCAGCGCAACGCCAACGAGGACTCGCTCTTCACCCGCCCGCCGCTGTTCGTCGTCGCCGACGGGATGGGCGGCGCCCAGGCCGGCGAGGTCGCCTCCAAGACCGCGGCCGAGTCGTTCGACCGCGAGCTGCCGCAGGCGCCGCCCGAGCAGGTGCTGCGGGAGACGATCGAAGCCGCGAACCGGGCGATCCACGAGCGCGCCCAGAGCGATCCCGAGCTGGCCGGGATGGGCACGACGATCACCGCCGCGATCGTCGACCCCGAGTCGGAGGAGGTGGCGATCGGCCACGTCGGCGACAGCCGCGCCTACCGCCTGCGCGGCAGCAAGTTCGAGCGGCTGACCCGCGACCACTCGCTGGTCGAGGAGATGCGGCGCAAGGGCCAGCTCACCGCCGAGCAGGCCGAGGACCACCCGCAGCGCTCGATCATCACCCGCGCGCTCGGCCCCGAACCCGAGGTCGAGGTCGACCTGCAGACGGTGCCCGCCCAGGCCGGCGACGTCTTCCTGATCTGCTCGGACGGGCTGACCACGATGCTCGGCGACGAGCAGATCGGCCAGATCCTGCTGCGCGCGACCTCGATGGCGGCGGCGGTGCGGGCGCTGGTCGACGAAGCCAACCGGGCCGGCGGCCGCGACAACATCACCGTCGTCGCCTTCCGGCTCGAGGACGCTGCCGCCCCGGCCCGCGAGACCGAGACCGAGGGGGCGACGCTGATCGGGGCCAGCGCCGAGGAGGCGGGCCTGACCGCGACCGAGGTGCGCCGCCGCGCCGCCGCCGATGCCGCCCGCCAGCGCCGCGAGCAGCTGGCCACGAAGGGCGGCCGCCACCGCCTGCGCACGGCGGCCAAGGTGCTGGCGCTGCTGGCCGTGATCGCCGCCGTCCTCTTCGGCGCCTGGTACGGCAACCGCCAGGTCTGGTTCCTCGGCACCGACGACGC
The DNA here is from genome assembly GCA_036276995.1 of Solirubrobacterales bacterium. GTDB lineage: Bacteria > Actinomycetota > Thermoleophilia > Solirubrobacterales > 70-9 > VAYN01. Next base: position 8,220 of record DASUNU010000218.1, read on the forward strand.
CGGCCGGGTCGCGCTTTACCGCGGCGTCCCCTACGAGCTGCCGTTCGGGATCAAGCTTTACGAGGAGCACTACGCGAGCCCGATCCAGACCGAGTCGCTGCCGCCGAAGCGCCGCGACGCGGTCACCGACCACGACCTGCGCTCGCGGGAGGACGCGGTCTCGCTGATCGAAGACATCGAGCAGAGCCAGGGGGCTCCTTGAGCTCCGCCCGGAACCGGGAGCTCGCCGCCCTGGTTCCCGTCGCGATCCTCCTCACCGCCGGCTTCGCCGCCGTCTTCGCCCAGGAGGGTCCGCGCCTCGACAACCTCAGCCTGATCTACGGGGCCTACTTCTTCGCGATCTGCCTCGCCGCCCACGTCTTCCTGCGGATCCGCCTGCCCGACGCCGACCCCTACCTCTTCCCCCTGGTCGCCCTGCTGACCGCCTTCGGGCTGGTGATGATCTACCGGATCGACGACGGCCTGGCCCGCGACCAGGCCAACTGGTTCGTGCTCGGCCTCGTCCTCTTCGCCCTGACGATCCAGCTCCTGCGCGATTACGAAGTGCTGGAGCGCTACCGCTACACGATCGCCGTGGTCGGGCTGCTGCTGCTGCTGGCGCCGCGGCTGCCGGGGATCGGGCAGCAGGTCAACGGCGCCTACCTCGGGATCAAGATCGGCCCGCTCGCCTTCCAGCCGGCCGAGTTCTCGAAGATCGCGATCGTCATCTTCCTCGCCAGCTACCTGCGCGAGCACCGCGAGGTCCTGATCGTCGGGGCGAAACGCGTGCTCGGGGTGACGCTGCCGCCGCTCAAGCACTTCGGCCCGATGCTGGTGGTCTGGGGCGCCTCGATGTTCATGCTCGTCTTCATCCGCGACCTCGGCAGCTCGCTGATGTTCTTCGCCGCCTTCCTCGCCCTGCTCTACGTGGCGACCGGGCGCTTCTCCTTCGTCGTGATCGGGATGGCGATGTTCCTGATCGGGGCCTGGTTCTTCGCCAGCACCGTGCCCCACGTCCACGACCGGGTCGAGATCTGGCTCAATCCCTACAACGACCCGACCGAAACCGGGTACCAGATCCTCCAGTCGATCTTCGCCCAGGCTGACGGCGGGCTCTTCGGCAAGGGCTTCGGGCAGTCGCTGATCGTGATTCCCGGCAGCGGCGGTGACGCCCTGCTGCCGGCCGCGCAGACCGACACGATCTACGCCCTGATCGTCAACGAGGTCGGCCTCTTCGGCGCCTGCGGGGTCGTCCTGATCTACCTGCTGATCGCCGCCCGCGGCTTCAAGATCGCCCTGCTCGCCAACGACGGCTTCTCGAAGCTGCTGGCCACCGGGCTGACCGCGGTCTTCGCGATCCAGGCCTTCGTGATCATCGGCGGCGTCACCCGGGTGATCCCGCTGACCGGCGTCACCCTGCCCTTCATCAGCTACGGGGGCAGCTCGATCGTCGCCAACTTCGTGCTGCTGGCGCTGCTGCTGCTGATCTCCGATCGCGCCCGCCGGGAAGCGACCGAACCGGGCGGACGCGCCCTGCTGGGGACGACGTGAACCGCCAGATCGTCAAATTGTTCGCCTTCATCGTTGCCCTCTTCGCGGTCCTGGTCGGCTTCACGTCCTGGTGGTCGGTCTTCGACGCGGAGGCGCTGAAGGAGAAGGAAGCGAACAAACGCCCGTTGCTGGAGCAGCAGCAGATCCGCCGCGGCCGCATCCTCGCCGCCGACGGGACCGTGATCGCCAAGTCGGTCGCCAAGGGCAGGGGCGACTCGAAGCGCTTCGTCCGCCGCTATCCCGAGGGCTCGCTGTTCGGCCACCCGATCGGCTACAGCTTCGTGCGGCAGGGCGACAGCGAGTTCGAGCAGTTCCACAACGAGGAGCTGGTCGGCGAAGGCTCCGAATTCAGCTCGATCATCGACGAGCTGCTGGGCCACGCGCAGGAAGGCAACGACATCGTCACCAGCATCGACCCGGGGGCGCAGCTGACCGCGCTCGAAGGGCTGCGCGCCCAGGGTTTCGGCGCCGTGGTCGCGATCGAGCCGCAGAGCGGCCGGGTCAAGGTGATGGCCTCGAACCCGCCCTACGACCCCAACCGGATTCCCTACGAACTCTCGAAGCTGAACCGCAACGAACTCGAAACGCCGCTGCTCAACCGCGCCACCCAGGGTCTCTACCCACCGGGCTCGACCTTCAAGGTGGTGACCGCGGCGGCGGGGCTCGACAGCGGCGCGATCACGGCGGAGACGACGATCGACGCTCCCGGCACGCTGGAGGTCGAAGGGCAGCCGCTGAGCAACGACTTCACCCAAGACTTCGGCCCGATCCCGCTCGACCCCGCCCTGACCAACTCGGTCAACACCTGGTTCGCCCAGCTCGGCCAGCAGCTCGGCGAAGACACCCTGCGCGAATACATGGACCGCTTCGGCTTCTACACCGACCCGGCGATCGACCTGCCCGAAGACGAGGTCAACGCGAGCGGCGTCTACGTCGAAGGCGAGCTGGCCGGCCCCAACGACCCGGTCGACCTGGCCCGGCTCGCGATCGGCCAGGAGCGGCTGCTGGTGACGCCGCTGCAGTTGGCCGAGGTGGCGGCCGCGGTCGCCAACGGCGGCAGGCTGATGAAGCCGCAAATCTGGAGCCGCGTGGTCGACCCCGACGGCCGCGTCACCGAGAAGCTCGACCCTTCCGAGTACAGCCGGCCGATCAGCGCCGAGACGGCGGCCGAGCTGACCACGGCGATGGAAGGCGTGGTCCGCGAAGGCACCGGCACCAACGCGGCGATCTCCGGCATCGCCGTGGCCGGTAAGACCGGTACCGCGGAAACGCCCTTCAACGAATCGTGCGGCGGCGGCACCGATGAGAACCAGGCCTGGTTCATCGGCTTCGCCCCGGCCGACGATCCGCAGATCGCGATCGCGGCGACGGTCGAGTGCACGACCGCCTTCGGCGGCGACGTCGCGGCGCCGATCTTCCGCGAAGTCGCGGAAGCGATCTTGGACGGGGAATGAGTGAATCCACCAGCGAGCAGAGGAGACGGGTGTGCCTGAAGTGAGCGAGGGCAGTGTGGTCGATGGGCGCTACCGCGTCCTGCGCCGGATCGGCAGCGGCGGGATGGCCGATGTCTGGCTCGCCGAGGACGCGCATCTTCAGCGCCAGGTCGCGCTGAAGATCCTGCACCGGCGCTTCGCCCAGGACCGTGAGTTCGTCGAGCGCTTCCGCCGCGAGGCCGAGTCGGCGGCGGGGCTGCAGCACCCGAACATCGTCTCCGTCTTCGACCGCGGCGAGTTCGAAGGGACCTCCTACATCGCCATGCAGTACGTCGAGGGCCAGACCCTGAAGCAGCTGATCGACGCCGGCCTGACGCCGGAACAGGCGGCGGCGCTGATCCGCCAGGTGCTCGAGGCGGCCCGCTTTGCCCACCGCAAGGGCATCGTCCACCGCGACCTGAAGCCGCAGAACGTGATCGTCGACGGCGAGGGGAAGGCGTTGGTCACCGACTTCGGGATCGCCCGCGCCGGCGTCTCCGAGATCACCCAGACCGGCTCGGTGATGGGGACCCCGCACTACCTCTCCCCCGAGCAGGCGCAGGGCTTCGACGTGACCGCGGTCTCCGATCTCTACTCGGTCGGGGTGATCCTCTACGAGGCGCTGACCGGCCGCGTCCCGTTCGAGGCCGACTCGGCCGTGGCGGTGGCGATGAAACAGGTCTCGCAGACGCCGCAGCGGCCGAGCTCGATCAACCCGCGGGTCTCCCCCGCCCTCGACGCGGTGGTGATGCGGGCGCTGGAGAAGGAGCCCGGCGAGCGGTTTCAGAACGCCGACGCCTTCATTGCGGCGCTTGACGCGGCGATCGCGGAACCGGCGCCCGAGGGCACTGCCGACTTCGCGGCGCTGCCGCCGGTCGTGGTCGTGCCGGAGGACGCCGTCGCCGAGGAGGATCCGGAGGAGGCGGCGCGCAAGCGCCGGCGCAACTGGCTGATCGCCGCCGCGGTCGCGGTCCTGATTGGGCTGCTGATCGGCTTCGCCCTGACCCGCGACACCAGCACCGAAGTCCCCAACGTGACCGGCAACGAACTCAACGTCGCCGTCACCCTGCTCCAGCAGGACGGCTTCTCGGTCGCCGAAGTCAAGCGGGTCGAGCGCGAAGCCCCGGTCAACACCGTGCTCGAGCAGGACCCCTCCGCCTCGCCGCCCGCCGACGAAGCGGCGCTCGACTGCGCCTTCCTCAGCTTCTTCTGCTCGAAGCCGGAGGTGACCCTGACGGTGAGCAGCGGGCCGGGCAGCGGCAAGGTGCCGGCGACGGCTGGGCTCTCGGGTGAAGAGGCGGAAGAGAAACTCGAAGCGGCCGGCTTTGAACCGAAGGTGGTGAGCAGGAACTCGGCCGCGGTCGAAGCCGGGCTGGTGATCAACTCCGAACCCGCCGGCGGCTCGACCGCGACCAACGGCTCCACCGTCACCCTCAACGTCTCCGCCGGGCCGAAGCTGGTCAAGGTGCCGGTCCTGGTCGGCAGCCAGCGGCGCCTCGCGGTACAGCAGATTCGTGGCCGCGGCCTCACCCCCAGCGTCAGCGAAGAAGAAAGCGACGCGGCGGCCGGAGAGGTGATCAGTCAGTCGCCGAGCGCCGGCAGCGAGGTCGAACCGGGTGCGACCGTGGCGATCGTCGTCTCGGCCGGTAAAGAGCAGGCGAAAGTGCCTAACGTGATCGGCAAGCTGCGCGAAGAAGGCGTGGTCGCGATGCGCCAGGCCGGACTCGAACCGACGGTCGAAGAAGAGGAAACGGAAGTGCCGAGCCAGGTCGGCCGGGTGATCGACCAGTTCCCGACGCCGGGATCGGAAGTCGAGCCGGGCACTGCGGCGACCGTCGTCGTCGGCAAACCGGCCAGTGCCGAACCCCCGTTGGAGGAAGAAGAATGAGGGTCGCGGTACTCAGCGGCGGGCGCTCCTCCGAGCACGACGTCTCACTGCGCTCCGGCGCCTCGGTGGCGCGCGGGCTCGAGGCTGCCGGCCACGAGGTGGTGGCGGTGACGATCTCCCGCGGCGGCGACTGGAGCCACGCCGGCGGCAGCGTCGAGCTGACCCCCGGCGACGGCCTGCTCGGCGCCGATGTCGTCTTCCCGGTCCTGCACGGGGCTTTCGGCGAGGACGGCAGCGTCCAGGGCCTGCTGGAGTGGCTCGACGTCCCCTACGTCGGCTCCGACGTGCTCTCCTCGGCGGTCTGCATGGACAAGCTGACCCTGAAGCGCCTCTTCGCCGCCCACGGCGTCCCCCAGGTCGATTTCACCGCGATCGAGGGCAGCGACTGGTGGGGCCGCTGCGAGCAGCTCGGCCTGCCGCTCTGGGTTAAGCCCTCGCGGATGGGCTCCAGCGTCGGCATCACCCGGGTCGACGACCTCGGCCAGCTCGACGAGGCGGTCGAGCTGGCCCTGCGGCACGACCCGCGGGTGATCGTCGAGGCCTCTTCCGCCGGTCGTGAGATCGAGTGCTCCGTACTGGGCAATGAGCAGCCGGTTGCCTCGCTGCCGGGCGAGATCGTCGCCCACGCCGACTGGTACGACTTCGAGGCCAAGTACACCGAGGGCGGCATGGAGCTGCGTGTCCCCGCGCCGCTCGAGGAGGCGACGGCGACCCGGGTGCGCGAGCTCGCGGTCGAGGTCTTCGCTCTCGCCGGCTGCTCCGGCCTGGCCCGCTGCGACTTCTTCGTCGAGCCCGATGGCGAGGTCCTGGTCAACGAGATCAACACCATGCCCGGCTTCACCGAGACCAGCGTCTACGCGAAGCTGCTCGAGGCCAGCGGCACCGCCTACGCCGACCTCTGCGACCGCCTCGTCGAGCTCGCCCGCGAGCGCCACACCCGCGCCCGCTCCTTCGAGTTCTGAGCCGGCTCAGTTGAGCAGCTTGACGTCGTCGATCTCGAGCCGGTAGCGGCCTTCCTGATCGAGCGACGGCGCGGCCTTGGTGAACCAGATCAGGAAGTACTTCGAGGGTGAGGTGACGTCGAGCTGGATGTCGGCGTTCTCGCTCGCTTCGGCGATCGCCCCGACCGGTTCGCCCCAGCCTTCGAGGTCTTCCGGCGGACCGGAGGCGGCGGCGTAGATCTCGGCGTCCCAGCCGGGCGCGCCGCGGACCACCATCTCACTCGGTTTCGCCGGCGACTTGGCGGTGACGTAGAGGCCGACGCCGGGGTCGCTGCCGGTCTTGGTCCCGGCGAAGTCGTCGGTGTCGTAGTGCTCGCTGCTCCAGGCGGTGCCGGTCGGGTTCCCGTCGACCGCGAGACTGACCGATTCCGGCCCCTCTTCGCTGTCGCCCGCCGGGTCGAAGTCGGTTGCGGCGGAGAGCGCCACCACCTTGCCCCGGTCTTTGAGCGCTCCTCCGCCACCACCACCGCTGCTGATCACGAAGACCGCGACGAGGGCGCCGACGATGACCAGGCCGAGCAGCGCGATCGCCATCCAGGAGCCGCGGTGGCCGCTGGAGAGCTTGCGCTCGGGCGGCGGCAGCGCGTCCAGCACGCTGGTCGCCTCGCCGGTGGTCGAGCCCGCCCGCGCCGCCTCGACCTCGAGCGCGGTCGAGAGGTCGTCGATCATCTCGCCCACCTGCTGGTAGCGCTCGGCCGGGTCCTTGGCGGTCGCCCGCTCGACCACCAGTGCCGCCGCGGCGGAGATCTCGGGCCGGCGCTGCTGCACGTCCGGGAGCTCCTCGTTGACGTGTTTCATCGCCACCCCGACCTGGCTGTCGGCCTGGAACGGGACCTGCCCGGTCAGCATCTCGTAGAGCACGACGCCGAGCGAGTAGAGGTCGGAGCGCGGGTCGACCGGGTGGCCCATCGCCTGCTCGGGGGCGACGTAGTCGGTGGTCCCGAGCACGCGCCCGGTGGCGGTCATCCCGTCCTGCTCGAGCTGGCGCGAGATCCCGAAGTCGGTCAGCTTCGCCCGCCCCTCGGCGTCGATCAGGACGTTCTGGGGCTTGATGTCGCGGTGGACCATGTTGCGGGCGTGCGCGACGGTCAGCCCGCGGGCGATCTCGATCGCGTAGGCGAGCGCCTCTTGGGTGTCGAGCGCCCCGACCCGGTTGATCCGCTGCTTCAGCGTCTCCCCTTCGACGTACTCGAAGACGATGTAGGGGTGGCCGCTGTCCTCGCCAGCGTCGATCACCGCGACCACGTTGGGGTGGGAGAGCTTGGCGACCGCGCGCGCCTCCTGGCGGAAGCGCTCGAGCTGGTCGGCCTGCTCGGACATCTCGCGGTGCATGACCTTGACCGCGACGTCGCGGTCGAGCGTGCTGTCCTTGGCCAGGTAGACGGTGGACATGCCGCCGCTGCCGAGCTTGGCCTCGAGCTTGTAGCGGCCGGAGAGCACGGTGCCGATCATCTGCGAGCTGGTCGAGCGTGAATTCATCGATCTGGCCGAACGTTATGGGGAATCGGCCCTGGTCTCCATAGGTTTTTGCTCACGATCCGATTCTGGTTCGCTGCGCCCACGATCCCGCCTTCCGGTGGGCGACTCCGCCCGGTTCAGGAGGAGCGGCGGACCCGCTTGGGACCGGCGACGGCGCGGCCAATCCGCTGTGCCCCCGGGTAGTGCGCGCGCAGCAGCTCCAGCGCCGCCGCCTCGTCGCGCTCGGGCACGACGGCGCAGAAGCCGCAGCCCATGTTGAAGACGTCGTACATCTCGTCCTCGCTGACGTCGCCGCGCTCCTGGACTAGGCCGAAGATCGGCGGCGCCGCCAGCGGCGCGTCGATCTCGTAGCCGCACTCGCTGGCCAGCCGCAGCAGGTTGCCGAGGCCGCCGGAGGTGATGTGGGCGAGCCCGTGCACGGCGACCGCCGAGCGCAGCAGCTCGAGCACCGGCTTGACGTAGATCTCGGTCGGCTCCAGCAGCACGTCGCCGAGCGGCCGACCGAGCCGGTCGTCGTCGAGCGCGATGCCGGCCAGGGCCGAGCGGGCGAGCGTGTAGCCGTTGGAGTGGATCCCCGAGGAGGGCAGCCCGAGCACGACGTCGCCCGCCTGGACGGCGGAGCCGTCGACGATCGCGTCGAGGGCGACGGTGCCGAAGCAGGCGCCGGAGACGTCGACGCTGGAGACGAGGTCGCCGAGCTGGGCCAGCTCGCCGCCGGGGATCTCGACCCCGGCCAGCTCCGCGCCCCGGGCCAGGCCGACCCCGATTTCCTCGCAGACCCCCGGCTCGGCTTTTTGGACGGCGATGTAGTCGAGCATCGCCAGCGGCTCGGCGCCGACGCAGATCACGTCGTTGACGTTCATCGCTACGCAGTCGATCCCGACCGTGTCGAAGCGCCCCAGCTCCTCCGCGACCAGCAGCTTGGTCCCGACCCCGTCGGTCGAGAGCGCGATCCCGCTGCGCTCGTCGAGCTTGATCACGCTCGCGTAGTGCCCCGGCAGCGGCACCTGCGCCGAGGGCCGGTCGAGCTTGATTGCCCCGAGCGCCCGCACCAGCCCGGCGACCGCAGCGTCCGCCGCCCCCTGGTCGACCCCGGCTTTGGCGTAGGCATCGCTCATCGCCCGCGCAGCTTTGCAAGAACGGCGGCGGCCAGGGCGGCACGGTAGGCCGCATAAGGCCATAGCGCCCGGTCGCGCTCGACCAGGCCGATCAGGCGCTGGGAGGCGAGGGTCGAGGCGAAGGAGGCGGCGATGCCGAGGGCCAGCGAGCGGCGCAGCTCGGGGCTGGTGTCGCGGCGGGCGAGCCGAACGCCCTTGAGGCCGGTGGCCCCGACGATGATCGGCAGCGCGATCGTGCGCGAGAGCAGGTTTGCCTGGTCGCGCGAGAAGCGGCGCCAGCGGGCGGCGGCGAGGGTGACGCCGTTGCGGGAGACCCCCGGCGCCAGCGCCGCCGCCTGGGCGACGCCGAGGGCGAGGCCGTCGGCCGCGGTCGCCTCACCGCGGCCGCGCTGCTGGGGACGTGTATCAGCGGCGAGCATCGCCGCGGCCCCGACGAGCAGGCCGTAGGCGGTCGTGCGCGGCCCGCCGAGATGGCGCTCGATCGGCCGCTCGAGCGTGTAGCCGACGATCGCCGCCGGCAGGAAGGAGAGGCCGAGGAGGAGCGCCCGGTGCGCGCTGAATCCGCGCAGCTCCTCGGCGATCAGCCGCCGCTGGCCGATCAGCAGCGCCGCCGCCGCGCCGGTGTGCAGGGCCACCTCGAAGCTCTTGCGGACCTCCGGGTCGACCGCCTCCCAGTCCCAGCCGGCGAGCCAGGGGATGAGGACGATGTGGGCCGAGCTGGAGACCGGCAGCAGCTCTGCCGGCCCTTGGACAATGCCCAGCGCGACCGCGCGCCGCGCCGGCAGCCGCCCCTCGCCAGCTCCGCTCAAGCGCTGCTGGTGCCGGCCGGCTCCGGGGTACGCGCCGGCTCGCCTTCGTCCTCGCCCTTGCCGCCCCCACCGCGTCGCCTCACCAGCCAGTAGACGAAGAGCCCGATCGCGACGAGCAGGACCGCGTAGTCGAGGTAGTGCAGGTGGCCGCGCCACTCCTCCCAGTTCTCGCCGACCGCCTGACCGACCAGCGTCAGCATCAGCACCCAGGGGATGCAACCGAGCAGGGTCAGCACCGAGAAGCGCCAGAACGGCATTTTCGCCACCCCGGCCGGGAGCGAGATGAAGGTGCGGATGATCGGCAGCATCCGCGAGAAGAAGACGATCGAGTCGCCATGGCGCTCGAACAGGTCATCCGCCCATTTCAGGTGCTTGGGGTTGACGTGGATCAGCTTGTTCTTCTCCAGCAGGTCCATCCGGCCGTAGTAGCCGACCGCGTAGGCGGCCCAGGAGCCGACCAGGTTGCCGAGCACTCCGGCGGCGACGACCCCGAACAGGGTCAGCTCGCCAGCGGCGACGCTGGAGCCGGCGAAAAGCATGATCGCCTCGCTCGGCACCGGCAGGCAGGCGGACTCGAGCGCCATCAGCACGAAGACCGCCGTCAGCCCGGTGGTGCTGATGAAGTCGGTCCCCGCGTTGACGATCGGGTCGAGGAAGAAGTCGGTGACGCTGGCGAGGGGGATCAGCATGAATGAAGCGGGCATTGTAGGGATGACCCTTAACAGCGATTAAACTCGCCCTGCCTATGGGCCGGTTGAACCACCCTGTCTACCGCAGCCGGATGCTGCAGATGGCGGCCGACGCGGCCCTGATCGCGCTTGCCTACTTCCTCGCCTTCCAGCTCCGCTTCCTCGACGAGCCGCAGGGGCTGCCGCACCGCTACGAGGTGCTGTTCGCCCAGTCGGTCGGCTTCGTCGTCGTCGGCAAGCTGGCGGTTTTCTACGCCTTTGGGCTCTACCAGAAGTGGTGGCGCTACGTCAGCGGCCGCGACTTCCTCCTGATCGTCCGCGCCGTCGCCGTCGCCAGCGCGATTCTGGTCATCGTCTTTGCCGTCGCCAAGCCATTCGGCCACGCGCTGCCGCGCTCGGTCGAGGTGACGGACTTCATCCTCACCCTGCTGCTGATCACCGGCGCCCGCCTCGCCGTGCGCCTGGTGGTGGAGCGTCCGACCCGCGGCTCGCGCGTGCCCAAGCACGAGGTGCTGGTGGTCGGGGCGGGCTCGGGCGGCCAGATGGTGGTGCGCGAGCTGCAGCTCAACCCCAACCTCGGCGCTACCGCGATCGGCTTCGTCGACGACGACCCGCGCAAGCGCGGGATGCGGATGCTGGGCTTGAAGGTGCTCGGCTCGACCCGCGAGATCGCCCGCATCCTCGACGAGACCGAGCCCGACGAGGTCGTGATCGCGATTCCCTCCGCGCCCGGCCAGCTGCGCGGACAGGTCGTCGCCGCCTGCCGCGGCCGCGAGATCCGGGTCCGCACCCTGCCGACCGTGTTCGAGCTGCTGCGCGGCGGCGTCCAGCTCAACCGCCAGCTGCGCGAGGTGCGGGTCGAGGACGTGCTCGGCCGCGACCCGATCGTGCGCGAGCTCGACCGCGTTGGCGCCTACCTGCGCGACCGCATCGTCCTCGTCACCGGCGCCGGCGGCTCGATCGGCTCCGAGCTTTGCCGCCAGATCGCCCAGGTCAAACCGCGGCTGCTGGTGATGCTCGACCACGCCGAGGACAACCTCTTCGAGATCGACCGCGAGATGGTCGAGCTGCGCCACTTCACCAACGTCGAGTCGGTGCTCGCCGACTGCAAGGAGCCGCACCGGATGCTGGAGGTGATGCAGCGCTTCAAGCCCGACGTGGTCTTCCACGCCGCCGCCTACAAGCACGTGCCGCTGATGGAGGCCAACCCGCTGGAGGCGGTCCGCAACAACGCGATCGCGACCCGGATCACGGCCGAGACCGCCGCCGCCTCGAAGGTCGAGCGCTTCGTCCTGATCTCGACCGACAAGGCGGTCAACCCGCAGACCGTGATGGGGGCCTCGAAGGCGATGGCCGAGTGGATTGTCGAGTCCGCCGGCCACACCCACCCCGGCACCCGCTTCGCCTCGGTCCGCTTCGGCAACGTGCTCGCCTCCTCCGGCAGCGTGGTCCCGATCTTCCGCAACCAGATCGAGCGCGGCGGCCCGGTCACCGTCACCCACCCGGAAATGACGCGCTACTTCATGACGATCCCGGAGGCGGTGCAGCTGGTGATCCGGGCCGGCGACATCGGCGCCGGCAAGGGCGAGGTCTTCGTCCTCGACATGGGCGAGCCGGTGAAGATCGTCGACCTCGCGCACAACATGATCCGGCTCGCCGGCTACGAGCCCGAGCAGGACATCGCGGTCGAGTTCACCCAGCCCCGCCCCGGCGAGAAGCTGCACGAGGAGCTGTTCGCCCCGGCCGAGACGGCGCAGCCGCCGGCGGCGCGGCGGATCAACCGCGCGGTCCCGGCGCAGCCGGTCGACCCGGCCTGGGTCGACTCGACCCTGGCCTCGCTCGAACACCTGGTGATGGCCGGCGACGAGGCAAATCTGGCCGAGCGGGTGGTCGAGCTGATCGCCTCCCCCGGGGGCGATGCCGCGAGGGTCGGCTCCGGTGAGTAGCCTCTCGCCGGCTTGCTAAAGGTCATCGAACAGATCGGCGCCTTCGCCGGCTTGGCGGCGTTCATCGGGCTCGCGGTTCTTGCCCTGCTCTCGTTTACCCAGGGGCGGGACATCCGTCGCCTGCGCGAGTGGGCCGGCTCCGCCCCCGAGCGCGACACGGAGCGCAAGGAGGCGACCTCGGCCGTGGCCGCGCAGCGGGCGGAGGAGCTGCGCCAGCTCGAGGATGCCCGCACCGCCGAACAGGAGGCGGTCAGCAAGCGCGAGCTGCGGCGCCAGCGTCGCGACGAAGGGCGGCCGGAAGTGACCCGCGGCGAGCGGGTGCGCGAAGGCCTCTCGAGTTTCGGCGAGCGCTTCTCCCACCCGCTCTGGCTGGTCGCCGCTTTCGTCGTCACGGTGGTGATCGCCGGCGGGGTCGCCTACACGCTGATCAACAGCTCTGACGACAGCGCCAACGGCAAGCGCGGCGGCACGCAGGCCGCGGCGAAGATGAAGCCGAGCGAGATCGAGGTGACGGTGCTAAACGGCACCTCCACCGCCGGCCTCGCCGCCACCTACGGCGACAAAGTCGAGAGCAAGGGCTTTCAGCTCGGCGCCGTGACCAACAGCAGCTCCAGCTACGAAGACAGCGTCGTGATGTTCAAACGCGGCCACAAGCCGGAAGCGCGCAAGGTCGCCAAACAGCTCAGCATCTCCGACCTGGAACTGATGAGCGGGGAAATCGAAGCCGTCGCCGACGGGGCCAACGTCGCGGTGATCGTCGGCGAGGACAATGCCGCGGCGGCGGGGTAGCGGCAGCGCAGCCGCAGTCGTCTTCGCGCTCCTCGTCCTCGCCACCGTCGCCGCCTTCGCCTGGTCGCAGCGGCTGAAGCGCGACCCGCTGGTCCTCGACAAGGTCACCTTCGTCGGTGCGCCGGTGCCGCGCGATCCCGACGCGCCGCGCACCCACAGCTTCACCCCCAACGGCGACTGCCGCAACGACTTGCTGCGGATCCGCTTCCGCGTCACCCAGTCCGACGACGCCACGGTCCAGGTCGTCAAGCCCGGCGGCCGGGTCGTCTACACCCTGGCCCGCGAGCGCTTCCTCAAGCGCTACCACTTCCACACCTTCTACTGGGACGGCCGTCAGCGGGGCGGCGGCATCGCCCCGCCCGGCCGCTACAAGCTGCGGGTCAAGCTGCTGGGCCAGGACCGGACCCTGGTCACCCCGGGCGTGATCCGCCTGCACCGGGCGCCGCAGCAGCCGAGCGCCGCCTGCAAGGCGGCGGGAAGGCAGCGGCCTTGAGCGACTTCCTCGCGGCCGCCGGGCTGCTCGCCGCCGCGGCGGCCTGCGCGGCGGCGATCCTGCTGCCGGCGGGCCGCCCCCGCTCGCTGGCGATGCTGCTGGCGATCGTCCTCTTCCCGGTCCTGATCGTCGGCGACCAGTGGCACACGGCCCAGATCGTCGACCTGCGCCACGACGGTGGGCGGATCGCTGGCCTGGTCGCGATCGCCCTCGTCGCCGTCGCCACCCTCACCTACCTCTTCCGGCGCTGGCCGATCCTGCTGCCGCTGGCGATCATCGCCGCCCTCCCCTTCCGCATCCCGCTCAACGCCGGCGGCGACACCGCCAACCTGCTGGTCCCGCTCTACTTGGTAATCGCCGCCGGGGTCGTCTACACCGTGCTGCGCGACTGGTCGGCTCCGCCCAGCGACTGGGCCCCACGTCCGCTGGCCTGGCTGCTGGCCGCCTTCGTCGTCCTCTACGCGGTCCAGACGCTCTACTCGGGCGACTTCTCCAAGGGCCTGCAGAACGTCTGTTTCTTCCTCGTCCCGTTCACGGTCCTCTACCGGCTGCTGCGTGAGGTCGAGTGGGACCGCCGTCTGCTCACCCTGGCCCTCTGCGTGGTCGGGATCGAGGCGGCCGCCTTCGTCCTCGTCGGCTCGGTCGAGTACCTCACCCGCAGCCTGTTCTGGAACGACCAGGTGATCCGCTCGAACGAGTTCCACACTTACTTTCGCGTCAACTCGGTCTTCTGGGACCCCAACGTCTACGGTCGCTACCTGGCGCTGGTGATCGTGGTCGCGATGGCGGCGCTGCTCTGGGTGCGCGAACGGCGCGCGTTCGCGCTGCTGACCGTGCTCGTGGCCCTGCTCTGGCTGGGGCTGGCACAGACCTTCTCCCAGTCGAGCTTCATCGCCCTCCTGGCCGGCCTCGCCGTGTTGGCGGCAATCCGCTGGAACTGGCGCTGGACCCTGGCTGCGGTCGCCGTCGGCGCCGTCGGCGCCGTCCTCGTCATCACCCTCGCTGGCGGCAAGAGCGTCGACGCCTCGAACCTCTTCAACCGCCTCAACGTCGACACCAGCGGCCGCGCCAACCTGGTCGAGGGCGGCCTCGACCTCTTCGCCGAACGCCCAATTCAGGGTTACGGCTCCGGCTCTTTCCAGGCTGCCTATAGAGACCACCGGGACAACCCGGACGTCCCGGTCTCCATCTCTCACACCGAGCCCGTGACTGTTGCTGCAGAGCAAGGCTTGCTCGGCCTCACCCTCTACGTCGCGCTGATCGTGGTGGCGCTGTGGACGATGACTGCGGGAATCAGGGGTCCGCCCCGGACGGGCACGGGAGGGGAGTCCGAGAACGGAGCCAGTTTGCCCCGCCCGCAGGACTCCCCTCCCGTGGCCGCTCGCGCCGCCGTCCTTGCGGCCTTCGTCGCGCTCCTAGTCCACACGCTGTCCTACGCCGGCTTCTTCGAGGACCCCATCACCTGGGTCCTCCTCGCGATCGGCGCCTCGCTGGCGCACCCCGCGGTCCGCGACCCCGCGTAGGCTCCTCGCGTGTCGGGATACCTGCGCCGCCTGGCGACGACCGGGGCCGCCTACACGGCGGCGAGCATCCTCTCGAAGGTCATCGCGGTGGCGCTGCTGCCGCTCTACACGCACTACCTCAGCCCGGCCGACTACGGCGCCGCCGAGGTGATGTTCGCGGCGATCGTCTCGGTCAGCATCGTCGTCCGCTTCGGCCTGATCGAGGCCGTGCTGCGCTTCTACTACAAGGACGACGAGGACCCCGACCGGGTCGTCGCCAGCACCTTCGCCGGCCTCTTCTGGTTCTCCACCCTCGGCGCGCTGATCGCGCTGCCGTTCGCAACCCCGATCTCCGAAGCCCTGCTCGGCCGCCCCGCGCCTGAGCTGGCGCGGATCGCGATCGGCGGCCTCTGGGTGCTGACCATGTTCGAGTTCCTGCTCACCCTGTTCCGGCTCGAGGAGCGCGCCCGCGCCTACTTCGTCACCACGATCCTCAACGTGCTCGCCACGATCGGCGTCACGATCGTGCTCGTGGTCGGCGCCGACGAGGGCGCCCGCGGCCTCCTGCTCGGCAGCTACGCGACCGGCGCCGCCTTCGTACTGGCGCTGATCGCGCTGCAGTGGCGCCGCCTCTCGCTGCGCTTCGACCGCGCCCTGCTGCGACGGCTGCTGCGCTTCGGGCTGCCGACGATGCCGGCCGAGGCCTCGCTCTACCTGCTCAACTTCGTCGACCGGATCATCATCGTCCGCACCGTCGGCCTGGCCGAGGCCGGGCTCTACTCGCTGGCGGTCAAGTTCGCGCAGGCGGTCAACGTCCTCGTCCGCGGCTTCCAGCTCGCCTGGCCGCCGCTCGCCTACTCGATCCGTGACGACGAGGAGGCCCGCCGCGCCTACGCCACCGTCGTCACCCTCTTCGTCGCCGGCTGCGCCTTCGTCGTCACCGGGATGTGGCTGTTCGCCCGCTGGTTCGCCCGCGCCCTCGCCGCCCCGGAGTTCTTCGACTCCTACGAAGCGGTCGGCCTGATCACCGTCGCCGTCACCCTCTACGCGCTCTACATGGTCCAGGTCGTGATCCTCGGCAGAACGGGCCGCACCGAGTTCAACCTGCCGGCCGCGCTCGCCGCGCTCGCCACCAACGTCGTGCTCAACCTGATCCTGGTGCCGCCGCTCGGGATCGTCGGCGCCGGCCTCGCCCTGGTCGCCTCCTACCTGGTCGTGGTGGCGCTGATGTACGGGTTCACCCAGCGCCTCTTCCCGGTCCCCTACCAGTGGGCTCGCCTCGCCAAGGTGACCCTGGTCGCCGCGGTCCTGGTCGGGCTTGGCGAGCTGGTGATGCCGACCTCCGGCGCCCTCGGCCTGCTCGGCCGCGCCGCTCTCCTCGCTGCCTACCCCTTCGCCCTCCTCGCCAGCGGCTTCTTCACCGCCGAGGAGCGCACCTGGCTCGCCCGCCTCCGCCACCCCCGCGAGCTCGCCGCCTCGTTCAAACGGATGCGCGCCGAACCGGCCGCCGTCGATGGCCGCGTCCCCGAGGTTTACGAGGCCGAGCGCATGGACGAGGACAGCCGCTTCTAGTTGCGGCAGTCCTTTGGTCCGCTATTCGACCGAAAGGACTGCCGCAACCCGGTCGCGGATCGATTCGCCGCGATTCGGGAAGAGCGCTTGGCGAGCGTGGGCGCGGTAGACGCCGGCGGGCTGGTTGGGGAGCACGGTGGCGGCGAGCGCGCGTAGGCCGTAGGACCAGGCGGTGAGCAGGCGCACAGCGAGCGCCGCCGCTCGCCCGTGGTGCTTCCGCATGTAGAGGTCGCGATTGCGGTGGAATTCGACGATCCGCGGCAGGCCGGCGGCAAGGTCGGTCGAGAGCTGGTCGTGGTGCACCGCCTCCGCAGCCGGGACGAAGAGCGAGTGCCAGCCGGCATCGGCGAGGCGCTTGGCGAAGTCGCACTCGTCGTAGTAGACGAAGAAGTCGGGGTCCATGTAGCCGACCGCGGCCGCCGCCTCGCGCCGGACCAGCAGCGCGCTCGACTGCCCCCAGTCGACCCGGCGCGTCGCCGAGCCGACGCTCTGCACGGTGAGGCGGCGATGCAGGAACAGGGCACCGGCCAGGGCGGTGCCGACCCCCGGGAAGCTCCAGGCGCAGGGCACCGGCCGGCCGGCCGAGTCGAGTAGCTGCGGGGTCGCCGCGGCGGCTTCCGGGTCGGCGTCGAGCGCGGCGATCAGCGCCGCGGCCGCTCCGGG
>DASUNU010000219.1:0-2246 GCA_036276995.1 Solirubrobacterales bacterium
GGGGGTTACCGCCACCCTGGCCCCTGAACCGCCCGCGTCGAGCACGGATGAAGCCACCGAAGACGATTCGGCCTCCCCGGCCGCCTCCGCCGCCGCCGGCCTGCTCGCCGGCGCCCTCCTCTGCGCCCTCGCCTACGCCGCCCGCCGCCTCTGGATGCGCCAGCGCTACGGGCTCTAGCCCGGCCCGCTCCAGATACCCTCGACCGATGGACGTCGAGACCGCGATACGCACGCGGCGCACCCACAAGGCCTTCGCGCCCGAGCCGCTGCCGCGCGAGCAGCTCGAGGAGCTGCTGGAGCTGGCGAGCTGGGCGCCCAACCACCATCTCACCGTGCCCTGGCGCTTCCGGGTGATCGGCCCGGCCACGCTGGCGCGGCTGAAGCTGGCGGCCGGCCCGGAGGGCGCCGCCAAGCTCGACCGCGCCCCGACCATGGTCCTCGCCTCCGCTGCGCAGAGCGGCGACCCGGTCCAGGACGAGGAGGACCTGCACGCGACCGCGATCGCCGCCTACATCGTCCTGCTCGCCGCGCACGGCCGCGGCCTCGCCGGCTACTGGCGCACCCCGGCGCTGCTGCGCGAGCCGGCCGGCCGCGCCGCCGCCGGCCTGCCCGAGGAGGAGCGCTTCGTCGGCCTGCTCCACCTCGGCCACCCGCGCCAGGAGAAGCCGGCGCCGCCGCGCCCGGCGACCGCCCAGACCACGACCTTCCTCGACTGAGATGGGGCTCCGATGCTGACCCGTGCCGAAGCAATCGAGGCGATCGCCGGCCAGCACTTCGAGGTGGTCGTGATCGGCGGCGGCATCACCGGCGCCGGGGTCGCTCTAGACGCCGCCTCGCGCGGCTACTCGGTGGCGCTGCTGGAGCGCGGCGACTACGCGGTCGGCACCTCCAGCCGCTCCTCGAAGATGGTCCACGGCGGCCTCCGCTACCTGCAGAACTTCGACCTCGGCCTGGTCCGCGAGGCGCTGCTGGAGCGCCAGCTGATGGTCCAGCTGGCCCCGCACCTGGTCTACCCGACCCCGTTCCTGGTCCCCGCGCTGGGCGAGGAGCGCCGCGACCGCAAACTCGGGATCGGGCTCAACATGTACGACGTGATGGCGACCACCCGGGTCGGCCGCAGCCGCCGCGAGATGCGCTCGGCCAAGGAGGAGGACGAGGACTTCTACTGGTCGCCCGACCGCCACCGCACGATCGACCGCGACGAGGTGCTCGACCTGGTCCCGGCTCTGGCCCCGCGCGACCCCAAGGACGCGTACATGTTCTACGACTGCCAGACCGACGACGTCCGGCTCACCCTGACCATCCTCGGCGAGGCCGAGCGCTTCGGCGCGGTGATGCTGAACGGCGCCAACGTGACCGAGCTGCTCTCCGACAGCGGCCGCGCCGGCGGGGTCGCCTTCGCCGAGGCCGAGTCGGGCGAGCGGATCGAGGTCCGGGCCGACCACGTGATCAACGCGACCGGCGTCTTCGCCGACCAGATCCGGCCCGAGGAGGTGATCGAGGAGGAGGACGTGCCGCGGATCGCGCCCAGTCGCGGCACCCACGTGATCCTCGACAGCGCCGACCTGCCGATGGGCCGGGCCGCCTGCATCGTCCCCGCCGGCGAAGGACGGATGATCTTCTCGCTGCCCTGGTACGGGCGCACCCTGATCGGCACCACCGACAACGACTTCGAGGGCGACACCGCCCACCCGCGGCCGGGCGAGGAGGACGTCGAGTACCTGCTCGACGCGGTCAACGAGTTCTTCGGCGTCAGCCTCGGCCAGTCCGATCTGGTCGGCGCCTACGCCGGGGTGCGGCCGCTGATCTCCAGCGGCGACCCGCGCAAGTCGGTCGACATCTCGCGCAAGGCGGAGCTGTATGAGACCTCCTCGGGGATGCTGACGATCACCGGCGGCAAGCTCACCACCTGGCGGCGGATGGCGAAGCAGACGGTCGACCGCCTGGTCGAGCGCGAAAACCGCGAGGCGCCCTGCCACACGGCCGAGATCCCGCTCGGGATGCCGGCCCGGCCGGACGACCTGGAGGCGCCCGAGGGGGTGGGGGAGGAGGCGGTCGCCCAGCTCGCCTTCCGCTACGGCCACGCCGCCCGGGCCGTGCTCGACCTCGCCTGGAAGGACCCGAAGCTGGCCCGGCCGATCGTCCCCGGTCGCCCCGACCTGCTGGCCGAGGTGGCGATCGCGGCCCGCCGCGAGCAGGCTCGCAGCGTCGCCGACGTGCTGCTGCGCCGCACCCGGCTGGGCATC
>DASUNU010000220.1:0-36830 GCA_036276995.1 Solirubrobacterales bacterium
CGGGGCAGAGCACGGTGCCGCCGCCGACCCGGCAGGCGCGGCGCAGCAGTGGCCCTTCAAACTCGAACTCGGAACCGTGGCGGTCCATCGTGTTGTCGTTGGTCATGGTCACGCCGGGGCCGACGAAGACGTCGTCCTCGATCACGGTGCCGCCGGTCAGGTAGCAGCGCGTCTGCACGCTTACCCGCTCGCCGACCAGGACGCCGGGGTCGACCGAGGTGAAGCTGCCAATGGTGGAGCCGGCGCCGATCCGGGCGCCGGCGCGGATCTGGGCGTGGTCGCCGACCCGGGCGCTGTCGCCGAGCACGACGCCGGCGTGGATTACCGCCTGGCCGCCGATCAAGACGCCGTCGCCGATCTCCACGTCGGCGCCGAGCAGCAGGCCGGGGGCGAGGTCGGAGGGCTGCAGGATGGGCGCGCTCACGGGGCGGCATCGTAGCGGCGGCCTGCGGCGCCGCAAGCTGCACCGTCGCCATCTCGTTGATCGGTTGTGCACGACGTCTGCGCGATCATCGTCTCCCACAACGGCCAGCCCTGGCTGAGCGCGGCTCTGGGCAGCCTCTACGAGAGCGCCGGCGAGGTCGAGCTCGACGTCGTCGTCGTCGACAACGGCAGCGACGGCTCCGCCGCCTGGGTCGAGCGGAATTTTCCGCAGGCGCGCACGCTGGCCTGCCCCAACCACGGCTTCGGCCACGCCAACAACCGTGGCCTGGAAACCGCTGACGCTCGCTACATGCTCTTCCTCAACCCCGACACCGAGTTCGTCGCCGGCAGCCTCGCCGACCTCGTCGCCGCGATGGACCGACGCCGTGGGGTCGGCCTCGCCGGCGTCCGCCAGGTCACTGCCGCCGGCTCGCTCGCGCCCAGCATCCGCCGCTTCCCTTCAGCCGCGAACATGTTCGCCGAGGCGCTGGGGATCGAGCGGGTGCCGCTGGCCCGCCGGGCGCTGGGCGAGCGCGAGGTCGAGCCAGCTCCCTACGCGCGTGAGACGCCCTGCGACTGGACCTCGGGCTCGTTCATGCTGGCCCGGCGCGAGGCCCTGGCCGCGGCCGGGGGTGGCTTCGACGAGAGCTTCTTCCTCTTCGCCGAGGAGACCGACCTCTGCCGCCGGGTCAAGGACGCCGGCTGGGAGGTGGTCCACCTGCCGCAGGCGACGATTCGCCACTTCGAGCACGACCGCCGCGAGAACGAGCGGATGGAGGCTCAGGCGGCCTACGCGCGGATGCAGTACGCCCGCAAGTACTTCCCCTCGGTCTGGCCCTACAAGACGGCGCTGGCACTGCGCTACGGGCTGCGGGCCGGCGTGCACGGTTTTCGCCGTGGCCACCAGCATGGCCGCGCCCGGGCGGCGCGGGCGGGCCTGCGCGCGACCCTGCGTGAGCAACCGCCGTTCGAGGCGCTGACCGCGAGCGGGGCTCAGGCGACGATCGTCAGCGCACCCGGGTCGGCGCTGAGCTCGACCCGCGTGCGATCGCCGATGTAGTCGCCGTCGACCTGGAGCGGGAAGGGCCGGGCGGCGCCGCTCTTGTCGACCGAGACGGTGCGGATGGTGGCGGCGGTAACGTCGTCGAAGTGGTGGACCTGGCGGTGGCGGGCGGCCGGGTTGGTGGCGCTGAACAGCCGCCTCAGCAGGGTCGGCATGTCGCGCTGAGTCGCCCGCTTCAGCACCCCGACCGAGAGCGTGCCGTCGTCGATCCCGATCCCCTCGCAGACCCGGATCGGGCGGCTGGCGAAGTAGGTGAAGGGGTCGGAGTTCTGGACGATCGCGGTCACGCCCTCGACCGACTCGCCGCCGCTCTCGACCGCGACCCGGACCGCGTTGTGTAGGTAGCGGCGATAGAAGGCCGAGACTCCGGCCCAGCTGTAGTAGTACGGCCCGGCAGTCGACTTCAGCCGCGGGTGCGCGTCGACCCGCTCGACCACGGTGGCGTCGATCCCGACCCCGCAGGCGAAGACGAAGTGGCGGTCGTCGACCTTGCCGAGGTCGATCTTGCGCGGCGCCCAGTCGTCGGCCAGGGTCAGCAGGTGCTCGGTTGCATCGACGACGTCGTTGGGAATCCCGAGCGTGCGGCAGACCACGTTGGTCGAGCCCCCCGGCAGCATCGAGACCGGCACGTCCGTCCCCGCCAGCCCGTTCGCGACCTCGTTCAACGTCCCGTCGCCGCCGAAGGCGACCACGATGTCGTACCCGTGGTCGGCCACCTCGCGCCCGATCTCGGTCGCGTGGTTCTGCGCTTCGGTCGAGACCGCCTCGACCTCATAGCGCCCCTGCAGCGCATAGACGACCAGGTTCCGCAGCCTGTCGCTGACCGTCGTCGCGTACGGGTTGACGATGATCAGCATCCGCTTCTTCGCGGGCTTCTTCGATTTGCGGTGGGGGAGCTTCGGGGTCAACGGGGGAGGTGCAGCGTATTGCGATCCGGGCCGGTGGACATCCCCGCGGCGTGGCGGCCGACTTCAGCCCGGGCGCCATGGCGAACTTTCGTGTCACCTCCAGCACTCATGAAAGCATGACTCTTGTGCGCTGGATGTGTTACAGGTAATGGTGTGAGCACCTGGATCACCTTGAGTGTTATCGCCCTAGTACCGATGCTCTTGCGAGCTCCCAAGGCGCTGTCGCCTCTACGTGTAAAGGCAGAGGATCCCTCTCGCTTTGCCGGTCTTTTTCGCCGCTATGCAATCCACTCTTTCACCGGTTACGCGAGCGACGTCGGCAAGCGCAGCGACAGCTACACCAGGGGTTCGATCGACGGTGGGGGTGGGGTTGAGACCGGCGTGAGCGTCAGCGGCTCGATCGACACCGAGGTCGTGGTAACCGACCGTTTCTTCCTCACCAACGCGGAGGGCAAGAGCATGTCTTTCGAGGGGACCGGCTTCGAAGCCCTGGTCGGCAACGGCCACGTCGTCTCCCTGGTCTGGGTGATCAGGGGCCGAAAGCGCTCGGGGTCCTTCTTTCTGATCTTCGATCAGACCACCGGAGAGACCTTCTTCAACGAGAAGAAGATCAGCAAGGCAATCACGTTTCCCTATCCGAGCGCCTACCTGGGTCTGCTCTGCCTGATGCTCCTGCCGCTCCCCGTGGTGGCCTTCTTCTGGCTCGCCGAGGCCTGGCAGGTGGGGAGGTTGAAGCGGGCCGGGGTGAGGCCGCTCCTGGCGGCGCTGCAGGCCGATGCGGCAGGCCTGCCGCCTGAGCCTGAGCCGGCCGCCGTCACCGTGTCCGCCGGCGCGGGCGACATCGCCTCCGGGCTGAAGGAGCTGGCGGCGCTGAGGGAGTCCGGGTCCCTCTCCGAGCTCGAGTTCGAGGCAGCGAAGGCGAGGCTGCTGGGCGCCTAGCCCCGCGCTACGTCGCTTCGTACCGGATCACGGCCCCGTCGTCCGCTTCGCGCACGCGGCCCTCGTTGACGAGCACGTCGGCGTGGCCGATCACCTCGGAGAGGGTGAGGAAGGCCTGGGTGACGGCGACGTTGCCCCAGATCGCCTGGGCCAGCTCGTAGCCGCTGCGCGGCTGTTCGGCGATCAGGCCGTGGATCTTCTCCTGGCGGCGCTGGTGCTTGGCGAGGCGGTCGTCGATCAGGGCGACGTGGTCGGTGATCGGGTCGCCGTGGCCGGGGAGGACGATCTCGGCCGGCATCTCGCGGGTCCGCTTCATCGACTCGATGTAGGTGACGAGCGCCTGGGGGCGCTGCGGCGAGCCGTCGAGCGGGCGCGAGATCAGCGGGTTGGAGGAGATGTGGGGGAGCAGGTGGTCGGCGGCGATCAGGATCCTGCGCCGCTCGTCCCAGAAGACCGTGTCGGAGGGGCTGTGCCCGGGCCGGTGCAGGGCCTGCAGGGTGCGCTCGCCGAACTCCAGCTCCTCGCCGTCGGCGAGCGGCCGGGTCACCTCGACCCGCGAGCCCCAGCCGCGAAAGCTGCGGCTGACGCTGCGCAGCGCCGCCGTCACTTCCTCCGGGATGCCGTTGCGCAGCATCAGCTCGACCGCGAAACGGTCCTCGGCCTCGGCGTCCTGGTCGAAGTTGGCGAGCCGCTCGGCCGCGATCCCGAGCGCCGCCACCTCGGCGCCGGAGTGCTGGGCGACGATCTCGACCAGGCCGAGGTGGTCGATGTGCTGGTGGGTGACGATGACCAGCTCGAGGTCGTCGATTGAGTGGCCGCGGGCGCCGAGCTGGGTGGCCAGCTCGTCCAGTGCCTTGCCCGAGTTCGGGCCGGTGTCGACCAGGGTCAGCGGCCCGTCCTCGATCAGGTAGCAGTTGACCCGCCCGACCGCGAACGGGGTCGGGATCTGCAGGCGGTGGATGCCGGCCAGCGCCGCCTGCTCCAGCGCCTCCTCGGGCGAGAGCGGCACCTCAGCCCCGGATCAGGCCGAGCACCTCGTCGCGGCGTCGCTCCATGTCCTCGCGGGAGACCAGCGACTCGAGGTTGAGCCGCAGCAGCGGCTCGGTGTTGGAGGGGCGGACGTTGAAGTGCCACTCGGGGTAATCGACCGAGACCCCGTCGAGCTTGGTGATCTCACCGTCGCCGTAGCGCTGCTCGATCTCCGCGATCTTCGTCGCCGGGTCGGCGACCTCGGAGTTGATCTCACCGGAGATGAAGTACCTGGAGCGGAACTCCTCCATCAGCTCGGCCAGGCTGCGGCCGTCGAGCGAGAGCAGCTCCAGGACCAGCAGAGCCGGGATCGTGCCCGAGTCGGCGTTCCAGAAGTCGCGGAAGTAGTAATGGCCGGAGACCTCGCCGCCGAACACGGCCCCCTCCTCGCGCATCCGCGCCTTGAAGAAGGCGTGGCCGACCCGCGAGAGGTCGGAGCGGCCGCCCTCGGCCGCGACCAGGTCCGGCACCGCGCGGCTGGAGCGGGGGTCGTAGAGGATCGTCCCGCCCGGGTTCTTGGCCAGTGCCGCCCGCGCCAGCAGGGCGCAGATGAAGTCGCCATCGCAGAAGCTGCCCTCGCCGTCGATGAAGAAGCAGCGGTCGGCGTCGCCGTCCCAGGCGATCCCGAGGTCGGCGCCGGACTCGCGCACCCGCTCGATGATCATCCGCCGGTTCTCCTCCAGCAGCGGGTTCGGCTCGTGGTCGGGGAACTCGCCGTCGGGGACGAAGTACATCTCCTCCAGCTCCAGCGGCAGCTTCTCCAGGATCGGCCCGACCATCGGGCCGGCCATGCCGTTGCCGCCGTCCACCACGACCTTCATCGGCTTCACGTTGGCGGGGTCGATGAAGGAGAGCGCGTGCGTGCGGAACTCCTCCCAGACGTCGACCTCCTCGAACGAGCCGCCGCCGGGCGCGTGGCCGAGCCCGGCCTCGATCTCGGCCCTGACGTCGCCGATCCCGGCGTCGCCGGAGAGCGGCAGTGCCCCCTCGCGCACGAGCTTGACCCCGGTGTAGGCCTTGGGGTTGTGCGAGGCGGTCACCATCGCGCCGCCGTCGAGCTCGCGCGAGCCGACCAGGTGGTAGAGCATCTCGGTCGCGACCATGCCGGCGTCGAGCACCGTCGCGCCCTCGAAGATCAGGCCGTCGCGCAGCTCCTGCGCCATCGCCGGCGCGGTCAGCCGCATGTCGCGGCCGAGCCCGACCCGCAGCTCGCCCGGCTGCTTGCCCCGCAACTTTGCGAGAACGCGGGCGAAGGCGCGCCCGATCGCGTGCGCGGTCGTCTCGTCCATCTCGCTGCCGTGCAGGCCGCGGATGTCGTAGGCCTTGAAGATCCCGGCCGGGGCCAGGGGTGCTTGCTCGCTCAAAACGCTCCCTTCAGAGCCTCGTAGCTCTGCTCGATGGTCTGCGGCATCACGTTGGTGTCGGCGATCACCGGCATGAAGTTGTTGTCGCCGGCCCAGCGCGGGACGACGTGGAGGTGGATGTGGCCCTCGACCCCGGCGCCGGCGATCCGGCCCTGGTTGAAACCGACGTTGTAGCCGTGCGGGCTGTAGATCGACTCGAGGTGGGCCATCGCCCGCTGGGCCAGCGCCATCATCTCGGCGACCGTGACCGGATCGATCTCCTGCAGCGCACCGAGGTGCTCGTAGGGAGCCACCATCAGGTGGCCGTTGGTGTACGGGAAGAGGTTGAGGATTACGAAGCAGCGCTCGCCGCGGTGGACGATCAGGTTCGCCTCGTCGTCTTCCTGCGCCGGCTTGGCGCAGAAGATGCACTCCTCCTGGTTGTCCTTGGACGCGTCCTTCACGTAGGCGAGGCGCCACGGCGCCCAGATGCGGAAATTTGCCACGGACAACCCATCCTATGAGAGCGGTCGCCCGCTAGAGCCAGCCGCGGCGGCGGAACCAGCCGACCATCCCAATCAGCAGCGCGAACATGCTGCCGAGCACGATCCAGAAGGCGGTGGTGCCGCCCTCGCCGGGCACGTGCGAGTTCATCCCCCAGATGCTGGCGATCAGGGTCAGCGGCAGGACGATCACGCTGATCGAGGTGAGCACGCGGAGGATGTCGTTGACCCGGTGGGAGATCACCGACTCGTTGGTCTCCGCCAGCGCCTCGGCGACCTCCTTGTAGTTCTCGAGCATGTCCCAGATCCGCTCGTGGGCATCGACGATGTCGTCGAAGTAGATCTCGAGGTCGAGGTCGGTGGCCAGGTAGCGCTGCTTGACTTTCTCCAGGTCGCGCAGCACCGGCCGCTGCGGCCGGATCACCTTGCGGAAGTTGATGATCTCCTGCTTGACGTTGGAGATGTCGCGCACGACCTCCTCCGAGCGCCCCTCGAAGATGTCGTCCTCGAGCGCGTCGAGCTTGTTGCCGATCTTGCGCAGCATCGGGAAGCAGTAGTCGAAGCTGTCGTCGACGAGCCGGTAGAGCAGGTAGCCGGAGCCGCGCGAGAAGAGCTGTTCGCGCAGCTCCTCCTTGGCCCGACAGCGCTCGAACAGGTACTCGACCGGCTGCAAGGGAGTGTTCGGGATCGTGA
This sequence comes from Solirubrobacterales bacterium, assembly GCA_036276995.1. Lineage (GTDB taxonomy): Bacteria > Actinomycetota > Thermoleophilia > Solirubrobacterales > 70-9 > VAYN01. Next base: position 6,902 of record DASUNU010000220.1, read on the forward strand.
CCACGTAGCCGGGGCCGACGAAGAGATCGAGCTCGCCGGTGCCGAGCCGGCCAGCGGCGCGGTCGAAGACCGGGAAGTGGAGAACGATGAAGAGGTAGTCGTCGTAGACGTCGATCTTTGGCCGCTGGTTGCGCGAGAGCACGTCCTCGAGGTCGAGCGCGTGGAAGTCGAAGTGCTCCTCCAGCCAGGCGCGCTCGAGCGCGCCGGGGTGCTCGATATTGACCCAGCGCAGGCCGTCGGCGTCGATCTGCTCGACGTTCGGGGTCTGGGGCTCAGGCGAGGGGGGAGGCGGAGCGAGTTCGCCGCGTCGTCCCGGCCGCCGCAGCCGTGGTTTCGGAAGGTTCGGCATCGCCGAGGCTCGATTTCTCTTGGCTGCGGTCGGGCATCGCGCACAAGGTTAGTCGCCCCTGCAAGCCAGGCATGAACGAAAACATCCCGTTCACAACCCCCTGGTACGCTGTGACCCACATAAGCGCCACATCTAGAGGGGTGGAGGGACTGGCCCAGTGAAGCCCCGGCAACCATCTTCGAGCTCAGGCTCGGAGGCAGGTGCCAACTCCAGCAGGTCGCGCAGTTCAGGGCCTGGAAGATGTGGGGGATGTCCGATCGGACCTCGCCCCACAAATGGCGAGGTCGTTTTGCTTAGAAAGAGGATCGGATGTCAATTCAAAGCCTGAAGTGCAAGGAGTGCGGCACCGCTTACGAGCTGGATGCCAGCTACGTCTGTGAAAACTGCTTCGGCCCGCTCGAGGTCGCCTACGACTACTCGGAGCTGGACGCGGTCGAGGTGAAGCGGCGGATCCAGGCCGGCTCGCAGGGGATCTGGCGCTACGCCGACTTCCTCCCCTTCGAGGGCCGTCCCGGCGACCCGCTGGAGCCCGGTCTGACGCCGCTGCTCAAGGCCGACCGCCTGGCCGAGCGGATCGGGGTCCCGGGGGCGGAGATCTGGATCAAGAACGACGCCGCCAACCCGACCCACTCGTTCAAGGACCGGGTCGTCGCCGTCGCCGTCGCCAAGGCGAAGGAGCTGGGCTTCGAGACGATCGCCTGCGCCTCGACCGGCAACCTCGCCAACGCCGTCGCCGCCCACGCCGCCGCCGCCGGGCTCGACTCCTACGTCTTCGTCCCCGCCAACCTCGAGGAGCAGAAGCTGCTCGCGACCGGCGTCTATGGGACCAACCTGGTCGGCGTGCGCGGCAACTACGACGACGTCAACCGGCTCTGCACGCAGTTGGCCGAGACCCGGCCCTGGGCCTTCGTCAACGTCAACCTGCGGCCCTACTACGCCGAGGGCTCGAAGACGCTTGCCTACGAGACGGTCGAGCAGCTCGGCTGGGAGCTGCCGGACCGGGTGGTCAGCCCGATCGCCTCGGGTTCGCTGTTCACCAAGCTCGGCCGTGGCTTCCAGGAGTGGCTCGACCTCGGCCTGGTCGAGGGCGGGCAGCCGGTCTTCCACGGTGCCCAGGCCGAGGGCTGCAGCCCGGTGGCCACCGCCTTTGCCGAAGGCTGGGACGTCTGCAAGCCGCAGAAGCCGGAGACGATCGCCAAGAGCCTGGCGATCGGGGACCCGGCCGACGGCCCCTACGCGGTCGAGCACGCGCGCCGCACCGGCGGCGGGATCGACTCGGTCAGCGACCAGGAGATCCGCGAGGGGATCAAGCTGCTGGCCGAGACCACCGGGATCTTCACCGAGACCGCCGGCGGGGTCACCGTCGGCGTGCTCAAGAAGCTGGCCGAGCGCGGCGAGATCGGCGACGGCGAGCGGGTCGTCGTCTACATCACCGGCGAGGGCCTGAAGACGCTCGACGCCACCCGCGATACGTTCCAGATGCACGAGATCGACCCCGACCTCGCAAGCTTCGAGTCCGAGTTCCGCCAGGAGGTAGCCGTCTGATGAGCGTCACCGTGAAGATCCCGACCCAGCTACGCGCCGCGACCGGAGGGGAGGCCGAGGTCGAGGTCTCCGGCTCGACCGTCGGCGAGGTCCTCGATGCCGTCTTCGCCGCCCACGGCGACCTGCGCGAGCGGATCACCCAGGACGGCGACCTGCGCCGCTTCGTCAACGTCTACGTCTCCGGCGAGGACATCCGCTTCCAGCAGGGCCTGGACACGGCGATCAACGACGGCGCCGAGGTGACGATTCTGCCCGCGGTGGCGGGAGGCTGAAACCTCCGGTCGTAATCCTCTGCGGCGGGCGCGGGACGCGGCTGCGCGAGCGCACGGAGTCCGTTCCCAAGGCCCTGGTCGAGATCGGCGGGCGGCCGATCCTCTGGCACGTGGTCCAGATCTACGCGGCGCAGGGGTTCCGCCGGTTCCTGCTCGCGACCGGGTACATGGGCGAGGCGGTGGCGGAGTTCGCCGCCGCCGAGCGCTGGCCCGACGGGGTCGAGGTCGAGTGCGTCGAGACCGGGCTCGACACCCCGACCGGGGGGCGGATCGCGGCGCTGGCGCCGCGCCTGCAGGGCGGGACTTTCTGCGCCACCTACGCCGACGGGGTGGCCGACGTCGACCTTGGGGCGCTGCTCGAGTTCCACCGCGGCCACGGCGACCTGGCGACGCTGACCGTGGTCCGTCCGCACCTGCAGTGGGGCGTGGCCGAGCTGGGGGAGGGGGATCGGGTCAGCGGCTTCGCCGAGAAGCCGCGCAGCGAGCACTGGATCAACGGCGGCTTCCTCTGCTTCGAGCCGGGGGCGCTCGACTACCTGGATATAGAGAGCGTGCTCGAGCGCGAGCCGCTGCGCAACCTCGCCGCCGAGGGCCGCCTGCACGCCTACCGCCACCAGGGTTTCTGGGACTGCATGGACACCTACAAGGACGCGGTGACGCTGAACGACCTCTGGGCGAGCGGCGAGGCGCCCTGGCGGATCTGGGACGCGGCCGGGGTCGAGCCGGCGTGAAGCGGTCCCTGGTCACCGGCGGCCACGGCTTCGTCGCCTCGCACCTGGCGCGGGCGCTGCTCGAGCGCGGCGACGCGGTCACGGTGCTCGACCTGGCGCCGCCGCCGCTCTCGGGTCTGGTTCTGCAGGGAGTGGCGCCGGAGATCGAGCTGGTCGAGGCCGACCTCTGCGACGCCCGCCGGGTCGATGCCGCGGTCGCGGCCGGCGAGTTCGAGGTCGTCTTCCACCTCGCCGCCCAGACCTTGGTCGGGCCGGCGATGGCCGACCCGGTTGCCACCTTCGAGTCCAACGTGCGCGGCACCTGGACCCTGCTCGAGGCCTGCCGCCGCGCCGACGTCCCGGCGGTGGTCGTCGCCTCCTCCGACAAGGCCTACGGGCCGAGCGAGGAGCTGCCCTACCGCGAGGCGATGCAGCTGCGCCCCGCCTCCCCCTACGAGGCGAGCAAGGCGGCCGCCGACGCGATCGCGCTCAGCTACCGCGCCGCTTACGGCCTGCCGGTCGCGGTCACCCGTTTCGCCAACATCTACGGTGGCGGCGACCTCAACTTCTCGCGCCTCGTCCCCGAGGCCGTAATTGCCGTGCTCGACGGCCGCCGCCCGGCGATCCGCTCCGACGGCAGCCCCGAGCGCGACTTCCTCTACGTCGACGACGCGGTCGCCGCCTACCTGGCGATCGAGCATGCGGTCGGGGCCGGTGGCCCGGCGGCGGGCGAGGCCTTCAACGCCGGCGGCGAGCGCCCGCACTCGGTCGCCGAGGTGGTCGGGGAGATCGCCACGATCGCCGGCGGCGGGCTCGAGCCCGAATACGGTCCCGGCAACCCAGCCGGCGAGATCGACCGCCAGTTCGTCGACTCGGCCAAGTTGCGCTCCCTGACCGGCTGGCAGCCCACGGTCGGGCTGCGCGACGGCCTCATCCGCACGCTCGAGTGGTACCGCCAGCACCCGCAGGCGCGGCCCGCCGATGCGGCGCCGCGGGCCGGCTAGGCTCCGGCTCATGTGCGGACGCTTCACGGTCACCAACAAAGACACCAAGTCGATCGCCGACCGCTTCCAGTCGGAGCTGGAGAAGGCGCTGGAGCGGGGTGGCGACGGGGAGAGGCCGGCGCCCTCGAAGGAGCGGGCGAAGAAGCTGGAAGGAGGGCTCGGCCGTTTCAACGTCGCTCCGACCCAGGAGGTGCTGACCGTGCGTTCCTCGCCGGACCCCGAGGAGGCCGAGGCGGGCGAGCGCGAGATGCGACTGATGCGCTGGGGGCTGGTCCCGCGCTGGGCCAAGGACCTCAAGGTCGGCTACAAGATGATCAACGCGAAAGCCGAGAACCTCACCTCCAGCCGCGCCTACGGCCCGCTGGTCGGCAAGTTCCGCCACCGCTGCTTGATCGTCGCCGACGGCTTCTACGAGTGGATGAAGGCGGAGGACCCGAAGCAGCCGCGCCAGCCCTGGCGCTTCACCGTCGACGACGGTGAGCCCTTCGCCTTCGCCGGGATCTGCACCCGTAAGGAGTGGGAGGACGAGGAGGACCGTGGCTACGACGACGGCTGGCTCTACACCTGCACGATCGTGACCACGACCCCAAACGCGGTCGTCGCCCCGGTCCACAACCGGATGCCGGCGATCCTGCCCAACCCCGAGGCCGAGGCGGCCTGGCTGCGTCCCGACCTCAGCGTCGAGGACGCACTGGCGATGCTGGGCCCGCTCGACCCGGCGCGAATGCAGAGCGCCCCGGCCAACCCGAAGCTGAACAAGGTCGGGAAAGGGAGCGAGGAAGGGCCGGAGCTGCTGACCGCGCCGGCCAGCGCCTGAGCGCTATTCCTCCTCGTCTTCTTCCGCTTCCTCGGCTTCTTCTTCCGCCTCTTCTTCGTTTTCCTCTTCCGCTTCTTCGTCGATCGGCGGCGGGAAGGCAGCGAGCTTGCCGGCGGTGCGGACGGTCGCCTCGCCGGCGCTGGTGGTGAGCGTGCAGGAGACGGTTGCGGCCGGCGTCGCCGTGGTCTTCCAGACCGTGTAGAAGGGCAGCGCCAGGTCCTGCTTCGGTTTGCCGCCGGCGATGAAGTATTTGAGGTTCTCGGTCCCGACTTCGTATTCGGGCCATTCGAGCTTGATCCCGCGTTCGGTGGTGAAGGAGCGCAGCGCCTCCGGTTCGAGCTCGACCAGTTCGCCGCCGCGGGCGCTGAAGTCGATCAGCAGCGATTCCGGCACGTCCTGGCTGTAGATCCCGGCTTCGGAGGAGCGGGGGAAGGTGGCGCGGAGGCCGCCGGAGGTCTGGGCGATTTCGGTGCGGCGGGCCGCCTTCACCGAGCAGAGGATGCGGCCGTCGCCGACCGGCGAGCCGGCGTCGATCCGCAGCGTCGTCTCGACCACGAAGAGGGCATAGCCGCTGACGCTGGAGCCGGTTGCTTTGATCTCGCCGTCGGTCAGCTGCATCTGGCCGCCGCCCCCGGGCACCTCGACCGGCCGCGAGTCCGGGATCGGGCCGCGCTTCACCCATTCCAGGTTGCCTGCTGCCCCCGCGCCCGGCGAGGTGGCGAGCAGGGCCGCCGCGACGCAGGCCAACAGCCCGACCGCGACCACGATCAGGGCGCCGCGCGGCGGGCGGCTGTCCGGCGGGGCGTCGCTCACAGGCGCGACAGTATTGGAATCGGCCACTTCTCAGCGATCCCCGCTTTTGGCGCCGCCGCTGCCGGGTACCGTGTCGCCGTGGCCGCGAAGCCGACGCCCCTGCACCCGCCCGTCGTCGAGACAAAGACGGCGCTCGTACACGGGCGCTCGATCAGCTATCTAGAGGCCGGCTCGGGGCCGTTGCTGGTGCTGATCCACGGCATGGCCGGGACGGCCGAGAACTGGCGCGCGGTGATCGAGCCGCTGAGCCTGCGCCACACCGTCGTCGCCCCCGACTTCCCCGGTCACGGCTTCTCCGAGCCGGGCGGCGGCGACTACTCGCTGGGCAGCCTCGCCAGCGGCCTGCGCGACCTCCTGGTCACCCTCGGCCACGAGCGCGCGACCCTGGTCGGACATTCGCTCGGGGGTGGCGTCGCGATGCAGTTCGCCTACCAGTTCCCGGAGCAGGTCGAGCGTCTCGTCCTGGTCTCCAGCGGCGGCCTCGGTCCCGACGTCAGCCCGGTCCTGCGGGCGGCGGCGCTGCCCGGCGCCGACCTCTTCATCGCCGCCACCGCCGGCGTCGGCAGCCAGGTCGGCTCGCTGGTCGGCCGCGGCCTCGGCATGGTCGGGATGCGCCCCTCGGCCGACGTCGCCGAGGTCGCCCGCGGCTACGCCTCGCTGGCCGACGGCGAGCGCCGCAAGGCCTTCCTCTCCACCCTGCGGGCGGTGGTCGGCACCGACGGCCAGCGCGTCGCCGCCCTCGACCGTCTCTACCTGGCCGAAGCCATGCCGCTGCTGATCGTCTGGGGCGAGCGCGACCCGATCATCCCGGTCGCCCACGGCGAAGCCGCGCACGAGCAGCTCCCGGGCAGCCGGCTCGAGCTCTTCGAGGGCGTCGGGCACCTGCCCCAGGTCGAGCAGCCCGGCCGCTTCGTCGCCGCCCTCGAGCGCTTCCTCGCCGAGACCGAGCCGGCCGAGTTCGACCGCGCCCAGTGGCGCGCCCGCTTCAAGGCCGTCTAGTCCCGGCCGGATCGACCGGCACGCAAAGACGCGCCCGACAGGATTCGAACCTGTGACCTCATGCTCCGGAGGCATGCGCTCTATCCAGCTGAGCTACGGGCGCTCACCCGGCAGCTTAGTAGTCGCCTCCCCCCGCGGGTGGTCGCCTTTTCTTCCGGATGGCGGCAGAAAGGTCGACCACCCGAGGTGAATGCCGGGCCACGGTTGTCCTAAGCTCGCCGCCGATGGACCTGCAGGCGATATTCCTGGGCACCGGAGGGTCGGTGCCGTCGGCGCGGCGCTCGACCGCGAGCGTGCTGATCGCGCGTGGGGGGGAGCGGCTGATGTTCGACTGCGGGGAAGGGACGCAGCGGCAGCTGCAGCGCTCGCTGGGGCTGGTCCAGGTCGACGCGATCTACCTGACGCACTTCCACGCCGACCATGTGCTCGGGCTGCCGGGGCTGCTGAAGAGCTACGACCTCACCGACCGTGAGGTGCCGCTGAACGTCTATGGGCCGCCCGGGCTGCGCGAGCTCTGGGGCAACCTGAAGCCGATCGTCGGCCGGCTCGGTTTCGAGGTCATGCTGACCGAGCTGCTGCCCGGCGACGACGTGCCCGGCGACGGCTACGCGATCGAGCCCTTCGAGGCCGCCCACAGCGCCCGCGCCAACGGCTACGCCCTGGTCGAGGAGAAGCGGCCCGGCCGCTTCGACCTCGAGGCGGCGAAGCGGCTCGGCGTCCCCGAAGGCCCGGCCTTCGCGGCGCTGCAACGTGGGGAGGAGGTCCAGGGCTCCGAGGGGCCGGTGCGGCCCGAGGACGTGGTCGGCCCGGCCCGGCCCGGCCGCACGGTGGCAATCACCGGCGACACCTCGCCCAGCCCGGCCACCGTGGCGGCCGCCGCCGACGCCGAGCTGCTGATCCACGACGCCAGCTTCGCCGAGGAGGAGGTCCAGCGCGCCGCCGAAACCGGTCACTCGACCGTCGGCCAGGCCGCCGCCGTCGCCCGCGAGGCCCACGTGAAACTCCTCGCCTTAGTCCACATCTCCTCCCGCTACCACGTCGGCAAGGTCCTAGAGGAGGCCCAGGACGTCTACGAACCCACCGTCGCCCCCAAAGACTTCGACTTAATCGACATCCCGTTCCCGGAGCGCGGCTACCCGGAACTCGTCCCGAACGGAGCGAGGGAGCGAGGGGGCGAGGGGGGCGGGGAGAGCACGGCCTCGCCGTAGCGAACAGCGGGGAGGCTACGTCGAGACCGTGCTCTCCCCGCCCCTGGCGAGCCCCGCCGCCGATCGCCGCCCTCGCTGCTATGTTCCGGGCGTCCTTTAACCCGGTCCTGCGAGGCCAGGAAGGAAGCGAAGAGAGTGAACGACAAGGTCGTGCTGGAGCGCGACGATTTGGAGCGCACGCTGAGGCGGATCGCGCACGAGATCGTCGAGAAGAACCCGGAGAGCGGGGACCTCGCTTTGGTCGGGATCCATACTCGCGGCGCCTTCCTGGCTCGCCGCCTGCACACCTTCCTCTCCGAGCTGACCGACGCCGAGCTGCCGATCGGCGACCTCGACATCTCCTTCTACCGCGACGACGTCGGCGCCAAGGCGCCCGAGACACAGCCGGTCGTCCACTCCTCCCACATCGATTTCGACCTCGCCGAGCGCACCGTGGTCCTGGTCGACGACGTTCTCTACACCGGCCGCACCGTGCGCGCCGCGATCGAGGCCCTCTTCGACTACGGCCGGCCGCGCCGGGTGCAGCTCGCGGTGCTCTGCGACCGCGGCCATCGCGAGCTGCCGATCCGCCCTGACTACGTGGGCAAGAACCTGCCGACCGCGCGCGAGGAGCGGGTCAACGTCAGCCTCGAGGAGAGCGACGGCGCCGACCGGGTGACGATCTCCGCCCCCGCGGAGGTGACGGCGTGAAGCACCTGCTGGCGATCGAGGATCTTTCGCGCGAAGGGATCGAGGCGATCCTCGACCGGGCCGAGAGCTTCGCCGAGGTCGGCCGGCGCGACATCAAGAAAGTCCCGACCCTGCGCGGCCGCACCGTCGTCACCCTCTTCTACGAGTCGAGCACCCGCACCAGCAGCTCCTTCGAGCTCGCCGCGAAGCGGCTCTCGGCCGACCTCATCTCGGTCAAGGCGGCCGGCTCCTCGGTCGACAAGGGCGAGTCGCTGAAGGACACCGTCGCCACCCTCTCTGCCTACGACCCGGCCGCGATCGTGATCCGCCACCCCTACGCCGGCGCCGCCCAGATGGTCGCCGAGTGGACCACAGCGTCGGTCGTCAACGCCGGCGACGGCAAGCACGAGCACCCGAGCCAGGCCCTGCTCGACGTCTACACGCTGCGCCGCCGCCTCGGCAAGCTCGACGGGGTGCGGATCTGGATCGTCGGCGACGTCCTCCACAGCCGCGTCGCCCGCTCCAACCTGATCGCCTTCCAGCGGCTCGGCGCCGAGGTCACCGTATGCGGCCCGCCGACCCTGATCCCGCGCGGGATCGAGGAGCTCGGCTGCGAGGTCTCGCACTCGCTGGAGCGGCTCAGCGAGGCCGAGGTCGTGTACGCGCTGCGGATGCAGCAGGAGCGGATGAGCGAGAGCTTCGTCCCCTCGCTGCGCGAGTACGCCGCCACCTTTCAGATCGACACCCGCAGGCTCAACCCGCGCCAGCTGCTGATGCACCCCGGGCCGGTCAACCGCGGGGTCGAGCTCTCCGGCGAGGCGATCGACTCGCCGCAGTCGCTGATCGCCGAGCAGGTCGCCGCCGGCCTGGTCGTGCGGATGGCGATCCTCTACGAGCTGCTGGCCGGGAGCGAGCGCCCGGCCCCGCTGGCCGAGGGCGAGGGCGCCGGCCGGCCGACCCCGATCGGACAGCCCGCGTGAGCCTGACCGAGACGCTCGACGTGCGTCCCGGCGAGGACGCGAACGTGATCCTGCGCCGCGCCACCGTGCTCGACCCGGTCGCCGGCATCGACGGCGTTCACGACCTCGTCGTCCGCGACGGCGTCGTCGCCGAGCTGGCCGCGCCCGGCGAGGGCAGCGCCGAGGGCGCCGAGGTGGTCGAGGCCGAGGGCCTGCACGCCTTCCCGGCCTTCTTCGACCCTCACGTCCACCTCCGCACCCCCGGCCACGAGCACAAAGAGGACGTCGAGACCGGCACCCGCTCCGCCGCGGCGGGCGGCTACTGCGGGATCCTGGCGATGGCCAATACCGACCCGCCCGTCTCCACCGCGGCCGACATCAGCGCCCTGCGCGAGCAGGCCCGGGCCGGCGCCTCGATCCCGGTCGGCTTCATGGCCACGGTGACCAAAGGCATGCGCGGCGAGGAGCTGACCGAGATGGTCGAACTGCGCGAGGCCGGGGCGGTCGGGTTCACCGACGACGGCCTGCCGATCGCCAGCGCCCGGGTGATGCTGCGGGCGCTCCAGTACCAGCGCCTCTGCGGCGGCACGATCGCCCTGCACGAGGAGGACCCCGAGCTCTCCGGCGACGGGGTCATGCACGAGGGTCCGGTCTCCGCGGCGCTCGGCCTGGCCGGAGTTCCCTCGGTCTCGGAGTCGACGATGATCGCCCGCGACGCCGCTCTCGCCGCCTACGAGAACGCCCGCATCCACGTTCAGCACCTCTCAGCGGCAGAGTCGGTCGAGATCGTCCGCGCCGCCAAGGCTGCCGGCGTCCAGATCAGCGCCGAGGCCAGCCCGCACCACCTCTGCCTTACCGACGAGGAGGTCCGCAGCCTCGACCCGCGCCGCTTCAAGATGAACCCGCCGCTGCGCCGCGAGAGCGACCGCCAGGCCCTGATCGAGGGCCTGCGCGACGGCACGGTTGAGTGCGTCGCCACCGACCACGCGCCGCACCAGGCGGAGGAAAAGGACGTCCCCTTCGAGCAGGCGGCGATGGGCGTGACCGGACTCGAGACCGCCTTCGCCGCCCTCCACACCGAGCTGGTTCTGCCCGGCGTGATCGGCCTCGGCCTGCTGGTCGAGCGGATGGCCGGCGGCGCCGCCCCGTTCGCGATCGAGCGCCCAACTCTGGCGCCCGGCGCCGAGGCCAACATCGCCCTCTGCGACCTTGGCGCCGAGTGGACGGTCGGGGAGGACGGCTACGAGAGCCGCTCGCAGAACTCCTGGTGCGCGGGCAAGACCCTGACCGGGCGGGTCCTGGTCACGATCGCCGCTGGTCAGGTCGCCTTCCGCCTGCGCAGCTTCAGTCTCGGGGTGGCGGCATGAGCGAGGCCTATCTGCTGCTGGAGGACGGGACGCGCCTCGACGGGCTCGCCTGCGGCCACGAGGCGCCGGTCACCGGCGAGGTCGTCTTCAACACCGCGATGACCGGCTACCAGGAGTCGGTCACCGACCCCTCCTACGCGGGCCAGATCATCGTCTTCACCTACCCGCTGATCGGCAACTACGGCGTCTCCGCGGCGGCGATGGAGTCCGACCGCGTGCACGCCCGCGGCGTCGTCATGCGCGACGCCAAGAACCGCGAGGACGTCGCCAGCGCCGAGGGCGGCTGGCTCGACTGGCTCTCCGACTGCGGCATCCCCGCGATCTCCGGGGTCGACACCCGCGCCCTGGTCCGCCACCTGCGCGACAAGGGCTCGATGCGCGGCGGCATCTTCCCGGCCGCGACGCCGGAAGCCGAAGCGCGCGAGCTGATCATCGCCGAGCCCTCGATGCACGGCGCCGACTTCGCCCGCACCGTCACCCCGTCGGAGCCGGTCCGCTTCGAGGGTGACGGCCCCCACGTGGTCGGGATCGACACCGGGATCAAGCTCAGCATCGTCCGCCAGTTGCGCGAGCACGGCTGCAAGCTGACCCTGCTGCCCTGCGACAGCTCCGCCGACCAGGTCCTGGCCGAGGACCCCGACATCGTCTTCCTCGCCAACGGCCCTGGCGACCCCGGCGCGCTCGACTACGTCGTCGAGACCGTGCGCGGGGTGGTGGGGAAGAGGCCGGTCTTCGGCATCTGCCTCGGCCACCAGCTGCTCTGCCGCGCGGTCGGGCTCGAGACCTACAAACTCCCCTTCGGCCACCGCGGCGCCAACCACCCGGTCAAGGACCTGGAGACGGGCCGGATCGACATCACCTCCCAGAACCACGGCTTCGCAGTCCTCGCCCCGGGCGGCGCCCAGCGGATCGACGGCGACGAGCCGGTGCGCTGGGAGACCGACTTCGGCGTCGCCGAGCTCTCGCAGCTCAACCTCTACGACCGCACGGTCGAGGGCCTGGTCCTGCGCGACGTCGCCGGCGCCACCGTCCAGTACCACCCCGAGGCCGGCCCCGGCCCGCACGACGCCCGCCACCTATTCGAGAGGTTCCTCGCCCTTGCCGCGTAGAGACGACATCCAGAAGATCCTTCTTATCGGCTCCGGCCCGATCGTGATCGGCCAGGCGGCCGAGTTCGACTACTCCGGCGTCCAGGCCTGCAAGGTGCTGCTCGAGGAGGGCTACGAAGTCGTCCTGGTCAACTCGAACCCGGCGACGATCATGACTGACCCCGAGTTCGCTACCGCCACCTACATCGAGCCGCTGCTGCCCGGGCCGGTGACCAAGATCATCGAGAAGGAGCGTCCCGACGCGCTGCTCCCGACCCTCGGCGGCCAGACCGCGCTCAACCTGGCGATGACCCTGCACGAGGACGGCACCCTGGAGCGCTACGGGGTCGAGCTGATCGGGGCCGACTCGGAGGCGATCAGCCGCGCCGAGGACCGCGAGAAGTTCCGCACGACGATGAACGAGGCCGGGATCCGGATCCCCTGGTCGATCACGGTCGAGAGCCTGGCCGAGGTTGACGCCGGCCTCGCCGACGGCCGCATCACCTTGCCGGCGATCGTCCGTCCCGCCTTCACGATGGGCGGCCAGGGCGGCGGCATCGGCCGCGACGAGACCGAGCTGCGCCAGGTCGTCACCGAGGGCCTGGCGGCGAGCCCGATCAACCAGGTTCTGGTCGAGGAGTCGGTGATCGGCTGGGGCGAGTTCGAGCTCGAGGTGATGCGCGACCGCAACGACAACGTGGTGATCATCTGTTCGATCGAGAACGTCGACCCGATGGGCGTCCACACCGGCGACTCGGTCACGGTGGCGCCGGCCCAGACGCTGACCGACCCGCTCTACCAGGAGCTGCGCGACGTCGCGATCAAGGTGATCCGGGCGATCGGGGTCGAGACCGGCGGCTCCAACGTCCAGTTCGCGGTCAGTCCCGAGAACGGCGAGATCGCGGTGATCGAGATGAACCCGCGCGTCTCCCGCTCCTCGGCCCTGGCCTCGAAGGCGACCGGCTTCCCGATCGCGAAGATGGCGGCGAAGCTGGCGGTCGGATACGCGCTGGAGGAGATCCCCAACGACATCACCCAGGCGACCCCCGCTTCGTTCGAGCCGACGATCGACTACGTCGTCACCAAGATTCCGCGCTTCGCCTTCGAGAAGTTCCCCGGCTCCGAGGGCCGTCTCTCGACCTACATGCAGAGCGTCGGCGAGGCGATGGCGATCGGCCGCACCTTCCGCGAGTCCTTTGCCAAGGCGATGCGCTCGCGCGAGCTCGACTCGCCGGCCGAGTTCCCCAACTCCGACGAGGAGCTGCTCGAGGCCCTGGAGATGCCCTGCGCAGAGCGCTTCGACCAGGTCCTGGAGGCGTTCCGCCGCGGCCTCGACGTCGAGGCCGTGCACGAGCGCTGCCTGGTCGACCGCTGGTTCCTGCGCGAGTTGCAGGCGCTCGCCACGGAAGGGGACGGCACCGAGGGCCTCACCCGCACCTACAAGGCGGTCGACACCTGCGCCGCCGAGTTCGAGGCGGCGACGCCGTACTACTACTCGGGCCACGAGCGTCCGCGCCACGACGGCAGCCCGCCGGCCTCCGAGGTCCGCCGCGGCGAGCGCGACTCGGTCGTCATCCTCGGCGCCGGGCCGAACCGGATCGGCCAGGGGATCGAGTTCGACTACTGCTGCGTGCACGCGGCGATGACCGCGCGTGAGCTCGGCCGCGACGCGGTGATGGTCAACTGCAACCCGGAGACCGTCTCGACCGACTACGACACCTCCGACCGCCTCTACTTCGAGCCGCTGACCGCTGAGGACGTGCTCGCGGTCTGCGCCCAGGAGAAGCCCGAGGGCGTGGTCGTCCAGTTCGGCGGCCAGACCCCGCTGAAGCTGGCCCGCACCCTGGAAGAAGCGGGCGTGCCGCTGCTCGGCACCCCGGTCGACGCGATCGACCTGGCCGAGGACCGCGGCCAGTTCGGCGCTCTACTGCGCCGGCTCGGGATCGAGCACCCGCCCTACGGGACCGCGCTCTCGGCCGACGAGGCGCTCAGCGTCGCCGAAGAGGTCGGCTTCCCGCTGCTGGTCCGCCCCTCGTTCGTGCTCGGCGGCCGGGCGATGGAGATCTGCTACTCCACCGCGGACCTGGCCAACTACCTGGAGCAGCACGTCAAGGCCGACCAGGAGCACCCGCTGCTGCTCGACCGCTTCCTCGAGAACGCGATCGAGGTTGACGTCGACGCGCTGGGCGACGGCGAGAGCGTCTACGTGGCCGGGATCATGCAGCACGTCGAGGAGGCCGGGGTCCACTCGGGCGACTCCGCCTGCGTGATCCCGCCGCTCAGTCTCGGCGAGGAGATGCTGGCCCAGATCCGCGCCACCACCGAGCAGATCGCGCTCGAGCTGGGAGTGATCGGCCTGCTCAACATCCAGTACGCGGTCGCCGGGGGCAAGCTCTACGTGATCGAGGCCAACCCGCGCGCCTCGCGTACGGTCCCCTTCGTCTCGAAGGCGATCGGGGTACCGCTGGCGAAGCTGGCCTGCCGGCTGATGCTGGGCGAACGCCTCGCCGACCAGGAGCTGCCGCAGGGTCCGCTCGAGCACGTCAGCGTCAAGGAGGCGGTACTGCCCTTCGCCCGTTTCGCCGGGGCCGACTCGGTGCTGGGGCCGGAGATGAAGAGCACCGGCGAGGTGATGGGCATTGCCGCCGACTTCCCGACCGCCTTCGGCAAGGCCCAGGCGGCGGCCGGGGTGCGGCTGCCCGAGTCCGGTTCGGTCTTCATCACCGTCACCGACACCGACAAGGCCGCGGCGACGCAGCTGGCGGCGCGCTTCCACGACCTCGGCTTCGAGGTGATCGCGACCGGCGGCACCGCCCAGGCAATCGCCCAGATGGGCGTGCCGGTGACCCGGATCAACAAGCTTGGGGAGGGCTCGCCGCACGTCGTCGACCTGATCCGCGAGCGCCGCTGCGACCTGGTGATCAACACCCCGACCGGCTCCGGCGCCCGCGCCGACGGCTACGAGATCCGCAGTGCCGCTGTCCGCCACGGCATTCCCTGCATCACGACGATGACCGGCGCGACCGCGGCGGCGCGGGCCATCGCCGCCGGCAAGCTCGAGGACGCCGAGGTGCGCTCGATCCAGGAGATCCACGGCACCGCCTCGCCCGTCGCCCCGCAGGCACAATGAGCGCTCCCTTCGGCCGCCGGCTCTGTACGGTCGCCGAAAACCGGGTCTCGGGCGGCTACCGCGTCTTCTCCCTGCTCGACCGCGAGGGACCTGAGCCGCAGCCGGGCCAGTTCTACATGCTGGCCAGCGGGGATTCCTGGGCCGGCGACGGCAGCCGCCCCTTCCTGCCGCGGGCGATCTCGGTCGCCGAGGTCGGGCCGGCCAAAGACGGCGTTCGGCTCGACTTCCTGGTCGAGGGGGTCGGGCCTGGGACCAGCCGCCTCTGCGAGCTGGAGGCGGGGGAGGGGGTCTGGGTCACCGGCCCGCTCGGCAACGCTTTCTCGACTCCACGCGAGGCCAGTCCCGATGCTGCAGGCGCGATCCTGGTCGGCGGCGGCATCGGCGTCGCCCCGCTCGCTCTCTGGCGCCGCCGGCTCGGTGAAAGGGGAATCCCGCTGCGCGTCCTGCTCGGCTTCCGCAACGAGCGGCACTCGGGCGGCCTCGAGCTCTTCTGCGGCGCCGGCGGCGACCTCTGCCCCGAGGTCCGCCTCGCCTCCGAGGACGGCCACCGCGGCCACAAGGGCTACGTCACCGACCTTCTCGCCGCGATGCTGGCCGGCGACGACGCCGAATCCGCCGTCGTCTACTCCTGCGGCCCCCCGGCGATGCTGGAGGCGGTGCGGACGCTCTGCGCCGAGCGCGGCGTCCCCTGCGAGCTGGCCCTCGAGTCGCCGATGGCCTGCGGCTTCGGCGCCTGCTTCGGCTGCGCAGTGCCGAAGCCGGAGGGTGGCTACATGCGGCTCTGCGTCGACGGCCCCGTCGTCCGCGGAGATCGCGTCGCCGAGGTGACCCATGTCTGACTTCTGCGGCATCGAGCTGGCACACCCGGTGATCAACGCCTCCGGCACCTACGACGCGATCGCGGCGCGCAAGGTCTTCGGCGACGACCTGCTCACGGACTTCCCGTTCTCGGCCTTCGTCTCGAAGACGATCACGCCGGAGCCGCGCGCTGGCAACGACCCGCAGCGGATCTGGGAGGCCCCGGCGGGGATGATCAACTCGATCGGGCTGCCGAACAAGGGGCTGGAGGGGTTCCTGGCCGAGGACCTGCCGCAGCTGGCGGAGCTACCGGTGCCGCTGATCGTCTCGGTGATGGCAACCGGCCATGAGCAGTTCGCGCGGATGGTGGGGGCGGTGGGGGAGCGCGAGGAGGTCGCTGCGATCGAGCTCAACGTCTCCTGTCCCAACGTCCATTCCGGCCTGATCGTCGGCGAGCAGCCGACCGAGACCGTCGCCCTGTTGGAAGCGCTGCGGCCGCTGACCCCGAAGCCGCTGATCGTGAAGCTGACGCCCAACGTCGCCGACCCGGCCGCGGTCGCCGTGGCGGCGGAGGAGGGAGGGGCCGACGCGGTCTCGCTGATCAACACCCTGAAGGCCACCGCGGTCGATCCGCTGACCGGCGCGCCTGCCTTGGCGGCCGGCCACGGCGGTCTCTCCGGCCCCGCCGTCCGGCCGATCGCCCTGCAGCAGCTGCGCGCCGTCACGGCCGCGGTCGAGCTGCCGCTGATCGGCATGGGGGGCATCTGCAGCGGCGCCGACGCGGCCGAATTCATCGCCCTCGGCGCGACCCTGGTCGCGGTTGGGACCGAGAGCTTTCGCGATCCCCGCGCAGGTTCGCGCGTGGCCGCGGAGCTCGCTGCCGGCCCGATTGACGTCCCACGGCCGCACCAGTACTCAACCTCGACTCGAGGTTGAGGTGAATTTAGGCTGAAACCGCTGCTATCGGCTTGCACGCGGTCGGCGCGAAGCTATACTCGCCCGCGCAGATGCCCGCCCCCTCAGTCAAGATTTCAGCCGCGGCCCCGGAAAGGTCCCTGGATCAGCGGATGGAGGCGCTCAAACGCGCCAACGACATTCGCACCGCCCGCGCCAAACTGAAGAAGGACCTGAAGGCGAACCGGGCGAGCATCCACGCGATCCTGCTCGATCCGCCCGAGTACGTGATGACCGCGAAGGTCTTCGACATGCTTCTCGCCGTTCCCAAGTACGGCCGCGTGAAGACCAATCGGATCCTCAACCAGTGCCGGATCTCGCCGTCGAAGACGATCGGCGGACTGTCAGAGCGTCAGCGCACCGAGCTGGTCTCCCTGCTGCGTCGTTAGACGACCGCCGCGGCGGTCAGTATCCCGGCCCGCATGGCTGCCAAGGTCTTCGTAATCACCGGTCCCTCGGGGGTCGGCAAGGGCACCCTGATCAAGGGGCTGCTGGCGCGCTGCCCCAACCTCGAGCTCTCGATCTCGGCGACGACCCGGCAGCCGCGGGCGGGGGAGCGGGACGGGGTCGACTACCACTTCCTCTCGCCCGAGCAGTTCAGCGAGCGCCGCGAGCAGAACGACTTCCTCGAGTTCGCCGCCTACAGCGGCAATCACTACGGGACCCTGCGCTCGGAGGTCGAAGGCCGGCTCGCGGCTGGGCACTCGGTCGTCCTCGAGATCGAGGTTCAGGGGGCGCAGCAGGTGCGGGCGGCGAAGCCGGACTCGATCCAGATCTTCATCGCCCCGCCCGATCCCGATGTCCTGCGCCAGCGCCTCGCGGGGCGGGGGACCGACTCGGCCGAGGCGATCGACAAGCGTCTGGAGACGGCCGAAATCGAGCTCGCCTCCCAGGGCGACTTCGACCACCTGATCGTCAACGACGATCTCGAGGCCGCCACCGGGCAGCTGGTCGGGATCGTCCGCGACGAGCTCGCCGAGGCCCCGCCGGCCTGATCATCTAGACTCCGCCGCCGATGATCAAACCACGCGTAGACAAGCTCCTCCAGCACGCTGACTCCCAGTACGCCGCGGTCGTTGTCTCGGCGAAGCGGGCCCGTCAGATCAACAGCTACTTCCACAACCTCGGCGAGGGCGGTTTCGGTGAGTACCCGCCGCCGATGGTCGAGGTCAACGCCGAGCGGAATTACCTCTCGATGGCGCTCGAAGAGCTTGCCGAGGGCAAGCTGAAATACGAGTACCGCTCGTAGCCCGATCTGCCCGCCGATAGCGGGCGTCCGTTAAAACCGAGCGATGGCCCGAATCCTCCTCGGAGTGAGTGGCGGCATCGCCGCCTACAAGGCGCTCGAGCTGGCCCGCCTGGCGACCCAGGCGGGGCACGGTGTGCGGGTGCTGATGACCGAGACGGCGACCCGCTTCGTCGGCGCCGCCTCCTTCGAGGGGATCGTCGGCGCCCCGGTCCTGATTTCCGAGTTCGAGCGCGACCCGCTGCGCGGCGCCTTCCCCGGCGACGAAGCGCCCGGCCACGACCCGATCGGCCACCTCGAGCTGGCCGCCAACTGCGACGCCTTCCTAATCGCCCCGGCCTCGGCCAACACGATCGCCAAGCTCGCCGGCGGGGCCGCCGATTCGATGCTGACCACCTCCTTCCTCGCCTGCGCGGCGCCGCGCCTGCTGGCACCGGCGATGAACGACCGCATGTACGCGGACGCGGCGACCCAGGACAACCTGGAGACGCTGCGCCGGCGCGGGGTCGTGGTGATTGAGCCCGACGAGGGCAAGCTCGCCTCGCGTGGCGAGTACGGCCGCGGGCGCCTGCCCGACCCGGCCCGGCTGTTGGCGCAGGTCGAGGCGGCGCTGCCCGGCGGCAGCCGGCCCTGGGACGGGCTGCGGGTTCTGGTCACCGCCGGCGGCACCCGCGAGCCGATCGACCCGGTGCGCTTCATCGGCAACCGTTCCAGCGGCCGCATGGGCATCGCCCTCGCCGCCGCCGCGGCCCGACGTGGGGCGGAGGTGACGCTGATCGCCGCCAACGTCTCCCTGTCCGAGCCGGCCGGCGTCCGCCGCATCGACGTCGAGACCGCGGCCCAGCTCGCCGAGACCGCCGCCGCCGAGTTCCCCAGCTCCCAGGTGCTGCTGATGGCCGCCGCGCCCGCCGACTTCCGCCCGGCCGCGGCGGCGAGCGGCAAGCTGGCCCGCCAGGATGGGCTCGACCTGCACCTGGAGCCGACCGAGGACATCCTCGCCGGCCTCGCCGCCAGCCGCACCCCCGGCCAGACCGTGGTCGGGTTCGCCGCCGAAACCGGCGCGGGGGTCGAGCGCGCTCGCGCCAAGCTGACCCGCAAGGGCGCCGACCTGATCGTCCTCAACGACGTCTCCGACCCGCGGATCGGCTTCGAGTCCAGCGACAACGCCGTGACCCTGATCGACGCCTCGAGCGAGACCCCCGTCCCCCTCGCCTCCAAGGACACGATTGCCGAGGCGATCCTGGACAAAGTCGACGAGCTACGCCAGGACCCCTCGGAGGTCCCCTCTGCCGGTGGGTGACCCGGGCGGACAGGCCGAGAACGAAAACCTCGCCCGCAGGCCTGTCCGCCCGGGGCAGGCCCCGCCGGCCCAGCGCACCATCGAGCTATACTGTCTTCAGCTTTTCAACGTTTCTCAGTACCGAGAAGTGGGCCTGGCCCACTTTTTTTTCGCCCCGAACCAGGCATGGCCGACCTCCAGCAGAACATTCAGCAGCAGCTCAACGAGCTCGATTCCGAGCTCGACCTGGTCGCCCTGGAGCGGCCGGGAACCGAGTCCCTGCGCCTTTTCATCGACCACCCCGGCGGCGTCGACCTGGCGCTCTGTGAACGGGTCACCAGGCACCTCAACCACCTTCTGGTCGATTACACGCTGGAGGTTTCCTCACCTGGTCCGAAGTACCGCCGCCCCAGCACCGATTCCGAGAGCAAGGAGCAACTTCAGTGAGCAAGGAAATCGTCGAAGCGATCAAAGCGCTCGAGCAGGAGAAGGGAATCTCCGCCGACAAGCTGATGGACGCCCTCCAGGATGCCTTGCTCTCCGCCTACAAGAAGACGCCCGGAGCGGCCAAGTACGCCCGCGTCGACCTCGACCACGAGACCGGCGACTACCTCGTCTACGAACTGATCCTGCCGCCGGAGCTGGAGGAGAAGCTGCTGGCCGAAGCGGCCGAGCAGCAGGAGGAAGAGGAGCGTCAGGTCGACCCGGAGACGGGGGAGCTGAAAGAGCCCGAGGACCCCGAGCTCGATCCGGAGATGCTCGCCCCTTATGAGGCCCAGATCGAGACCAACGACGTCACCCCCGAGGATTTCGGCCGGATCGCCGCCCAGACCGCCAAGCAGGTGATCCTGCAGCGGATCCGCGAGGCCGAGCGGCAGATGATGTACGACGAGTACCAGGACCGGGTCGGCGAGCTGATCACCGGGATCATCCAGCAGTCCGATAAGCGCTACACGCTGGTCCAGCTGCGCGAGCGGGTCGAGGCGCTGCTGCCCAAGTCCGAGCAGGTCTACAACGAGCGCTACGACCACGGGATGCGGGTCAAGGCCGTGATCACCGACGTCTCCGACTCGACCAAAGGGCCGGCGATCGTCGTCTCGCGCCGCAGCCCGGAGCTGATCAAGAGCCTGTTCGAGCTCGAGGTGCCGGAGATCGCCGACAAGCTGGTCGAGATCGTCGGGGTCGCCCGCGAGCCCGGCTACCGCTCGAAGATCGCCGTTGTCTCCCACGCCGACGGGGTCGACCCGGTCGGTGCCTGTGTCGGCCCGCGCGGCTCGCGGGTGCGAATGGTCGTCTCCGAGCTGCGCGGCGAGAAGATCGACATCATTCCCCATAACGACGAGCCCGCCCGTTTCGTCGCCAAAGCCCTTTCCCCGGCCCGCGTGCGCGAGGTGATCGTCGACGACGACGAGCGCCAGGCGACCGTGATCGTGCCCGACGACCAGCTCTCGCTGGCGATCGGCCGCGACGGCCAGAACGCCCGCCTCGCCGCCCGCCTCACCGGCTGGCGGGTGGACATCAAGTCCGAGACCGAGTTCGCCTCCGAAGAACAGGAGATCGAGATCGAGGGCGAGGAAACCTTCGACGGCCGCTGCATGGCGGTGCTCTCGAACGGGCGTCGCTGCCCGAACGCCGCGGTCCCCGGCTCGACCTACTGCGGCCTCGGCTCGCACCAGGCCCTGAGCCGCTTCGAGACCAGCCAGGTAGCGATCCTCGCCGATCTCTCCGAGGCCGAGACCGCGATCCTCGCCGACCCCGACGGGGACCAGGGCCAGATCGACGAGATCGTCGCCCGCGCCAGCGCCAACTTCGTCGAGGAGGCACCGTCTGAGGAGGCCGAGGAGGAGCCGGTTGCCGAGGAGGCCGAGAGCGGCGAGACTGGGGCCGATGCGGTTGCCGAGGAGGCGGAGCAGGCTTAGTGGCTAAGAAGCGGGTTCACGAGATTGCGAAAGCGCAGGGCGTCAGCTCGAAGGAGCTGCTGGCGGCGCTGAAGGCCGCCGGCGTCGAGGCGAAGGCTGCCGCCTCCAGCGTCGAGGAGGCCGACGCCGTTAAGGCGATCGCCGCTGCCAAGGGCAACGGCGGCGCCGGCGCGAAAGCCGCCGCGCCGCAGCAGGCTCCCGCCAAGGCCGAGCCGGCGGCCAAGGTACCCGCGAAAGAGCCCGCGCCCGCCGCTCAGGCGGTGCCCAAAGCCTCGACCAAGCCGGTGCGCGCGGCCGGCCAGCAGCAGGGCGGCGGAGGAGGCGCAGGCGGCGGTGCCAAAAAACGCCGCGTGGTGATCGACTCGCAGGCAGCCCGCCGCGACCAGATGGGCGGTCCGCCGCCGCAGCGCCCGCCGCGCCGCCGTGGCGGTCGCCGCCGCAAGCCGCTGTTGGAGGAGCCGCCGATGGGCCCCGCGACCCCCACCGAGGCGCCGGCGACCAAGGTCAACTCCGGCGCCACCGTGCGCGAGGTCGCCGAGTCGCTCGGCCTGGCCCCGGCCGAGGTGATCAAAAAGCTGATGACGATGGGGGAGATGGCGACCCTGACCCAGACCCTCACCGACGAGTCGGTGCGGGCGATCGCCGATGAGTACGACCGCAAGCTGGAGATCGTCACCGTCGCCGCCGAGGAGCCGGACGAGCCGGAGTTCTCCGACTCCGAGGAGGACCTGGTCGCCCGCCCACCGGTGGTGACGATCATGGGTCACGTCGACCACGGCAAGACCTCGCTGCTGGACGCCCTGCGCCAAGCCGACGTGGTCTCCGGCGAGCACGGCGGGATCACCCAGCACATCGGCGCCTACCAGGTTCACCACGACACGAAGACGATCACCTTCCTCGATACGCCCGGCCACGCCGCCTTCACCGCGATGCGCGCCCGCGGCGCCAAAGTCACCGACGTCGCCGTGGTCGTGGTCGCCGCCGACGACGGGGTCATGCCGCAGACCAAGGAGGCGATCGACCACGCTCGCGCGGCCGACGTGCCGATGCTGATCGCCGTCAACAAGATCGACAAAGAGGGCGCCAACCCCGAACGGGTTCGCAACGAGCTCGCCCAGGAGGGCATCACCCCCGAGGAGTGGGGCGGCGACACCGTCTTCGCCGAGGTCTCGGCCAAGACCCACGAGGGCCTCGACAACCTGCTCGACATGATCCTGCTGGTGACCGAGCTCGAGGAGCTCTCGGCCAACCCCGATGCGCCCGCCTCGGGGACCGTGATCGAGTCCCAGCTCGACCCCGGCCGCGGCCCGGTCGTGACGGTCCTGGTCCAGCGCGGCACGCTCGAGGTCGGCGACTCGCTGGTCGCCGGTCCGCAGTGGGGCCGGGTGCGGGCGATGCAGGACTTCACCGGCGCCCGCGTCGAGGCCGCCGACCCCGGGATGCCGGTCGAGGTGCTCGGTTTCGACGGCGTCAGCGATGCCGGCGAGATCGTGCAGGCGGTCGAGAACGACCGTCAGGCCCGCCAGATGGCCCAGGAACGGGCAAACCGCCTCAAGACCGAGGCCCTGGCCCGGCGTCAGGCTCGCAAGGTCAGCCTCGACGAGGTCTTCGCCCGGGTTCAGGAGGGCGACATCAAGGAGCTCAACATCGTGCTCAAGGCTGACGTCGCCGGCTCCCTGGAGGCGCTCCAGGACGAGCTCGCAAAAGTGCCGCAGGAGCGGGTCGCGATCAACATCATCCACTCGCAGACCGGTGGCATCAACGAGTCCGACGTGATGCTGGCTTCGGCCTCCGACGCGATCATCATCGGCTTCAACGTGCGGCCGCTATTGGACGCCCGTCGTGCCTCCGACCGCGAGGGCGTCGACATCCGCACCTACTCGGTCATCTACAAAATCACCGAGGACCTGCGCAACGCGATGGAGGGCCTGCTGGAGGCGGTCGAGGTCGAGGAGCGGGTGGGAGAGGCGGAGATCAAACAGACCTTCAAGGCCTCGAAAGTCGGCCGCATCGCCGGCTGCATCGTCACCGAGGGCAAGGCAACCCGCACCGCCGGTGTCCGCCTGATCCGCGAAGGCACGGTCATCTGGACCGGCAAACTCGGTTCCCTGCGCCGCTTTAAAGACAACGTGCAGGAAGTGGAGGAAGGGCAGGAGTGCGGCGTCGTGCTTGACGGCTACGCTGACGTCAAGGAGGCGGACGTGCTCGAGTTCTTCCAAACGAAACAGGTCGAGCAGACCCTGGAGTAGGATGGCCGGCCCCCGAATGCGGCGCATCAACGAGGTGCTCCGTGAGGTCGTGGGCGCTGCTATCGCGAGCGACTTGAGCGACCCCCGTATCGGCTTCGTGACCGTGACCTCCGTCGAGACCAGCCCCGACCTGCGCCACGCCAAGGTGTTCGTCAGCGTGCTCGGCGACGAGGAGGAGCGGGCGGGGACGCTGGCGGCGCTGGCCTCCTCGCACGGTGTGCTGCAGACCCGGATCGCGGCCGAGACCCGGATGAAGCGGACCCCTACCCTGACCTTTCACTACGACGACACGATCGAGCAGGGGGTGAGGATCTCCCAACTGCTCGAGGAGGAGGCCCCGGCCGAGGACCGGGAGGGAACCGCATGACCGAGCTGACCGACGTCGCACCCACATCGGACCTGGAGCGGGTCAGCGCTGAGCTGCGCACCCGCGACCGCTTCCTGCTGACCGCCCACGAGGGTCCCGACGGCGACGCGCTCGGCTCGCTGCTCGGGATGCACCAGCTGCTGACGCAGCTCGGCAAGGACTCGGTGATGTTCCTCGCCTCGAAGGAGTTCCCGCTGCCGATCGAGTACCGCTTCCTGCCGCTCGAGGAGGTCTTCCACGAGGCCCCGGCCGACATGGCCGACCGCACCGTCGTCTTCCTCGACTGCGGCAACATCGACCGCATGCCGGTCGACTTCCTCACCGCCGGCGGCAACACGGTGATCAACATCGATCACCACCACGACAACACCCGCTTCGGCGACTTCAACCTGGTCGACGTCGAGGCCTCCTGCACGGCGGAGATCGTCTACGACCTGGCGATCTTGCTGGGGGCGACGATCACCCGCGAGATGGCCGCGGCCCTCTACGTCGGCCTGATCACCGATACCGGCAAATTCATGTACGAGAACACCAGCTCGCACACGCACCGGATCGCCGCCGAGCTGATCGACGCCGGGGTCGACATCGACGACACCTACCGCCGCCTCTACGAGCACGTGCCGATCGAGAAGCTGCGCCTGGTCGCCCGCGCCCTCGACGGGATCCAGCGCCACTGCGACGACCGCCTCGTGCTCACCTACATCACCAGCGCCGACTACGAGGCGACCGGGGCCGGCGAGGAGATGACCGAGGGGGTGATCGACCACCTGCGTTCGATCGACGGGACCAAGGTGGCAGCGGTCGTGCGCGACCTCGGCAACCGCGGCCGCGCGGCCCGCAAGGTCAGCCTGCGCTCCAGCGAGGGCGACGTCGACGTCTCCGCGATCGCCCGCAAGAACGGCGGCGGTGGGCACAAGCGCGCCGCCGGCTTCTCCACCGACCTCGAGCTCGACGAGCTGGTCGAGTTCCTCTGTGGCGAGGTACGCGCCCAGCTGGGCTGACCCATGAGCGGCGAGGGAGGATCGGTGCTGCTCTACGACAAGCCGGTCGGGGTCACCTCGCACGACGTCGTCGCCAGGGTTCGCCGCGAGCGCGGCTGCAAGGCCGGCCACGCCGGCACCCTTGACCCCTTCGCCACCGGCCTGCTGCTGATCCTGCTCGGCAAGGCGACCAAGCTGCAGCGCTTTCTCGTCGGCCTGCCGAAGACCTACCTGGCCAGCGCCCGGCTCGGCTGGCGCTCCAGCACCGGCGACCCCGACGGCGAGCTGACCGAGACCGGGGTCCTGCCCGACTCCCTCGAGCTGCCGACCGGGACCGTGCGCCAGCGGGTGCCGATGACCTCGGCGGTGCGGGTCGGTGGCGAGCGCCTCTACAAGAAGGCGCACCGCGGCGAGACCGTGGAGACGCCGCTGCGCGACGTCGAGGTGCACCGGGCCGAGCTGCTCTCCAGCGGCGACGGCCTCGCCCACTACGAGATCGAGTGCTCGGCTGGGACCTATGTCCGCACCCTGGTCGAGACCCTCGACGATGCCTACTGCGCCGAGCTGCGCCGCACCGCGGTCGGCCCCTTCCGGGTCGAGGACGCGGGCGAGGAGATCGCAGCGGCGCGGGTCGGCGAGCTGGTGCCGGCGGTTGGGGCGGCGCTGCGATGAGCATCGAGGTCACCTCCCTGCCCGACGCCCAGCCGCGCCCGCGCCACGTCGCGATCGGCACCTTCGACGGCGTCCACCTCGGCCACCAGGCCGTGATCGACGACGCCGACACCGTGCTCACCTTCGACCCGCACCCGCTGGAGATCCTGCACCCGGCGGCGCTGCCGAAGCTGATCATGCCGTCCTCGGTCAAGCGCGACGTGATCGACGGCCTCGGGGTACGGGAGCTAGTCGTAATCCCCTTCGACGAGGAGTTCGCCAAGCGCTCGGCCGAGGACTTCATCGAGCACGTGCTGATCGAGAAGCTGGGCGCGACCAAGGTCTCGGTCGGCGAGAACTTCCGCTTCGGCGCCAAAGCCAAAGGCGACCCGGAGATGCTGCGCGCCCGCAGCGAGTTCGAGACCCGGGTCGTGCCGCTGGTCGAGGTCGATGGCGAGACCGTCTCCTCGACCCGGATCCGGGCGCTGATCGCGGCCGGCGACATGGAGGGCGCCCGTCACTGCCTCGGCGCCCCCTTCATGGTCGAGGGCGAAGTCGTCAAGGGCGACCAGCGCGGCCGCGAGCTCGGCTTCCCGACGGCCAACATCGTCCCCGACGACCGCCTCGCCTTCCCCGGTCACGGCGTCTTCGCCGCCTTCGCCGACGGCGTCCCGGCCGCCGTCAACGTCGGGGTGCGGCCGACCTTCGAGACCGGCCGCGGGGTGCTGATCGAGACGTACCTGATCGACCGCAACGAAGACCTCTACGGCAAGACCTTGCGGGTCGCTTTCGTCGAGCGGCTGCGCGGGGAGAAGCGTTTTCCCAGCGCAGAGGAGCTGATCGCGCAGATGCACCGGGATGTCGAGGACGCCGTGCGTGTCTGTGCTAGCTTCCAGCGGCCGTGACCCGCAGTGGGTGCACGGTTTTTTCTTGAGACAAGAGACAGAGATGAGCCTGACCAAAGAGAAGAAGAGCGAGCTGATCGGCAAGTACGGCCGCGGCGATAACGACACCGGCTCCGCCGAGGTCCAGATCGCGCTGGCGACCGAGCGGATCAACGAACTCACCGAGCACCTGCGCACGCACGCCAAAGACCATCACTCGCGCCGCGGGCTGCTGATGCTGGTCGGCAAGCGCCGCCGCATGCTGCGCTACCTCGAGAGCAACGATCTCGAGCGCTACCGCGCCCTGGTCGCCGATCTCGGTCTGCGGCGATGATCGCCGCCGGCGAGCCGGCTCCCGACTTCACCCTTCGCGACCAGGACGGCGAAAAGGTCTCGCTCTCCGACTACCGCGGGCGCAAGGTCCTGCTCGTCTTCTATCCCCAGGACTTCAGCCCGGTCTGCGGCGACCAGCTCTCGCTCTACCAGGAGGTGAAGCCGGAGCTCGCCGCCAAGGGGCTCGAGCTGGTCGGGATCAGCGTCGACCATCACTGGGCGCACAAGGCCTTCCAGGAAAAACTCGGGATCGACACCACTCTGCTCGCCGACTTCCACCCCAAGGCCGAGGTCGCCCAGGCCTACGGCTCCTACCTCGCCGACTTCGGTATCGCCAACCGCACCCTCGTCCTCGTCGACGAGGACGGCACCGTCGCCTGGACCTACGAATCGCCCAGCCCGGGCGAGTTCCCCGGCGCCAACGTCATCTTCGACGCGCTCTCCTGATTCACGCGTCTGCTCTTGTGTCCCAATAGCGGACACTGCGGCAGACTCGTGGAGCGATGACCGACCTGACCAGCGCCGCGATCCCGCCGCTCGGGCCCGACGACCACACGCGTGGCGCGGGGGAGGGGCTGATCGTCTACGCCGATCTCGGCTGCCCGCACTGCGTCAATGCCTGGAGTGAGCTGCGCGAGCGGCCGCGCCTGCTCGTCTTTCGCCACTTCCCGGTCGCCAGCAAGCACCCGCGCTCGCCGGCCCTGCACGCGGCGGCCGAGGCGGCCGGCCTGCAGGGGCAGTTCTTCGCCATGGTCGACTCGCTCTACGCCGATCCAGCCCGGGTCGACGACCCTCACCTCTGGCGACGGGCCGAGGAGCTGGGGCTTGACCTCGAGCGCTTCGAGGCCGACCGCCGCTCCACCGCGGTCGCCGCCCGGGTCAGGCGCGACTTCGAGTCCGGGGTCCGGGCCGGGGTGACGGGCACGCCGGCGCTCTTCGGGGCACCCGCATAACGCGCCCAATTGCAGGGCTGTACTCTCTCCGGTGAAAGAGAACGCGAGTTCTGAAAGCAAATGGCCGCCAACCGGGTGGCCGGAGGTAGGACAACTAAATGAGCATGTTTGACGTAAGCCGAGTCTCGGTGGATGTCGGCGATAGCCAGATTTCCTTCGAGACGGGCAAACTCGCGAAGCAGGCGGGTGGCGCGGTCGTGGTTCGGGCCGGCGACACCATGGTCCTTTGCACCGCCACGATGGGCAGCCTGCGCGACGTGGACTTCCTTCCCCTCACCGTCGACATCGAGGAGCGGATGTACGCCGCGGGCAAAATCCCCGGCTCGTTCTTCCGTCGCGAGGGCAAATCGAGCGAGAAGGCGACGCTGACCGCTCGCATGATCGACCGTCCGATCCGCCCGCTCTTCCCCAAGGGCTGGCACTACGAGACGCAGCTGGTCGCGATCCCGATGTCGGTCGACCAGGTCAACCCCTACGACATCCTCGCCATGAACGGCGCCTCCGCGGCGCTGGCGATCTCCCCGGTCCCGGTCGCCGCCCACGTCGGCGCGGTCCGGATCGGCAAGCTCGACGGTGACTTCGTCGTCAATCCCGAGGAGGAGACGCACGAGGAACTGGACCTAGACCTGATCGTCGCCGGCACCGACGAGGCGATCCTGATGGTCGAGGCCGGCGCCAACGGCGTCACCGAGGCCGAGATCCTCGACGCCCTCGACATCGCCCACGGCGAGATCAAGAAGCTCTGCGCCGCGATGGAGGAGCTACAGCAGAAGGCCGGCAAGGAGAAGATCGCCCACGAGGAGCCGCAGCAGGATGCTGCCCTGCTTGATCAGGTCCGCTCCGACTACGGCCAGGCCCTGGTCGATGCGATCGCCACCGAGGGCAAGCTCGAGCGCTACGAGGCGATCGACAAGGTCAAGGACGAGGTCGTAGCCAAGCTCGCCCCCGAGGTTGACGGCGAGGTCGACCAGGCCCGCAAGGCCGAGGTCAAGGCCGCATTTGGCTCGATCGAGAAGGACATCATCCGTAAGGCGATCGCGGTCGACAAGAAGCGCCCCGACGGCCGCGCCCAGGACGAGATCCGGCCGATCGAGTGCGAGGTCGACATCTCCCCGCGCGTCCACGGTTCCGCCCTGTTCACCCGCGGCGAGACCCAGATCCTCTCCAACGTGGCCCTGGGCACGACCCGGATGGACATGCGGATCGACACGCTCGGCCTGCAGACCACGAAACGGTTCTGGCACCACTACAACTTCCCGCCCTTCTCGGTCGGGGAGGCCGGCTTCATGCGCGGCCCGAAGCGGCGTGACATCGGTCACGGCGCCCTCGCCGAGCGTGCCCTGCTGGCGACGATCCCCGACGAAGAGTCCTTCCCGTACGTGATCCGCGCCGTCTCCGAGACGCTCGAGTCCAACGGGTCCTCCTCGATGGGCTCGGTCTGCGCCTCCTCGATGGCGCTGCAGGCCGCGGGTGTCCCGGTCAGCGCTCCGGTCGCCGGCGTGGCGATGGGCCTGATCAAGGAGGGCGACGACTACATCGTCCTCACCGACATCGCCGGCGTCGAGGACCACCTCGGCGACATGGACTTCAAGGTCGCCGGCACCAGGGACGGGATCACCGCCCTGCAGATGGACATCAAGATCACCGGTGTCACCTTCGAGATCCTCGAGGACGCGCTGGAGCAGGCGCTCAAGGGCCGTCAGTTCATCCTCGGCAAGATGGCCGAGGCGATCGACGGGCCGCGCGAGAAGCTCTCCAAGCACGCCCCGGCGATCGAGTCGATCAAGATCGACCCGGAGAAGATCGGCGCCGTGATCGGCAAAGGCGGGGAAACGATCCGCGCCCTCTGCGAGGAGTTCGAAGCGGAGATCGACGTCGAAGACGACGGCACGGTGCGGATCTACGCGCCGACCGGCGAGCTGGTCGAGGCCTGTGTGGCCCGGATCGACTCGATGACCCGCGAGGCCGAAGTCGGTGATCGCTACAACTCGGCCAAGGTCGTGAAGACGACCACCTTCGGCGCCTTCGTCGAGCTGGTCAAGGGCACCGATGGCCTCCTTCACATCTCCAACGTGAAGCCGGGCGAGCGGGTCGACTCGGTCGACGACGTGCTCACCGCCGGCGAGGAGATCGACGTCACCGTGGTCGAGGTCGACAAGGAGCGCGGCCGGATCGGTCTGCGCCTCTCCAGCGATCCCTCGGTCGAGGGCAAATCGCCCGAGGAGCTGGCCGCGGTCGGCTCCGGCGACGGTGGCCGCCGCAGCGGCGGTGGCGGCGACCGCGGTGGTCGCGGCGGCCGGGACCGTGACCGGGGCGGTCGTGATGGCGGTCGCCGGCGCGAACGCGAGCGGCGCGACTAGAGCATTGAGCGCACCAAGGCTCACCG
>DASUNU010000221.1:0-12889 GCA_036276995.1 Solirubrobacterales bacterium
TCCGCCTCAGCGTCGGCGCAGAGCAGCATCGAGAAGCGGCGCCAGCGGGCGAGCAGGACCAGGGCGAGCTGGTTCGGGTCGGCGCCGGCCGACGGGGCGCCGAGCAGCTCGCGGGGCGGCCACAGCACCTGCAGGCGCAGCTCGCCCGAGCGCAGGCCGTCGCCGGCCGCGACCTGGAACGGCTCGGCGCCGGCCGCGCGGGCGACCCCGAGCGGCTGGCGCCCCAGCCGTGCGTAGACCAGGCGGTCGATCGGGAAATGGCCGAGCAGCTCCTCAATGCCGCCGACATGGTCGGACTGGTCATGGGTGACGACGGCGGCGGCCAGTCGGTCCACGCCGGCGTCCCCCAGCTTGCCGGCGAGACCGGCGCCGTACGGGCCACCGTCGACCAGAACCGCCGGCGCGTCGGCCGGCTGCAGCAGGATCGCGTCGCCCTGGCCGACGTCGAGGACCGAGACGCGCAGGCCGGCGGGCGGCCCGGCCGAGCCGGAGCCGCCGCCGGCCAGAGCGGTCGCGGCGAGGACGGCCGCGGCAAGCAGAGCCAGAGCGAGCGGCACCACCCGTCCACCGACCGCGCGACCCGACCGCCTGGCGGGCACTTCCCCGCGGGTGCGGGCCCTCGCCAGGCGGGCGCGCCGGGCCACGCGGAAGGCCAGCACGACCCCAGCCGCCAGCGCCGCATAGGCGAACGCCAGGCCACTCGCGCCGAGGCGGACCTCGACCTCGGCCCAGCCCGGCCGGCCGCACCAGGCGGCAATCTGGGCGATGTAGGCGAGCAGCAGCGCGTTGATCCAGTTCAGCGGCTCGACCGGCAGGCCAGGGACCTGGGCCGCGGCGGCGCTCAGCATCCCCAGCCACATCGCCGGCGCCACCGCCGGCATCGCCAGCAGGTTGGCGGCCAGGGTCACGGTCGAGAAGGTGCCGAAGTGGAAGGCAACCAGCGGGGCCGTCGCCAGGGTCGCCGCGACCGTGACCGCGGCGCCGTCGGCGAGGGCGCGGCGCCAGCCCCCGCTGCCGATCCGCCGCTCGATCGTCATTCGCAGCGGCGAGGCGAGGACGAAGATGCCGGCTACCGCGGCGAAGCTGAGCTGCCAGCCAACGTCGCTCGCCACCCCGGGATCAACCGCCAGGGTCACGATCAGCGCCAGCAGCAGCGCGTAGAGGCGCGAGGCGCGGCGACCGGCGAGGGTCGCGACCAGGCCCGCCGCCCCCATCACCGCGGCGCGCTGGATCGTCGGGCCGGAGCCGGCCAGTGGCACGTAGACCGCGATCAGGGCGACGATCCAGACCAGGCGCTCGCGCAGGGGGATCCCCAGCGCCGCCAGCAGCGGCAGCGCCAGCAAAGCGAGCAGGGTGACGTTCTGGCCGGAGACCGCCAGCAGGTGGCTGAGCCCGCTGCGTCGGAAATCCTCCTCAGTCCGCGGGTCGACGCCCTCGTCTTCGCCGAGCACGAAGCCCCGGGCGAGCTCCGCCTCCCCGGCCGGCATCCCCCGCCCCAGCCCGTCCATCGCCCGCTCGCGAATCTCGCCGCTGCGGGCGAGCGCCAGAACGACCAGCAGCGCGATCCCGAGCAGAACCGCCGGCGAGGGTCGCGGCGAGCGCATCGCGCCTAGGGCTGCAGGCCGGCGCGCAGCGACTCCATCGTCGCCGGCCCGATCCCGGAGATCTGGTCGAGCTGCTCAACCGAGGCGAGGCCGCCGTGTTCGTCGCGGAACTCGACGATGTCTTCCGCCGTGACCGGCCCGATGCCATCGATCGTGTCGAGCTGCTCGACGGTCGCGGTGCCGAGGCTGACCGGCCCGCCTTCGCCGCCGCCCGCGATGACACCCCCGGCCCCGCGCGCCGGAACTACGACCTGCTGTCCGTCGGCGAGGCGGGCGGCGCGGTTGACCGCTTCCAGCACCGCCGCGCCGCTGGCGCCGCCGGCGCGGCGGATCGCGTCGTCGACCCGGCTGCCGGCGGGCAGGCGATAGACCCCCGGCCGTTCGACCGCCCCGGCGACGTCGACGATCACGTCACCGGCCTGGCCGCCGAGCTGGAAGCCGCCCGACCCGGCCGCGGCCCCGACCGGGGCGGCGAACGAGCTCTCAGCCCCGTCGCCGGCGCGGATCGCCCGCGCCCCGACCAGCAGCAGGGCGATCGCGACGGCGCCGTAGACGACGACCTGGATGCGGCTCAGCTCGGGCATGACCCGGAGCCTCACAAGCGACGACGCGCGCGTGGCGCGTCAAAACGAACGATTCAGCTACGACTCGTTAAACGAGGTCGTCGTCATCGTCGTAGCCGGCGACCTCGGCGAGCTGATCGCTGTACAGCTCGGCCGCGGCCACGGGCGGCGACTGGATCGAGACGCAGGAGAGCTCGGCCTCGCCGTCGTTGGCGAGCGAGTGCTCGGTCGCGGGCGGGACCAGGATCAGGTCGCCCTCCCCGACCTGCTGGGTGTCCCCCGCCACCGACATCGTGCCGGCACCGCGGACGACCACGTAGGCCTGCTCGGACTCCTCCTGCGAGCGCAGCGTCTGCTTCGCTCCCGACGGCAGCGAGAGCCAGGTGACCGAGAGGTTGCGGGACCCCAGTTCGCCCGCGTCCATGAGGACGTGCGTGCGCAGCCGGTGCCATTCCTCCACTGGTGCGTCCTCCAGACGCCTGACGAGCATGAGGCGCGCTTTGTACCAGATAAAGAGGAGGCTCGCGCCTTAGCGCACAACCAGATTGACGAGTTTGCCCGGTACGACGATCTCCTTGACCACCTCTTTGCCGTCGAGGTGCTTGCCGACCTTCTCGCTCGCCCGGGCCAGCTCCAGCAGCTCCTCCTTCGACGCCGCGGCCGGCGCCTCGATGCGGTCGCGCAGCTTGCCGTTGACCTGGACGATCAGGGTCACCGTGTCGCTGCTCAGCAGCGCCGGGTCGGCCTCGGGCCAGGGCCGCTCCCAGACCCGCCCCCCGACCAGGCGCTCGTGCACCTCGCTGCCGAGGTGCGGGGCGAAGGGGAAGATCAGCGAGGCGGCGGTGGCGGTGGCAAAGCGGACCGCGGCGTCTCCCTGGGGATCGCCGTAGAGCCCGTCCTTGAGCCGGTAGGTGTCGTTGACCAGCTCCATCACCGCCGAGATCACGGTGTTGAACTGGAAGCCACGCTGGAAGTCACGGGTCGCCTTGTCGATCGCCCAGTGCGCCTTGGCGACCAGCTCGCGCGCCGCGCCCTCGGCCTCGGCCTCGGCCCCCGGCTCCGGTCCGGCCCCGGTCCGCCCCTCGACCTCCTCGCAGAGGCGCCAGAGCCGCGAGAGGAAGCGGTTGACGCCCTCCACCCCCTCGTCGGTCCAGTCGCCGCCGCGCTCCGGCGGGCCCATGAAGCAGACGTAAGTACGAGCGGTGTCGGCGCCGTAGCGCTCGACGTAATCGCCGGGGCTGACCGTGTTGCCGCGCGACTTCGACATCTTCGCCCCGTCGCGGGTGATCATCCCCTGGGCGAAGAGGTTGGCGAACGGCTCCTGCACCGAGAGCTGCCCGGCGTCGGCCAGCGCCTTGGTGAAGAAGCGCGCGTACATCAGGTGCAGGATCGCGTGCTCGACCCCGCCGATGTACTGGTCGACCGCGAGCCAGTGGTCGGCGGCGGCGCGGTCCCAGGCGGCCTCCCCGTTGTGGGCGTCGAGGTAGCGGATGAAGTACCAGGAGGAGTCGACGAAGGTGTCCATCGTGTCGGTCTCGCGCCGGGCCGGGCCGCCGCAGCGCGGGCACTCGGTCGCTACCCACTCCTCGGCCGCGGCCAGCGGGCTCTTGCCCTGCGGCGCGTAGTCCTCGATCGCCGGCAGCTCGACCGGCAGCTGCTCGTCGGGCACCGGGACGATCGCCGCCTCCCCGTCCTCGCCGCAGGCCTCGCAGTAGACGACCGGGATCGGCGCCCCCCAGTAGCGCTGGCGCGAGACCAGCCAGTCGCGCAGGCGGTAGTTGACCGCCGGCTTGCCGCGGCCCTCGGACTCGAGCCAGGCGACGATCTCCTCGTAGGCCTCGCGGTTGCCCTGGCCGTCGAAGCGGCCGGAGCCGGTCATCGGGCCGTCGCCGGGATAGGGCAGGCCCTGCTCGTCGCGCGCCGCCTCCTCGTCCTCGCCCTCGATCACGCGCTTGATGGGAAGCTCGAACTTGCGGGCGAATTCGTAGTCGCGCGAGTCGTGGCCGGGGACCGCCATGATCGCCCCGGTCCCGTACTCCATCAGCACGTAGTCGGCGACGTACATCGGGATCTCCTCGCCGTTGACCGGGTTGACGACGCTGCGGCCGAGCGGGACGCCGGTCTTCTCCCGATCCTCGGCCCCGCGTTCCTCGGCCGACTCGCGGCCGACCCGGTTGACGTACTCGCGCACCGCCTCCTCGGCCGGGGTGCCGGCGACCAGCCGCTCCAGCTCCGGGTGCTCGGGGGCGAGCACGAAGAAGGTGGCGCCGAAGAGGGTGTCGGGGCGGGTGGTGAAGACCGGGAAGTCGAGCCCGACCTCCTCGCAGCGGAAGACCACCTCCGCCCCCTCGGAGCGGCCGATCCAGTTGCGCTGCATCGTGATCACGTTCTCCGGCCAGGACTCGAGCCGGTCGAAGTCGGCGAGCAGGCGGTCGGCGTAATCGGTGATCTTGAAGAACCACTGCCAGAGCTTGCGCTGAACCACCTCGGTCCCGCAGCGCTCGCAGCGCCCGTCGACGACCTGCTCGTTGGCCAGCACGGTCGCGTCCTTGGGGCACCACTGCACCGGCGCCTCGGTCCGATAGGCGAGCCCCTTCTCGAACAGGCGCAGGAAGATCCACTGGGTCCAGCGGTAGTACTCGGGCGTGTGGGTGGCCAGCTCGCGCGACCAGTCGATCGAGATCCCCCACTCGCGGAACTGGCGCTGGAAGGAGGCGATCGAGCGCTCGGTCGCGACCTGCGGCGGCTCCCCGGTTTTGATCGCGTTGTTCTCGGCCGGCAGCCCGAAGGAGTCGTAGCCCATCGGGTGGATCACCTCGAAGCCTTGGCGGCGGCGGAAGTGGGCGATCGCGTCGCCTACCGCGTAGCACTTGAGGTGACCGACATGGGGCTCACCCGAGGGGTAGGGCAGCATCTCCAGCACGTAGGACTTCGGCTTGTCCGGGTCGAAGCCGGGCTGGCCCGGGTTCGGCACCTCCCAGGTCTTCTCCTCGGCCCAGACCTGCTGCCACTTGCGCTCGATCGCCGTCGGGTCGTATCCGCTCATCAGGCGGCGATCTTATGAGGCCGGCTGGGAACGGCGACGCGTCAGTCGCAGACCGGACCAGGTCTCGTCGATCGCGCAGACCTTGCTGTCGACCAGGCCGGCCGGCAGCGCCACCTCGCGAATCGTGTCCTCGGTGATGTCCGTGGCGACCCCGGAGGACCGCTTTGGCCAGGCCATCCACAGCGTTCCATCGCCCACCGCCCCCGCCACCGCCGCGAAGCGCCGCTCGAACTCGGCGCGCGAGGTCACGAACCAGAGCGTGACCTCGCGGCGACCGCGGTTGCCGCGCCGCAGCGTCACGCCATCGGGCAACGGAGCGAGCAACTTCTCCGCCTCAGCCGGGGCATCGACGAGGACGACCGTCGCCCCCTCCTTGATCCCGAGCTTCTGCGTCAGCGGCTTGCCTGAGTACCCCGCCGGCTTGCTCATCGCGCCCTAGCCTAGTTATGGGCCGATCGATTCGATCGTGATGTGGTGCGTGTCCACCGGCGAGATCGCTTCGAGGATCTGGGGCCAGACATAGACCTCGATCGTCGCGGTCGCGATCAGGACCGGGATCGCCAGCAGGACGGTGATGAAGGTCGCCGCCAGCAACTGGTTCCACTCGCCGCGGCGCGAGGCGATCAGCCAGGCGGCGAGCGGCAGGAACAGCGCCGTCAACTCCGGGATCGCGTGCGGCAGCACGCTGAGAATCAGCTCGAAGTTGCTGATCTCGAGCTGGTAGGCGAGGGTCGAGCCCTGGAGGCCGAGGTATAGCGCCTGGGTGCCCAGCGAAAAGAGGGTGACGGCGCAGACGAAGAGGATCGCCAGTTCGCCGGCCTTGACGTGAATCCAGCGCGAGATGCCGGTCCGCTGCGCGGCGGCGATCGGCATCGAGGCGCCGGCGATGAAGCCGGCGACGCAGGCGGTGCCGTGCAGGGCGAGGACCAGCGAGTTGCGCCAGAGGATCGGCAGCAGGTCATCCGGCTCGGAGGGATAGGTCAGCCCGGCCAGGTGGATCGGGGTCAGGTCGGGCGTCAGCAGCCCGGCGACGAACCAGGTCGCGGTCAGCAGCGCGATCGCCACGGCCAGGCCCAGCCCGACCCAGCTCCCCAGCACCTGCCACGGCCGCTCGCTCCAGACTTCCAGCGTCTCCCGCGTGTCCCGCATCCCGTGCGAGAACACGTGCTCGTCGGCGGCGCTCATCACGGAGTCATCGGCAACCAGACGCGAATCGTTGAGGAGTGGAGCTGAGGGGGCTCGAACCCCTGACCTTCGCGCTGCCAGCGCGACGCTCTTCCAGCTGAGCTACAGCCCCAGAATCGGGTTCCGAGTTTATCGAGAGTGCGGGCTGCCTAGGCGGCGCGCTGCTCGGGGCCCTGATCCTCGTCGACGTCGAGGATCAGGTTGTCCGGCGCGGTGTGGCGGACCTTGAAGTCAAGAGCGGAGAGCTCCTCGAGCTCGCGCAGCAGCTCGGTCGGCTCGTCGAGCCGCATCGAGAGCGTCGCCCGGCCCTCGGAGAAGCGCTCGACCGAGATCTCGGAGGCCCCGAGCTGGCCGACCGCGTCCTCGAACCCGACCAGCTGGGAGAAATCGCCCAGCGGCCCGATTTCAAGCTTGACCTCACCCTCGAAGAAATCGCTGCCAGTAGGCGCGCTGGCGCCGTGGCCGTTGGACGCGGCGACGCCGTTGCCGTTGGCCGGCGGGGACACGGCCCCAGAGGCCTGGGCCTCGTTCAACTCCTGCACCCGGCGGCCGACCTCGACCGCCTCGCGCAGCGCTTTCATCCGGATCCGGGTCGCCTGGCCGCGGGCCTGGGCCTGAATCTCCTCGAGCCGGCTGGAGACCGCGTCGAGCGAGGCGATGCTGCGGTCGTGGCGCTCGTTGGCCTCGCGCAGGCGCTCGGTTAGGCCACGGATCTCGCGCTCGCGCTCGATCACCATTGCCGACAGCGAAGTGATCTCACCCTCGAGCTCGGCGATCGTCTCGGCCTGGCGCTGGCCGGCCGCAACCTCGCGCTCGAGCACGCCGACCCGCCAGTCGCGCCCGGATATCGCCGCCTCCACTTCCGCGGGGCGGTAGCCGAACAGAACCCGCTTGAAGCTACCCATGGAGCGGCACCGTACGGGCGCGCTCGGACGGCAAACGGCGGGAGAAAATCAGGCGCTGGCGGCGGAGGGTGCTTCGGGCGCATCGAGGTCGAGCTCGAGGCGCGGCGCCTCGTGCCAGAGGTCCTCGAGCTGGTAGCGCTCGCGCGCCTCCGCGGTGAAGACGTGGAGCACGCAGTCGAGATAGTCGAGCACGACCCAGCCGTCCGCCCCGGCACCGTCGACCCCGCCCGGGAAGACGCCTGTCTCGCTCTTCACCTGCACTCGCACCTCGTCGACGATCGCCCGCGCCTGGCGCTCGTTGCGGGCGGTGCAGATTGCCAGGAAGTCGGTGTAGGAGACGAGCTCGCGCATGTCGAGGATCACGATCTCCTCGGCTTTTTTCGAGTCAGCGAGCTCGGCCAAGCGCCGGGCCAGGGTCTCGGATTTCAGACCGCTCACGAGTAGATCCCCTTTTCTTCGATGAAGCGGGCAACCGGCTCCGGCACCAGGTAGCGCAGCGGCCGCCCGGCGGCGGCGCGCTCGCGCACGGCCGAGGAGGAGACCCCGAATTGCGGCATCTCCAGCATCGTGGTCCGCCCCTCGGCGCCGAGACTGCGCAGCACCGCCGCCACCTCCGCCTCGGAGACACCGGCCCGGCGCGCGACCGCGATCCGGGCCAGCCCGACCACCCGCTCAGGGTTGCGCCAGCTCTCGAGGCCGACGGCGGCGTCCGCCCCCATTACGAACACCAGCTCCGTGTCGCCTCTTTCCTCAGCAAGCAGCTCCAAGGTCTCATACGTGTAGGACGGCCCGTCGCGCTCGACCTCGAGGCTGGAGACCGAGAAGCGCGAGTCATCGGCCGCGGCCAGCCGGGTCATCGTGATTCGCAGCTCGCCGCCCGGGTCATCGGCGATCCGCTTGTGCGGAGCCTGGCCGGTCGGGACCAGGACCACCTCCGCCAGATTGAGCTGCCAGAGCGCCTCCTGGGCCAGCGCCAGGTGCCCGAGGTGGGGCGGGTTGAAGGCCGACCCGAGGACCCCGATGCCGGCGGGCTCGGAGCTACCCACGCACTTGGCCGTCGCCGCGGGCGACGTACTTGAAGGTCGTCAGCTCGCGCATCCCGATCGGGCCGCGGGCGTGCAGCTTCTGGGTCGAGTTGCCGATCTCGGCCCCCATCCCGTACTCGAAGCCGTCGGTGAAGCGGGTCGAGGCGTTGACGTAGACGGCGGCGGCGTCAACCCCGGCGGCGAAGCGCTCGGCCGCCACCTCGTCGGCGCTGACGATCGCCTCCGAGTGGCCGGTGCCGTGGCGGTTGACGTGCTCGACCGCGTCGTCGACCGAGTCGACCACGGCGACCGCCAGCTTCAGGGCGAGGAACTCGGTGTCCCAGTCGGCCTCGTCGGCGGCCCCGACCTCGACCTCGCCGGCCAGGGCGCGGGCGCGCTCGTCGCCGACCAGCTCGACCCCGGCCTCGCGCAGGTCGGCGAGGACGGCGGGCAGGAAGCGCTCGGCGATCGCGGCGTCGACCAGCAGCGTCTCCGCCGCGTTGCAGACACCGGGGCGCTGGGTCTTGGCGTTGACCGCGATCCGCCGCGCCATCTCGGGGTCGGCCTCGGTGTGGACGTAGACGTGGCAGTTGCCCGCCGCGGCATACATCACCGGCACCGTGGCGACCTCCTTGATCGCCGCCTTCAGCCCCTCGCCGCCGCGCGGGATGAGGAGATCGATCAGGCCCTCCTGGGTCGCCAGCTCAGCCAGGTCGCCGTGGCCGCCGCCCTCGAGCAGCAGCACCGCGTCTTCCGGCAGGCCGGCCTCGGTCAGCGCCGCGCGCACGATCCCCGCCAAGGCGGCATTGGAGCGTTCGGCGTAGTGGGAGCCGCGCAGGACGATCGCGTTGCCGCTCTTGATCGTCAGCGCCGCGCAGTCGATCGTCACGTTGGGGCGCGCCTCGTAGACGACGGCGATCACCCCGAGCGGCACCCGCAGCTTGCGCAGGTCGAGGCCGCTCTCCAGAGTTTTGCGTTCCAGCTCCTCGCCGACCGGATCGTCCAGGGCGGCGACAACGCGGGCGCCCTCGGCCATCGCCGCGACCCGCTCCGGGGTCAGCGTGAGCCGGTCGCGCAGCGCCTCGGTCAGCCCGGCGGCGCGCTCGTCGGCGAGATCG
Source organism: Solirubrobacterales bacterium (assembly GCA_036276995.1). GTDB lineage: Bacteria > Actinomycetota > Thermoleophilia > Solirubrobacterales > 70-9 > VAYN01. The sequence goes on from DASUNU010000221.1 coordinate 9,447, forward strand.
CCGGCGTTCGCCTCGAGGATCGCCGCTGTCCGCTCTTCGAGCAGCCGCGCGGTCGCCTCGAGGGCGGCGTTCTTGGTCTCGGTCGGGGCGCTCGCCAGGGTCCGCGCCGCCCGCTTTGCGGCGGCGCAAGTCTCGGCGACGGTGCTCGTGGTCACGGCCATCGGACAAGGGTAGCTGGGGACCTGGTGCTGACCGCGGCTAGAGCAGGACGAAGCGATCGCGGTGGATCACCTCGTCGGCCGCGTGCGGGAGCACGTCGCGCACCTCGGCGCTCTTCATCCCCAGCACCCGGGCCAGCTCGCGCGAGGAGTAGTCGGCGATGCCTTTGCCCAGGACCAGCCCCTCGGCGGCGACATCGACGGCGTCGCCGGCATCGAACTCGCCCTCGACGCCGACGATCCCGACCGGCAGCAGGCTGGAGCCACTCTCGCGCAGGACGCGGGCGGCGCCGGCATCGACGGCGATCTGGCCGCGCGCCGGCTTCGCGTACTTGAGCCAGAGCTTGAAGCTGGACTCGCGGCTCTCCTGGGCCGCGAAGCGGGTGCCGACCGCTTTTCCGGCCGCGGCCTGGGCCAGGGTGCCGACGCTGGTGCCGTTGCAGATCACCGCCGGGATCCCGGCCTCACTCGCCATCTCCGCAGCGGCAACCTTGCTGCGCATGCCGCCGGAACCGAAGGCCGAGGTGCGGTCGCCGATCTCCAGCGCCGCCAGCTCGGCGAAGTCCTCGACCGCGGCGATCGGCTCCGCCGCCGGGTCGAGACCCGGGTCGGCGGAGTAGAGCGCGTCGACGTTGGTCAGCAACACCAGGAGACGGGCATCGAGCAGCAGCGCAACCTGCGCGGCGAGGAAGTCGTTGTCGCCGAAGGTGATCTCGTCGGTGGCGGTGGTGTCGTTCTCGTTGATCACCGGCACCACCCCCCACTCGACCAGCCGCCGCAGGGTCTGGCGAGCGTTGAGGTAGTTGGTGCGGGCGGCGATGTCGGCCGCGGTCAGCAGTACCTGTGCCGCCTTGGTCCCGCCCTGCGCGAGCCGACTCTCATAAGCCCGGAAGAGGTCGCCCTGGCCGACCGCGGAGGAGGCCTGCAACTCGTCCATCGCCCGCGGCCGCACCGGCAGCCCCATCAGCCGCATCCCCCGCGCGATCGCCCCGGAGGTGACCATCACCACCCGCTCACCCCCCTGCTCGAGAGCGCTGACCTGCGCGCAGACGGAGTCGAGCACGTCCGCGCGCAGCTCGCCGTCGTCCGCGGCGACGATCGAGGAACCGAGCTTGACGACCAGGGTCATGGCGGGCAAGGTAGCCGAGATGGGAGCGGCGATCGGCTGGGGCGCACTGGCGGCAAGCTCACTCGTCATCGGCGCGGCTTCGCCCTGGCGGCGGGGCTGTCGCAACTCACCTAGACGGGAACGCCCCGAACCAGCACTACCGCCACCTGAATCAAGATGGCGAGGACCATTACCGCGACCCCGACCAGGAGCCAGACATGCTCGATCTGCCTGACCCGATCGGGGTCCAGCGCAGGTCCTCCGCGCTCGCGCCAGGCGACGATCGATTTCCCATAAGTCCCCGGCACGCCGCTCTCTCCCCCCAGTGCGCCAGTTAAGAGCCTGATCGTGGCTGCGGATAAAAGCTCTCATTGCTGTTAGAAAAGCAGCAGAAGCGAGAGGGACGCAGCGATGCCGAGCAAGAACCAGACGCCTTCGGTTCTCCTCACCCGTTGGGACAGCAGTTCGGGTCCGTACAGCTCACGCCAGATCACGATCGCTTTGCCGACCACGATTCCCAGCGCCCCACCGGTCAGGAGGAACTCGAGAACCCTCCCCACCTGAATCACTGAGAGGGCTTCGGCCAAGAAGATCAATCCGACGATCGGCAGCACTGCCTCCCAAAGGGCTGCCAGTCGCCTGACTCTTCCCCCAGACCGGACCGGCCGAACCGCAGGTTGGGCGTTTTCGCCCCAACCAGCAGCATCCGAGCGGCTGCTGACAAAACGTCTCATACCACGATGCTACTCCAAGCCGGCGACGGCAGCCGCGGGCTAGATGTGCAGCTCGAACTCGTGCTCGCCGATGCGGACGTCGTCGCCGGGCTCGAAGCCGGCCTTGGTCAGGGCGGCGATGACGCCGATCTCGGTGAGGCGCTGCTCGAGGTAGGCGAGCGCCTCTTCGTTTTTGACGTCGTGGCGCTCGAAGAGCAGTTCGACCCCGCGGCCCTGGATCCGGAAGGCACCGTCCTCCTCCTGTTCGACCCAGTAGCCACCCTCGCCGGCCGGCCGGTAGACGCGGTGCTCGACCTCGAACTCGCCGCCGGGCTCGCCGGCAGCCGCACCCGGTGCCGGCTGCAGCCCCGGCAGCTCGGCGAGGATGCGGTGGCGCAGCTCGTCGAGGCCATCCCCGGTCGCAGCGGAGACCGCGAGCACGCCCAGCGCCTCGCCGTCGAGCCGCTCGCGCCAGGCCACCAGGGCGGCCTCCACCTCCTCCGCGGGCAGGAGGTCGCGCTTGCTCAGGACGACCAGCTCCGATAGTCGCTCCAGCCCGGCGCCGTGCGCCGTCAGCTCCGCCCGCACGGTCTCGTAGTTGCCCTCCGGGGTTCCCTCGGCCGGCGCCAGCTCGACCAGGTGGACCAGCATCGAGCAGCGCTCGATGTGGGCGAGGAACTCGTGCCCGAGGCCGGCGCCCTCGGCAGCGCCCTCGATCAGGCCGGGGATGTCGGCGACCACGGCCTGGCGATCCTCGCCTTCGATCGTCCCCAGCACCGGCGAGATCGTCGTGAACGGGTAGTCCCCCACCTTCGGCGCCGCCCGCGTCAGCCGCCCCAGCAGCGAGGACTTGCCGGCGTTCGGCAGCCCGACTAGCCCGACGTCGGCCAGCAGCTTCAGCCGCAGCTCAATCCAGTCCGCCTCCCCACTCGTCCCCTTCTCGGCAAACCGCGGCGCCTGCCGGGTCGAGTTCGCGAACCGCTTGTTCCCGTGCCCCCCGCGACCCCCGTTCGCGACCACGGCCCGCTGTCCGATCTCGACAAGGTCGACGGCGGCTCCGTCCACGGTCACCGCCTGCGTCCCCGCCGGCACCGGAATCACCAGCTCCTCCCCCCGCGCCCCATGCCGGTTCGACCCTTCCCCGTTGCGCCCCCGCGGCGCCCGAAAGTGCTTGCTCCCCTTTAGAGCCCCGAGATCGCGCTTGGAGGCGTCACAGACCAGGACCACGTCCCCCCCATGCCCACCATCGCCCCCGTCTGGGCCTCCGCGAGGAACATGCGCCTCACGCCGGAACGACACACAGCCGTTCCCCCCGGCACCGCCCTCAACCCAGATTTTCGCCTTGTCGTACATGAATCGATGAGGGTAGCCCGGTTGCTGTCGTCCTTTGCATCGCTATACGAGGGAAAGGACGACAGCAAAGGGATCTGGCGTCGCGGGCGGGGCCGGGTGGCCCTCCGAACG